>JABFRX010000146.1 GCA_013140995.1 Alphaproteobacteria bacterium | reverse complement strand
GCACCACGCCCGCGATGCAGATTTGGTTGACCATTTTCGTCTTCTGCCCGCTGCCTGCAGGGCCAAGCCGCTTCACCATTTTCGCGTAAGCCTGCATGACGGGCTCGACCGCAGCGAATGCCGCCTCATCGCCGCCGCACATCACGGTGAGCTGGCCCTTCACAGCGCCGGCCTCGCCGCCCGACACCGGCGCGTCGACGAACGCTAAGCCCTGCGCCGCCGCCTCGCGCGCAAGTTCCTCAGCGAGCATCGCCGAACCCGTCGTGTGATCGGCGAACACCGCTCCCTTTGCCATCGCCGGAAACGCGGCCCGCGCGACCTCGGCGATATCCGGATCGTCGCCGACGCAAGAGAAGACGATCGTGGCGCCCTTTACGGCATCCGCGACCGTCGCGGCGGCGCGCCCTCTATGCGCGGCGCACCATTCGCCGGCTCGTGCGCGCGTGCGGTTGAACACGGTGACAGCGTGACCCGCCCGCGCGAGGTGGCCTGCCATCGGGAAGCCCATGCGCCCTAAGCCGATGAACGCGACGTTTGCCATTGTGCCTTAGCCTTCGAGTTCCGACAGCGCCCGGTAGCGGCCGCGATAGTAGATCAGCGGGTCGCTGTGCGAGGTGTGATCGAACGCCAGCACGCGGCCGACGAAGATGACGTGATCGCCACCCTCATAACGATGCTCCACGCTGCATTCGAAATGCGCGATCGCGCGGCCCAGCAACGGCACGCCGCGCGCGCTCATCCGCACCGCTTCATTGCCCAAACCGGCGTGCCCTTTGCGGGCCAGACTCTGCGCCAATGCCCGCGCTTCGCCGCCCAGCGTGTTTACCGCAAAGTGCGACGCCGCCATCAGCGCGCCGAACCGGTCCGACACCTTGTCCAAGCTCCACAAAATCAGCGGCGGCTGGAGCGACACCGAGGCGAACGAGTTGACGGTCAGCCCCAGTGCCCCGCCAGGGCCCGCCGCGGTCACAACGGCGACCCCTGTCGCAAAATGGCCCAAAGCGTCGCGGAAGGCGCGGGAATCCTGGCTCATCCAACCCGCTTACCTGGCAAGCGCCCTGCAAGGCAACCGGCAAACCGCAAAACCGGGTGCCAAATCCCATGGGCAAAACCGCCGATTTCGGCCGGAAACGGCCCCAAAAAATATCGCCGCGCCGCCCCGTTCTCAGGGGCGCCCGACTGTGTGAAATTCGGATCGCCGATTCGGAGTTGCGCCAGTTGACTGAGCAGTTGGGGATACGCTTTCCGCAGTTCTACCTCACGTCCCCCGCGCCGTGCCCGTACCTCTCCGGCCGCATGGAGCGCAAAGTTTTCACGCGCCTTTCCGGCGAAGCCGCCCGCTCGCTGAACGACAGCCTGACCCATGCCGGCTTCCGCCGCAGCCAGAACATCGCCTACCGCCCGTCCTGCGAAGGCTGCCAAGCCTGCGTCTCCGTCCGCGTGATCGTCGACGCGTTCGAACCCTCGCGCTCGTTCGAGCGGGTGCGTGCGAAGAACGCCGACCTCATCGGCGAGGTCGTGGACCCCTGGGCGACGGAGGAGCAGTTCGCCCTGCTGCGCCGCTACCTCGACGCCCGCCACACCGGCGGCGGCATGTCCGACATGACGATGTTCGACTACGTGGCGATGGTCGAAGACAGCGCCGCCGAAACCCACCTCGTCGAATACCGCCACCGCGCCGGCCCGAACGCCGGCGACCTGATCGCGGTGGCCCTCACCGACCAACTCTCCGACGGCCTCTCGATGGTCTACAGCTTCTACGACCCCGACGAAGCGCCGCGCAGCCTCGGCACGTTCATTGTCCTCGACCACATCGAACAAGCCCGCGACCGCTCCCTGCCCTACGTCTACCTCGGTTACTGGATCGAAGGCAGCCGCAAGATGGCGTACAAGGCGCGGTTCGGGCCGCTTGAGGCGCGCATGCCGTCGGGCTGGGTACCGCTGAACCGCCCGTGATTTGGCACAACCGGCACAGCGGGACATCAGTCCTGCTTGTCCCGTTTCAACTGAATCTTCTTAGCCGCATCAGACTATGGGCAAACCGGCTGTCCCTGGCCGCCGCAAGCAGGCGAGGCCTCAAGGGTCACACTGACTGAGCTTGTCGCCGTGCCACCCTGGCCGTCGGAAATCGTGTAGTTGAAGCTGTCTGTGACCGTGGAACCTGGACCTGGGAATGCACTGGTCCGCGTATACGTCACCTGCGTTCCGTTCTGTATGGTGACAGTGCCGTTCGTTCCGTTTGTCGCGGATATGACGGTCAGCGGATCGTTGTTCGGATCGGTATCGTTCACACGCGGGTCGAGTACGACAGTCAACAGGTCCAGAACCGACTCTGAATCCGCATTCGCAACGGGCGGACTGTTCGTACCAGTAATCGTTACCGTAATCGCCGCACTCGCACTCCCGCCATTCCCGTCGCTGATCGTGTACGTGAACGCGTCGGTCCCGGACGTGGGATTTGTCGTTGTGTAGACGACGTTGTTACTCACGAACTGCACGAGCGCCGGCGAACCGCCCCCGCCTCCCATCGAGCCGCCCCCACCGCAAGCATCGTCATGCCCGGTGATCGAAAGCCGTGACTGGGCCGCCTGGGTGAACGCGATGCCCGGCCCCGGCACCACGAAGGAACTCATCGCGACCGGCCAAGTCGTCCTGCCGACGCCCGGCTACACCGTGACGCTGACTGCAGGCATGGCCGACCGCAGCGCAACGCCAATGCAACAACTCATCCTGACCGCAACCCCGCCAACCGGCATGGTGACCCAAGTCCTGACGACACAACCCGTCCGCTACGAAGGCCCGGCAATCTCGATGAATTACCGCGCCGTGCGCATCATGTGCGGCGGACAAATGCTGAGCGAAATCACGGACGTGCCGGTGGCGCGGTAGGCGAAGAAATAGGTATCCTGTCCCCACTTTACAAGGACCTTCGCCTGCTGCGAGAAGCCATCGCGGCACTCAATGCCGGCCCCGCCACTGACGGCATTCCGCTCTAAGTTCCACGCCAAGCCGCGAAGACGAAATTGAACCACGCAGTAGGCGACGCTCGATCACCAAAACGTAGGGGTCGCACCGGCAAGGTACGACCCCATTGCGAACAAGCGGAATGCGTTATTGTTGTTTCTGCAGCGGCGCACCGCTGGGCGTACCCGGCGGCGGCGTGAGCATCACTTGATTCAACGGCGTCATCGGAACCTGAAACGCGTTGGGATAGTCGTTCATGGCGCCCGTGGCCGCATCGACGCCCACCCCGATAATGCCGCCAAACACCAAGTTACCGACGGTCCAACCCTCGAAGTTCGAAGGAATGATAGCCGTCGCGTCTTGGTAACCTTCCTTCGTGCAGCGAACCTGAATGTCTTCCTTGCTTCGCTCCACCGTCACCGACGCTGGCGTCGTAACCTGCCAGCTACCTTGTCCCGAACTCAGAATGCAGTTCGCCCCGGTGATCGGCGGCGACGTCACGTTGATGGCCGCGGTCGAACCCTTGATGATCGACGCGCACGCGGACAACTGAACGGCGCAAAAGACAACAGCAAATAGAGCAACATTCTTAGAACTCAGCATTTCTCCCTCCCGAAAGTTGAATGAAGCGTTATCAAAGCAGTCTCTGCAATGAAAGGACTTGGCATTCGCCCTCGCAACTTATCTAGGCAATGATGCGAATAGCCCACACGTGCGAATGATTCGGCCTCCGCGATGATGTTGGCGCGACGCCGCAGTTGGCGGGCCGCTCGTCTAGTCGCGGCTAACAAGCACTGGCGCCCCCACAATGAGGCTGCCTTACTGACACATTGCGCAGCGCACTAGCGCACAGCGTTGCAACTACTGCGAGCATGCGCAGAACGAACGCCCAACCTCCACAGAAACGCTAGGGCCGCGGAGCGACGCACGCGGCGCGATCACGCTCGTTCAACGCACGGAGAATAGATATACTGTCCCCGTATTAACGGCAAAGCGACCAAAAAGCCCTGGGACCGCCGGCTTCCAGCCGACTCTTGCTGACTGACAGCGACCCAAGAGTTTGTGACGTGTCCCCAGATCGTCTGTCCCCAGATCGTCGTCCCCATATCGTCGTTCTGTCCCCAGATCGTCGTTCGAACAGGTATCGGCGCCTTATCTTGCAACGTGATCGCTGCTGCATTGTGCGAAAAAACACATCACTCCCAAAAGCAGCCAGTGTATGGGGCAGAGACTGCATCCATTGCTCACTAGAAACGCTGAGAGGGAGTTTGCCGCGTGCCCCCAGGTCCTCCAATTTCCCTTTTCAGTCGTCATCTGCGCATGGCGGGGCGAATACGAACTGACCCCGCACCCAAGCGTTGTTAGACAGTCCCAACCATCTCAGCTATCCAGATTTTTCTCTCTTAGGGCATACCGCATGACCATTTCTCGCTCACTAGCAACAGCATTCTTTGTCGTACTTAGCGGTTGCACAGGCATGCCGCCCGCGGCAGACAAAGCCGTTCTGTTCAACAAAGCTGTCGAAGACTCATCCAACCAGCTTTTGCTGCTCAACGTCCTTCGCGCCAGCCAGCGAATGCCCGTCTACTATACACGCCTTTCAAATCTACAATCCGTAGGTGCGCTCAAATCCTCCGTCACATCGACGTTTCAACTAGGACCACGCTCCGCGGACACGCTCGGGCTAAGCATTCCGTTTGGGGCCGACCAAACCGACACCGTAGGCGTACAAGTTTTGGACGATCAGAAATTCATTCAAGGGATTTTGGACCGCGCCAAGCCGGAAACGCTCGCCTTCTACTTGGCGCAAGGCTGGCCGGAGGATCTTCTATTTCACTTGTTCATCGAACGAATTGAAATCGAGCAAGGCTACTTCGACAAGGCAATCAAGCCGTCCATCCCGAACGCATGCGATGGCGCGAACGTTCGCCATTTCCGCGACGAGCAGCGCAACAAGCATCAGAACATCGTCGTCGACAACAATCCGTTTGACGGACTGAAGTGCTTTCAGAGCGTACTTAGGCTGCTCGAAGGTAGTTTTAGTCTCGGTCTCGTTGAGGGCAAATCGTTCAAACCCGCTGGGATAACGGTACAGAGCGAAAGTGCCGCTTTCGCCACGCCGGTCGTCGAAGCACTCAAAGCTGGCTTTGTATTGAAACGATTTGCGGTGCCGCGCCCGATGCCCAACGATCCGAAGCACACCGAATGCGCGTTGGCCGTCGGAAAATTGATATCGGCAACCACCTTTCAGGTCGATCCGCCGGCCACGGAAAACGGTGAACTCGACACGACAGCACTGTTCAGTATCACCGAGAACTTTGTCCGCTCACTCCCCAACAAAGACGGAGCCGTTCGCCTGACAATAGCAGGCGCAGGAACCTCAGCCAGTGACGGCTGCACAGAAAAAGCGCAGGTGGCCCCGCCGATGGCGTTCTACTTAAGGTCCCCGGATTCGATGATCTACTACCTTGGCGAAATCGTCCGCGCGAGCCGGGTTGTCGAGAACGGCACCACGGTCGCGCCGGTCAAAGTGAAATCATCGAAAGGCCCCATCGACCTGTTCAGAGTTCTACGGGGTGATGACAGCGCCGCGGTCTCTGTCGATTTCCAGGGCGCCACATACTCGATCCCTCCAACATATCCGGCCGACGATCATCGGAGCACCCAGGTCATGACGTTGCTGAACCAGCTTATCACGCTGCAAAAGGAGGCAGGCTCCGCACCAAGTCTACCTCCCGTAACGGTGATCAACGCCAATTAGCTGTTGAAACTTTCAGCAAGGAAACGATTGGTTGTGGCCGGAATTTCGCCGAGAGGATAGACATGGTCGGGACGAAAAACGCCTGAAGGAACTTTCTCTACAAGCGGGTGTTCATTTTCAATGAGCAGCAGGTGGCGCGGTAGAGCGGGATTATGTATACCGTCCCCGTATTACTTTCGTCCCCGTATTACTTTCAGTCCAAACAGATCGACGCTGTTAAAAGTGGGAGACCATTCCGCAATGACATCAACAAACTCCGTGTTGCTTTTGTCTCTGTCCATCTTGCTTTCGTGTATCTCAACTTCAGCAATCGCTGATACCGTAGCAACGTACCGATACTCAGGCGGAAATGGTCAGTTCCAGAAAACTGGGAACGTTTGGTACGAAAAAAATCAAGACAATCAAGCGGGCAAAGGTCCTTGGCGTGAAGTTGCCGGCAACCCGGGTCGAATTCGTCTCGTACTAGGTCAAGAGATCGTAGAAATCGACGTGGCGGCGAAGAAGATTTTCTACACTGAACCGAACTGGCCTGGATACCCGGCACCGCGGCCCATGTACGATCTGGTCGGTGTCACCGACTTACAATCTACTTCCAGTGCGTCCATCCAATCGACTTCGTTTCCAAGCACGGTTGATACGGACAGAGCTTGCGCCGTTCTCTACCAAAAGCTGGACCGCCCACAGCTCCGTTCGCAAAAAACGGTGATCGGTCATTACACAGACCTGCTGACGCCGCCTCAAACGAAGTCCGAGTGCACGCACGTGTACGACACCGGTGTTCCAGATCTGGCAACATGCACCACCACAACTGACGCTTGCGCAAGCAAGTGGACGGGGCCGTTCGGCACGTGGGGTTGCATTCCGGGCACGACCACGAAATGCACCAACGCGAAGGCATGTGACACCTACAAGCATTACAAAAAAACGATGGAATGCGACATCACCTTCCAAATGAAGCTGCCCAATTTCGTGGAGAAGCCTCTGTCCGACTTCATAGACAGCAGCTATCAAACAATAGAATCGGGCCGAGCCTCAGTGCGCAACGCGATCCCTTTATCGTGCGCGCCCGCCAACGTGCGTCAAACCGCAGCTGCGAACCCAGGACAGGCGCTGGCTGACGCCGTCGGGAACGAACTGCAGCGTCGTATCAAAGAAAGAGTAGAGAGAGAGGCGAGAGAGTGGCTCCAGGAAACCGCGATCCAGACCGTCATAGCCTCGATACCGTCTGGCGGTGTTGGAGGCGGAGCCGTGATGACGACCAAGCTCGCCGAGTTTGTTTACCGCGTCCACCGAGTGGTAAAGCCGATAATACAAGTAGCCAATGACGCAAAAGACTTCGCGGAAGATGTTGGTTTCGGCACCGCGTGCGGCTGGAGTGAATGGCATGAATGGTGAGCACATGTTGGCAGCAGCGGCCCAATTCTCAGGCAACTAACAACGGGACAGAAGATGATTAGCCGGAAAAAGACGCTGATCGCCCTCGCGCTGGCCGCGACTCTCAACAGCGGACAGGCGGACGCACAAGAACCGATGTGCCAAGGGGCCGAACTCACAAAGGCCAGCGCGGCTTTGGCAACCTCCAAAACCATCCTCGATAAAGCTATTTCTGTGATTGACGAACCGACAGATCGCGGAATCGCAGAGCTCAAGACATGGTTTGGAATCGACCTTCTTTCTACCGACCTTTCAAACGCGACAGCCGCACTCAAGATCAAGGACACGCTTACAAAGGCTCGCGCGTTCGGAGGTGGTGTCACATTCTTTTGCAGCGTACGAACAGATGCTCTATTGGGGGACTATTATGCCTACGTGCTACCCGACAAATCTTTCGCGATCGTTCTTGGCGCATTCTTTTGGAGTGCTCCGGACGCCGGTTACAGCTCTAAACCCGGCGTGATCGTGCACGAGATGTCTCATTTCTATCTGGTCGGCGCGACCCAAGATCCAAAGATCTATGGTACTGCCGAGGCCCGCGCGCTCGCAATTTCGAACTCAGGTGAAGCTAGGCGGAACGCTGAAAACTTTGAGTACTTCGTGGAGGCGATAGCTGCAGCTCCGTAGCCAGCCCTGACGCGACGACCGGCCCCGACCAGGCGACGAACTACCCGAAAATTACGCCGTGGGCAGCATGCTTGATGTTAGAGACACGATCACCTGTCGCTGTATTCCTTCGTCGAAGATCTTTCCTTACCGGACCCATCGGATTGGCCACACAATAGCCCGATATGAATTTGCTGTTGTGGCATTTCCCACATTCATTCGCGAGCAGACACGATTACCTGTCGCCGTATTGCGAATGGCTAACCTGCTCCGGCGACGCTTCCGCTTAACAACGTTACCAGACGGCTCGGACAAAGACGCCTGACAAACTAATACTTCGTAGCCTAAGAGTTGATCCCACCCATAGAGAGGAAATTGAGATGAAACAATTGCTTGTAGCGGTTGCGGCTTCAGCGGCCTGTGTGCTGTTTGTCCCATTGTTGCCAGCCGCAGCAGACGACTTTGGATGCTCGAGCAGCCCATCAAAGGCAGAGTGTGACAATGTAAGTCTGCCGAAGGGTGGTATCGTAAGGGCTGTCGCAGAATCTCACTCTGACGAGCGCGGCAATAGCACCAGCGTCAAGATTCAGGTTCGCGACTTGAGTACTGGTCAACTCTTTGAGACAAATGGCGACTGCGGTTGCGCCACTGCCGAAGCCAAACTGAGGTTGACGCACGGCGGAACGTTCGAAATTGTCGCGATACAGGGAAATAATAAGGCGGTGGCAACATCGACCACGATCTACATAGCGCCAACGCCTTAAGTCGTACGCAGCGACCGAAATCTCTTCATAGAGAGGCCCAGTTCCTAAGGAGCCCTCATCTGTCACAGCAGGCTTGACAGCCTGCTGCGCCACCTTTTCCCACGCGTACCGCGCGGGAGAAGGGTAATGCTGTTGAGGTTTCGACCCGCTTGGTCCGCTTCACCAGCGTCCGCCGTCGATCCGGTGATTCGGAATACGGCGACAGGTAATCGTGTCCCGATCCACCCGCCCCACAGGAGCAAGCGCGGGGTTAACCCGCCCTCGCCCGAAATTCGTTCGAGCAGCTGTTCAATCCAGCGCCAGCCGCGCGCCGATCGAAGCGCCGTAGAACAGTTCGTCGTCGTCGTCGCGCAGGTTGGCGTCGGTCACGTCCGTCGCGGTCTCGAAGTGAGACAAGGCGCGCGAGGTCTGGTTGATCCACAACGCCGTCCCGGCCATCGTCAACGTTGCCGACTGGCCGAGAACGATGTCGATGCGCGGATTGACCTCGACGAACTGGGCAAAGCCGGTGCCGTCGCGGTTATCGGTGAAGTCCGGGATCACGAGGTCGCCGTTGTCGGCCGAAAACGAGCGCGAGCGATCGACGAAGTTGACGGCCAAACCGCCCTTGATGTTGCCGCCGATCGCGACGATGGACCAGATGTTCCACATGCCCTGGAACCCGGCCTGTAGTCCAAGCATGTCGTTATCGACGTTTATCGCAATGCGATCCCCAATACCTCCCGCCAACGCGGCCGCACTGTCGAACGCAACAAAGCGCAACTCTTCGCCGTAGTGAATGAAGCGCAAGCCGAACAAGAAATCGATCTTGCCTATCGGGTGCAGCCAATCGAACGCCGCGCCCCACAAATTCGCTTCGAGGTCGAGGTCGAGGGCATGAAGAAACTCGGAGTTCTCCGGATCGTCGCCGTCCGGAACGCCAACTTCGTCGAACACCGCGTAGGTTGTGCTTGTGTTGTCGCCCCCTACGCCCCCGAAGTCGAGATCCGAGACGAAAGCATGCTCGTCAAAAGGAACGACGCCGAAGGCGGAGGCTTGCCAAAAATTGCCATACGACTCGAACTGCAAGGTGCCACGCAGGCCGCCCGTGCCGTCGAGTAGTTCGATGATGTCGCTGCTAACAGGGTTGTATGGGTTGAGCGCATTGCCCGCAGCCGTCAGCGCCACGGTGCCGACGTCGTCCTTCTCGAGGTAGAGCCCTTCGATCATGAAGTACTGACCGTTGTCGCCGGCCGCGCCGAACGCGCTCATCGCGCTCGCGCACGACACCATTGCGGCCAGCGCAAATGCGCGCGGCCAAGCGGCGGTGCTATTGGTTCTCATGCGATCAACCTATCGTTAACCTCTCACGTAGAGCCCACTAGTGTTAATGTTTCGTTAATCGTGTCCCCGGCTGCGTTGGTGAGCCTTCCAGCCCGCACTTTGCTGACTCGACAGATCAAAAGTGCCGGCAGGATGCCGGCGGTCCCAGGAAGGAAGGGCTAGCCCGCGCTCCCGGGTGAGCCTCCGCCCGGCAAACACCGCCTGCTACCGCCGCCGGTCGATCTCATGGCTCAGCGGATCATAGTCCCACACGTGCGTTGCGCGCGGATAGTCGGGTTCGCCCCATTCCCAGGGTGGCCAGACGTCGCCGCTGCGGGCTTGCGTTGGTGCGCGCCACCCCGGCGGCGGTGACGGCCGCTTCGGCGTCAGGCGTTGCATCAACGCGCCATAGCGGAACGCGTCGGCGGCGTGGCTGGTCCAGTCGTGGTGGGGTTGGTCTTCGAACGTGCGGCGCGCTTCGTTCCAGTGGCGTTGGTATTGCTGCAGCGCTTGGACGCCTTGTTTGCAATTCTCCGCGTCGAACCAGCAGCGCGGCAGGATCGTCCGCACCGCGTTGATGCCGTCGGCGATGCGCATGTTCGGCGCCACGCGGGCCGGCGCTTGCGCGCCGCCGATGCCTAAGCTCCGCAGCGTCTCAAGCCGGGAACGGCCTGTGCCCAGCTCCCGCACGCTCACGTCGTGCGGGAAAATGTGGCGGTCGTACATGAAGCCCTTCGCGTGCAGCACGTCGGCGTAGTGCTCAAGCGCCTCTCCGCTTGCTTCGTAATAGTCGAGCACGCGGATCTCGTCGTTCGCGCGCACCACGAACCAAATCGCGGTCGCGTCGTTCATGCCGAGGTCCCACCACGTCTCCACGCGCTGGCCGCGCTCCAGCTCCACTTTGCCGATGCGCCCGTCGCGCTCAGCCTCTTCCATGAACTTGCCGTAGTAGGCGCCGGTCAACGCTGCGGTGAACGAGCAATAGAACTCTTGCGCGATCAGTTCCTCCGGCATGCCGGCGCGGCGCTCCTCCTCGATCGCATCCGCGCTGATCGCGCCCGTGTCGGCGACGGTCAGGCGCTCGGCGAACCAACCGGGGTTCGCTGCCGCCATCGTGTAGAGCTTCTGCCCGTGGTTGTTCCCGCGCGGTGTGAACGCGAACGCGGCCCAGCCGTCGTTCTCCGCGAGGATCGGGCGCAGGTGATCCCAGCATGCGGGGTTCTGCAGCGCGAATTCGCTGAAGACGAGCCCCGCCGGATTGCCGCCGATCAAGGCCTCGTTGAAATTGTCGGCGCCCACGATCTGCCAGATCGAACCGTTCTGCAGTTTCAGCTTCATGTCGGCTTCGCTGCGTGCCGCCACGATCTCGCGCGGCCAATGATCGACGAACGCGCGGCCCTCCTTCGTGACCCCGTCCCACAAGATCTTGCGCCCCTGCTTGGCGGTCGGGAACACATGCCAATAAACCCCGCGCCGGCGGTGGCTGAGCACGGCGGTGGCGTTGAGCAGCAGCAGATCCTTCCCCGCCCGCCGGTGCCAAAGTAGCACCGCGCGCTTCAAGCCGTCATGGACGAGCGCCTTCCACGCGGGGATCTGGTAGTCGCGTGGTTCCCATTGGTGCGGCAGCGGAAGCTCGGGTTTGGGTTTGACGAGCGAGAGCATGGGTGGTGTTCCTGTCTGAGGGTTGGGAAGAGATTGAAACGCCAAGCCGCTTGTGCCTACTGCCGAACGCTGGTGCCGTTGCACTGCAAGAAAGAGCAACACGAAGGACGGGAAGGATTCACGAAGAGCCGCGAAGACTCTGCGGTTGCGATGAGTCCCTGCTGCCTAATCACATTGATCGGCGCGAAGCGCCCTTTTTCGGACGAGGCGTCTGCTTTGAAGGTTTGTATGGCGCTGCGCGCCGGACTCCGCGATTAGCCAGCAAGAATCGACACAGGCTGAGTGTCTTCGTGGCTCTTCGTGAATCCTTCCCGTCCTTCGTGTTGCTCTTGCGGCGCGGCCCACGGCACAAGCGTTCGGCGGCAAGCACGAACGGCTTGGCGTGCTTGGCGTTTCAATCTGAATAGCGCGTCAGCGCGCTTTCGCTGGGTCTGGCGGCTGCGTTAGCGCAACGGCCGGGGCGCCTTCGAGTGCGGGTTTGGGTTCGTTGATGAAGTCGCGTACGACGATGTTCACCGTTTGCTGCGAGAACGTGCCGTCGCGGTATTGGGCGGGCTTGAGCGCCTTCAGCCGCGCGAGCAGCAGTGCGTCGGAGTATTTGCGCTTAGCGCCGCATCGTTCGCCTTGGTAGAAGACCGGCTCGTCCGTACCGTCGCGTCCGCGCCGGTCGGCTTCGTCTTCAAGAAGATCGGCGGCCACGTTCAGCGCGCGCAGCCACGCCATTGCGAACGCGTCGTCCTCCTCGCGCCAACGGTAGACGCTGGTCCGCGCATAGCCCGCGGCATCGCACGCGCGGTTGATCGAATAGCCGTTCTCAAGGGCGGTGAAAAAGATCTGATCGCGTTTGGCCGCACGCCGGCTTGGTTGGCTCATGTGCAAACTTTCCGTTGTGAACAGGAAAAAGCGCCCGCGGGGGTGCCCGCAGACGCTTTTCCACCAATGGTCAATTGAGGCGCCGAATATCGCCGAAAACGCCGAAAAAATCAATCGGCCTTATCGTCGCGCACAGCCTGTCGCAGTCTGGGAGCGCCCTTCCTGGAAAGAAAAAGGGCGCCTGCATCGCTGCAGGCGCCCTCCGACCAAATGACGCCGAAGCCCTAATTCCGGATGCGCAACGTCGCACCCAGCATCCGCGGCTCGCCCACGAACGCGTCTATCGTGCTGGTGCTTTCCGAGCCGGCCTGACACTGAACGTTGCCGGAGAGCGCATTCACGCACATCGCCGTACCCTGTAAGGGTGAGTCGAACGCGGTGTTGATGTAGCTCTCGTCGAACAGATTGCGGGCAAAGAATTCAAGCCCGAACCACTCGTCCTCCGAATAGAAGCCGATCTTCGCGCCGAACACGGCATATGCGTCTTGCACCTTGCGCGGATCGAGGTTCGAGCCCGTGTTCATCTCGCTCTGCCAGCGGCCATCCATGTGCAGCCGTGCCGTCAACGTGTCGATGAACGGGAAGCTGTAATCAAAGCCGCCCGTCACGGTCCATTCCGGCGAGTGCGTCAACCGCTCGCCCGGCAACGCAAACAGGCCGCGATTGCGATCTAGGAACGAGCCCGGCGTCGTCACCGATCCCAGATCATCGCCGTAGCGCGCGTCGGTGTAGGCCACGCCTAAGTTCGTGGAGAAGTCGCGGAACGGTGACCAGAACGTTTCCACTTCGACGCCCTGGCTAATCACCTCCGGCACCGACGTCACTATGAACGAAATGCCGGTGAACGTGTTCAGCTGGAAGTTTTGGAAGTCCTGATAGAATCCTGCGACGTTCATCTGGAAGGTGTTGTCGTCGCTCGCCATCTTCAGGCCGAGTTCGTAGGCATCGACCAATTCCGATTCAAAGCTCGTGTCCGGCGCGCGTACTGTTTGCACAGGAGGCGGGCCTGCCGGGAATGTGGCCGGCGACACGATCGAACCCTGCGCATCGCTGAACGCACGGTCGAGGTTGAACCCACCCGCTTTGTGCCCGCGCGAATAGCTCGCATAAGTGTTGAGGTTTGAATTGAACTGATAGGCGAGGGTCGCGATGCCGGAGAACTCGTCCTCCGTCCGTTCCTGCAGGTGAGGCGCGGCCGCCGTAAAGACGTCGAGTGCGTTGCGCGCAAAGGGCAGACACGCGAGCGCGATGCCCCGTTGATTGAGGTCGGGCAAACCGAGGCTCGCCGCTTGCCGGCTTGGGTCAAGCCCGAACGCAGCCTCCATCGCGGTGCAGCCGTTCTGCGGATCGGTGAGATACGTCGCTTGGAACTCCTTCGTCTCCGTCGTCCAGCGCACGCCCGCGATGAAATCCAAATCGTCCGTCAGGTGGAAGACGTTATGCGTAAACGCCGCAAAGGATTCCGAGTTCTGCAAGTAATGGTCGGTGTCGCCGGTGTTACCCGTAAACGCAGGCGTCAGTGCGCCAAGCCCCAGCCCCACACGCAACGCCAGCGGCGAAGGGCCTGCGCGGTGTAAGCTCAAGAAACTCTCGGCCTCTGTGCCGAATGTCACCCGCTGCTGCCGGTCGATGTCTTCGTTCGAGTAATAGACGCCGAACAACCAGTTGACCCAACCCGTCTCGCCGTTGAGCCGCGTTTCATGCGTGATCGTCTCGAACTTGTTGAAGTTCGTGCCGTCGTCCGGGAGGTAAATAATGTCGGCGCCTGAGAAATCGACGTCCTGGCCGTACTCGTTGTCGTATTCGCGGTACGACGTGATCGACGTAAGCTTGA
>JABFRX010000082.1 GCA_013140995.1 Alphaproteobacteria bacterium | reverse complement strand
GGTGTCCGCCATCCGCGCGGACAAAGGAGACGCCGTCAGAGCGGGCAACACCATTTGCGAACTGAACGTGGACGCACGCGTCGCGATGCTGAACGAAGCACGCGCGACACAGAAGCAGCGTCAGCTCGAGTACGAGGCCTCGAAGAAGCTGCAACAAAAGGGCTTCCGCTCCGACACGTCGGTCGCCGGCGACTTGGCGCAGTATCAAGCGTCCAAAGCGCAGGTCGAGCGGATGCAGAAGGAACTCGAATTCACAAAGATCAAAGCGCCGTTCGACGGCGTGGTCGACGACCGCATGGTGAATGTCGGCGACTACCTGGCGCCGGGTCAGCCTTGCGCGATGGTGATCGACCAAGACCCGTTCTTGATCGTGGGCCAAGTCTCGGAGAAAGACGTTCAACAGATCAACATCGGCGACAAAGGGTGGGCCGGCTTGATCACGGGTGAACGGGTCGAGGGCAAGGTCCGCTTCATCGCCAAGAGTGCGGAGCAAGCGACGCGCACGTTTCGCGTCGAGCTGGAAGTGGCCAACAAGGAAGGCAAAATCCGCGACGGCGTGACCGCCGAAATTCACGTGAACTCATCCGTCGTCGAGGCCCACCGGATTACGCCCGCGATCTTGTCGCTCGACGACAAAGGCACGATCGGCGTGCGCATCGTGGATGCACAGAAGAAGGTACAGTTCGTTCCCGTGAAGATCGTCGCCGACGGTACGGACGGCGTATGGGTCACGGGCTTGCCGAAGACGGTGACCATCATCACCGTCGGTCAAGAATACGTAACGAACGGACAAGAAGTTGACCCCGCGCCCGAGGAGAAGGGCACGCAGTCATGAACCACATCGTCGACTGGGCACTTGCACGGCTGAGGCTGACGCTCAGCGCGCTCGTCGCCGTGCTCGTCATGGGTACAGTGGCCTATTTCTCGATTCCTAAGGAAGCGGACCCCGACATACCCGTTCCCTTCTTCAGCGTCGTAACGATCTTGCCCGGCATATCACCGGAAGATGCCGAACGGTTGATCGTCCGACCGCTCGAGACGCAGTTGAAGACCGTCGAAGGCCTCAAGCGCATGACCTCGACTGCGTCACAAGGCTACGCGGCGATCCAGCTCGAGTTCGACGTCAACTTCGATAAAAACCTGGCCCGCCAGCGCGTTCAGGAAAAGGTCGACGTCGCGCGGCCCGAACTGCCGCAGGACTCCGAAGAGCCCCAGGTCAACGAGTTCAATATCGCGCTCGAACCGGTCATTTCGATCGTGCTGTCCGGCACCGTGCAGGAGCGCACCATGCTGCGCACCGCGCAGCGTCTCGAGCGCGAGATCGAAAGCATACCCGGTGTTCTGTCGGCCGAACTCTCCGGCGAGCGCGAAGAAGTGCTTGAGGTCGTCATCGACCCTGCGCGCGTGCAAAGCTTCGGCGTGTCGAGCAGCGATCTGTTCCGCGTCGTCACCGCAAACAACCAGCTGATCCCAGCCGGCAACGTAGATACCGGCCGCGGTCGCTTTGCGGTTAAGGTGCCCGGTCTGGTCGAAACGCCGGAAGACGTTTTGAATCTACCGGTTAAGGTCAGCGGCGGCAGCGTGGTGACCCTGCGCGACATCGCCGACGTGCGCCGCACGTTCCTGGACGCCGACACTTATCTACGCTTCAACGGCCGCCCGGCGATCGCGATCGAAGTGACGAAGCGCATCGGCGAAAACATCGTCGACACGATCAAGCGCGTGAAGGCCTTGATCGAAACGCAACGCAGCCAAATCCCCGCGGGCATTTCCGTCGACTATTCGTTCGACTCGTCGAACTGGATCGACTCACAGCTCACCCACCTTACAAACGCGATCCTGCTTGCGATCGCGCTTGTCATGGTCGTTGTCGTGGCGGCGCTGGGCTTACGCTCAGGCCTGATCGTCGGCGTCTCGATCCCGGCATCGTTCCTGATCGGCTTCATGTGTCTTTGGCTCGGCGGCTACACGCTGAACATGATGATCATGATGGGTATGCTCATCACGGTGGGTCTGCTCGTCGATAACGGCATCATCGTGGTCGAATTTGCCGACCGCAAACTGACCGAGGGCTTCTCGAAGCGCGAAGCGTTCACATTGGCTGCGCGACGCATGTTCTGGCCAGTGGTTTCATCGACCGCGACCACGCTTGCCGCCTTTGCACCGATGCTGTTCTGGCCCGGCGTGTCGGGCAAGTTCATGAGCTATCTGCCACTCACGATGATCTTCATCATGACGGCCTCGATGGTGGTGGCGCTCATTTTCCTGCCTGCGATCGGTGTGCTGTTCGGCAAGGCCGACAATGTCCACCCGGCGACGGAGCGCGCGATCCACCTCTCGGAATCGGGCGACCTCTACGCCATCGGCGGGTGGGTCGGCACTTACGCCAGACTCGTGACGAAAGCGGTCGAACGCCCGTTCCTGGTCCTCGGGATGGTCGCCGTCACGTTAGTTGCGATCACAGCGGGCTTGTTCATGTACGGCCGGGGCGTCGAATTTTTCGTTGAAACCGACGCCTTCCAAGCAAGCCTCTTCGTGCGCGCGCGCGGCAATCTTTCGGCCGACGAGAAGCGCGACCTCATCATCGAGGCCGAACGGCGGGTTCTGGGTACGCCGGGCCTGCACGCGGCCTATGCGGTCTCAGGCGGTGGCGGCGGCGGCAACATTTTCGGCGGCCAAGTCCCGGTCGATACCATTGGCCGGCTGTCGATGGAGTTGAAGCCTTACGCCGAACGCGGGCCTTCGAAGCCGATCTGGAACGAAGTCAAGCGCAGGCTTGGCACCATCCCCGGCATTTTCATGGAGCTGTCTGAAGCCCAAGGCGGTCCGCCAACGGGCAAGGCGATTCAAATCGAGATCGGATCGGAAAACTACGCGCTGCTGGACAAGGTCACCGATCAGGTGCGCAAGCACCTCGACGGTATGGAGGGCCTGCGCGACATCGAAGACTCGCGTCCGCTGCCCGGGATCGAATGGGCGCTCACGATCGACCGCGAGCAGGCGGGTCTCTTCGGTGCGAACGTCGGCACCGTCGGCGCCGCTGTTCAGCTTGTCACGAACGGCATCAAGGTCGGCGAGTATCGCCCAGACGATTCCGAGAACGAAATCGACATTCGCGTCCGCTATCCGCAGGCCGACCGCGGCATCGGCGCGCTCGACGAACTCTACATCAACACCGCCGGCGGCAGCGTGCCCATCACGAACTTCGTCGCCCGCAAGGCGCAGCAACAGGTGAACCGCCTGCAGCGGGTCGATAGCCTGCGCATCTGGACGATCCGCGCGAACGTCAACACCGAGCAGAACTTCAACATCACGGAGCGCATCGGCGAAATCCGCAAGTGGATCGAAGCCGAAGGGCTTGACACCAAAGTGCGGGTGAAATTCCGCGGCTCCGACGAACAGCAAAACGAGTCGGCGCAGTTCCTGCTCGTCGCTTTCGCCGTCGCGATGCTGGTGATCGCCGGCATCTTGATCATCCAGTTCAACAATTTCTGGCACGCGGCCGTCATCCTGTCGGCTGTCGTCTTTTCCGTATTCGGCGCGTTGCTTGGGATGTTGATCGAGGGTCAGCTATTCTCGGTGATCATGTCGGGCACCGGGATCGTGGCCTTGATCGGCGTCATGGTGAACCACAACATCGTGCTGATCGACACGTTCCACCATTTGCGCGACGAAGGCTTCCCGCCGATGGACGCGATCATCCGCACGGGCGTTCAACGTATGCGGCCGGTGCTGCTCACGACGTGGACGGCGATCTTCGGCCTGTTGCCGCTGATGTACAAAATCGACGTCGATTTCGTGACCCGCGAAGTCCACTACGGCGGCCCGAGCGCCGAGTGGTGGGTGCCGCTCGCGACCGCCATCGTCTACGGCCTCGCGTTCTCAACGCTCCTGACGCTGTTCGTGACACCTGCAATGCTCGCGATCGAGCAACGCTATTGGGCGAAGGACCGCAAGAACTGGGGCAAGATGCAAACGGGGCCGGTCGCCCAACCGGCGCCCGCGGAGTAACCACTATGTTCGACCGCCGCCAGATGCTGATGACTGCAGCCGCGTTCGCGGCCCTCGCGCCCGGATGCACGGCGGCCACAGGGCTCGCGATCAAGGTCTACAAAGATCCGAGCTGCGGCTGCTGCACGGCGTGGGTCGATCATCTGAACGCGAACGGCTTCAGCGCCACCGTCGATGAAAGCGCCGACATGGCGGCGATCAAAGCCAAGCTTGGCGTTCCCGACGACCTCACCTCGTGCCACACGGGCTTGATCAACGGCTATGCCATCGAAGGCCACGTGCCCGCGGACGACATCAAGCGCCTGTTGAAGGAAAAGCCGAAGGCCGCGGGCATCGCTGTGCCCGGTATGCCGGTGAACTCCCCCGGCATGGAAGTCGAGGGCCAGCCGGATGAACGCTACACGGTTTGGCTTTTCACCAAAGGCGGCGCGCGTAGCGCCTTCGCCGCGCATGGCGCCTGACACAGCGCACTGGCTCGCGCCTCTTGGGCGTTACTTCCTCGCATCTGCTCTTGGCCATCTGGCGTGGGAGACGCTTCAGCTTCCGCTGTACACGGCTCGACGGCACGATCGCGCAGATCGCATTCGCTGTCGCGCACTGTACCGTCGGCGACATCATGATCGCCGCAGCGACGCTTGCCCCCGCGCTCTTCGCCTTCGGGCGCGGATGGCCCGGCGATCAAACCGCCTCTCGCAACGTGGCGCTGACCGCTGTTGCGCTCGGTGTAAGTTATACGGTCTTCAGCGAGTGGCTGAACGTCAATGTCCGTGGCAGCTGGAACTACAGTTCTCGGATGCCGCTCCTACCTCCGCTCGCAACCGGCCTTTCGCCTGTGCTGCAGTGGATCGCCATCCCAACGCTGGCATTCTGGTGGGCCCGGCGGCACCAGACTATGCGCTGAAATGCCGGGCTGCATCCATCGCCATCCGCTTCACGCACCATCGCGCATACATGGGCGCAAAAAGCCTGCCGACGATGCGCCCAAACAGAGACGCGGGTAGGTCATAGTCGATGAAGACGCGCAAGTGCATAACGCCGCTGCCGCTCGGCGTGATCTCGAAGCCCATGCGATGGCTGCCGATGATCAGAATGCGTGGCTGCCCGCGTGTTTCCCACACCTTGCGGTGCGGAGGCTCGCGGGTCACGACGACCTCTTCGACCGACAACGGAATTCCCAGAAACGAACCGCCCATTTTGATCACTGAACCGATGGCACGGCCCTGTGCGGCGTCGAATTCGTAAGTCATCCGGCCGCCCATCATCATCATCGAGCGCTCACCCATATGAGCGCCCAGTCGCCCCTGGTCGTCGAGATGGTCGAACAAGCTTTGCGCGCTCACGCTCAAATCGGCGACCGCTTGGTCGCTGTACGAGTATCCCATGCTTACCTCCTCGCGTCAGATGCGAGCGCGGCGTAGCCTGAGCGCGTTCGCAATGACGCTGACCGAGCTCAGCGCCATCGCGGCCGCCGCGATGATGGGGCTGAGCAAAACGCCGAACACGGGGTAGAGAACGCCAGCTGCGATCGGCACGCCGGCAGCGTTGTAGACAAAGGCGAAGAACAAATTCTGGCGGATGTTTCGCATTACCGCGCGCGACAAACGGCGGGCGCGCACGATGGCCGAGAGGTCGCCCTTCACGAGCGTCACACCGGCGCTCTCCATCGCGACGTCCGTGCCCGTTCCCATGGCGATACCGACTTCGGCGGCGGCGAGCGCTGGGGCGTCGTTCACCCCGTCGCCGGCCATCGCCACGCTGCGCCCCTCGGCGCGCAACCGCTCGACGATCGCGCTCTTCTGCTCCGGCAACACGTCGGCGAAGACCTCGTCGATCCCGAGCTTTCGTGCAACGGCGCCGGCCGTTGTCGCGTTGTCGCCCGTCAGCATCACCACCCGCACGCCTTCGGCCTTCAGCCGGGCAATCGCATCGGGCGTCGTCTGCTTAATCGGATCGGCGACGGCGACGATCCCGGCCGCCGCACCATCTACGGCAACGTACATCGCCGTCGCGCCCTCGGCCCGCAAGCGATCGGCCGCCGCATCGAGCGCCGACGTCGCAATGTTGAATCCAGCAAGAAGTTTCGCGTTGCCGATCACGACGCTACGCCCCTCCACCGTGCCGGTCACGCCCTTGCCGGTAACCGACTCAAACGACGTGACGGAAGGTATGGCGACGCCAGCCTCTTCCGCGGCGCGAACAATGGCGGCCGCGAGCGGATGCTCGCTCGAACGTTCGAGTGCCGCCGCAAAACGCAGAAGATCGTCGCGCGCTGCGCCTCCAACGGTCTCGATCGCGACGACCTTCGGCTTGCCCTCGGTCAGCGTCCCCGTCTTGTCGACGACAAGCGTGTCGATCCGCTCAAGGCGTTCAAGGGCCTCTGCGTCCTTGATCAGCACACCGGCCTGCGCGCCACGACCGACGCCAACCATGATCGACATCGGCGTCGCAAGCCCGAGCGCGCACGGGCAAGCGATGATCAGCACCGCCACCGCCGCGATCAGCCCGAAGCTAAACCGCGGTTCGGGCCCCCAAATCGACCACGCGACGAAGGCACCGACCGCCACGGCAATCACCGCAGGTACGAACCATCCCGACACCTGATCGGCCAGCCGCTGTATCGGCGCCCGGCTCCGTTGGGCTTTAGCCACCATGCCCACGATCTGCGCCAGCATCGTTTCGCGGCCCACCTTTTGAGCCTCCATCACGAATGCGCCCGTCTGATTGATCGTGCCGCCAATGACCCTGTCGCCTGTCGCCTTCGCCACCGGTACGGGCTCCCCCGTCACCATCGATTCATCGACATTGCTGCGGCCCTCGAGAACAGCGCCATCGACGGGCACGCTCTCGCCGGGCCGCACGCGCAAGCGATCGCCTTTGGCGACTTCGTCAAGCGGTACGTCCTCATCTGACCCGTTGGCCTGCAGGCGGTGCGCGATCTTCGGTGCGAGATTCAGAAGCGCCCGGATCGCACCCCCGGTGTTTTCTCGCGCGCGCAATTCCAGCACCTGCCCCAATAACACTAGAACCGTAATCACAGCGGCCGCCTCGAAGTAGACGGCAACGGCCCCTTCCGCGTCGCGGAAGGCAGGTGGAAAGAAGCCGGGCACCAGCGTCGCCACAACGCTGTAGACCCACGCGATGCCCGTCCCCATGGCAATCAGCGTGAACATGTTCAGGCTTCGGTTCACGAGCGACTGCCACCCGCGAACGAAGAACGGTGAGCCCGCCCACAAAACCACGGGTGTCGCCAAGGCGAACTGAAGCCAATTGCTTAGCCCCGCGCCGAGCCACATGTGCAAATTGGTCAGATGCCCGCCCATTTCGAGCGCAACGACGGGCACGCTCAAGCCCAAGCCGATCCAAAAGCGCCTCGTCATATCGGCGAGTTCGGGATTCGGGGCACCCTCTGCGTCAAGCGCGTTCTCCGGCTCGAGCGCCATGCCGCACTTCGGACATGACCCGGGACCGATTTGGCGAACCTCCGGATGCATCGGACAGGTGTAGATCGCGTCCGGCTTCGCAGCCGTCGGCGGCTGCGTGGTGGGCTTCAGATAGGCGTCAGGATTCGCGACGAACTTCTCGCGGCAGCGCGGATTGCAGAAGAAGTAGTTCTGACCCGCATGCTGCGCGCTGTGCTTTGCAGTCGCCGGATCGACCATCATCCCGCAAACCGGGTCTTTGACCTTCACGGGGTCCGCGTGCGTTGTCGTTTCGTCATGTGACGTGGTCATCGAGGCACCGGGGTTCGCTGCCTTGACCACATATACCCGTAGGGGGTATCATGCAACCATGCAGAGCGAAACCAAGAAGTCCTGTTTGTCGCGCTTGAACCGGATCGAGGGTCAGGTGCGCGGTCTCGCGAAGATGGTCGACGGCGACCGCTACTGCATCGACGTCGTCAATCAGGTTCAAGCCGTCATCGCAGCGTTGAAGAAGGTCGAAGGCGCGATTCTTAACGACCACATCGCCCACTGCGTCGAACACGCCATCCGCTCGGGCGACAAACGTGCGCAGCGTGAGAAAGTGGCCGAATTGGTCTCCACACTCGCTCGGGCGCGCGGCGAATAAGCCCCGTTTGACCCACGTCAAAGCGCGGAAACCACCCAACGAGTAGCTGCAATTGCGACCGATTTACACTTGCGCACTACGTTGCTAATGATTATCAATAGCAGCAATGACGGAGTACGCCAATGATCCGACCGCTTGCTATTGCCGCGCTGAGCCTCACAGGCGCCCTCACCTACTTGGCGCAGGCCGACGACGTGCCCGCCTTCGAGATTGTCATAAAGGACCACAAGTTTCAGCCCGCGACGCTCGAAGTTCCGGCGAACAAGAAGGTCAAGCTGATCGTCAAGAACCAAGATCTCACGCCCGAGGAGTTTGAGTCCTACGAACTCAACCGGGAAAAGGTCATCGTCGGCAATTCGCAAGCCATCATTTTCATCGGCCCTCTCGAGCCGGGAACCTACCCCTACTTCGGCGAGTTCAACATGGCGACGGCGCAGGGAAAAATCGTCGCGAAGTAACGTTCACGGAAAGATCGAAGCATGTTCGCCTCCGCCGTCATCGTCTTTCGTGAAGCGCTCGAGGCAGCACTCGTGCTGTCCATCGTCGCCGCCGCCACAAAAATGGTCGCTGGACGCAATCGCTGGCTGACAATCGGCATCGCTGCCGGCCTCCTTGGCGCAATCGTCGTCGCGGCGTTCGCCAACCAGATCGCCGAGGCCCTGGAGGGCGTCGGCCAAGAGATCTTCAACGCGTCCGTCCTTCTTCTCGCCGTCGCGATGCTGGGCTGGCACAACATTTGGATGCAGCGACACGGTCGCGAACTCGCCGCTCGCATGTCCAGTATCGGCGGCGCCGTCGCCGCCGGGCGCGAGCCGCTCTACGCCGTGGCAATCGCCGTCGGCCTTGCCGTACTGCGCGAAGGCTCCGAAGTCGTGCTGTTCCTCTACGGCATCGCAGGCGGCGGCGCGACCGCGACCGACCTTGCACTCGGCGGTGCGCTTGGCCTCGCGCTTGGTGCCGCCGTTGGCTATGCGTTCTATGCGGGCTTGCTCAAGCTCTCGACGCGCGTGCTGTTCGGCATGACGAGTTGGATGATCCTCCTGCTCGCCGCCGGCATGGCCGCAAACGCTGCTAAATACCTTACCCAGGCTGACATCCTGCCCGCGCTCGGCCACGCGATCTGGGACACATCATGGCTGCTCGCGGGAGACAGTATTCCGGGCGAATTCCTGCACGTCCTCGTCGGCTACGTAGCCCGCCCATCAGGCATCCAAATCGTGTTCTACCTCGCCACGATCGTCCTCATCGGAGGCTTCATGTTGGCCCTCAATCGACCGAAACGGTCCGCCGCAACACCAGGCCTTGCGGCCGCGGTCGTTGCTTTGGGCTTGCTCACACTGCCGCTGACGGCGCGCGACGCGCAAGCGGGCCTCAAGGTCTACGCACCTTACGTTGAACTTGGCGAGTTGGAAATCGAGTATCGCCCCTCAGTGACGGTCGACGGCGATAACGTCAAAGACAACGAACAGAAACACCTCTTGGGTGTCGGTTACGGCGTCAACGAATGGTGGTTCACAGAGCTCTACGCCGAATGGGAACACGAAGCGGGCTCAGGGGAGTCCACCGTCTTCGAAGCCTTCGAGTGGGAAAACCGCTTCCAGCTGACAAACCCGGGCGAGTATTGGGCCGACTTCGGCTTGCTCGTGGAGTACGAACGCACAGACGACGACAAGGCCCCCGACAAGGTCGAAGTTGCGCTGCTCTTCGCCAAGGAGCTCGGCAAGTTCGACGCGACCTACAACCTTGTCTTCGAGCGCGAGGTCGGCGGCGGCGCTTCCACCGACCTCAACGTCGGCCACGCATTCCAGCTCAAGTACCGGCTCGACAAGGCATTCGAACCGGGCATCGAAATCTTCGGTGAGTTCGGCCCGATCGACGACATGCCGGGCTTCAATGGCCAAGAGCACTACATCGGCCCGATCGCCACCGGCGTGGTTCCCCTCGGCGAATCCGGTCTCAAGCTGAAATACAACGCCGGTTACCTGTTCGGCGTCAGCGACGAAGCGGCCGATGGCGTCGTCAAGGCGATCGTCGAACTGGAATTTCCGCTGTAGCTCGCGTCGTGCCAACACGCGTGACCGCCGCGCCGCTTGTCAACTTCCAGCCACCGCCACTGGCTGAACCCGCACGACTTCGGGATTGACCGCCGGGTCGTTCTCGACCTGGCTGAGTCTTTCGCGCGCGGCGGCAGCTTCGCGCTGACGGTTCCACATTGCGGCGTACGCACCGTTCTTGGCGAGTAACTCACCGTGCCGTCCCCGCTCGACGATCCGCCCTTGATCCAGCACCAGGATTTCGTCGGCATCGACGACCGTTGAAAGCCTGTGTGCGATCACAAGCGTCGTGCGATTGCGCGACACCTCTTTCAGCGCCGACTGGATCTCGCGCTCGGTATGCGTATCGAGCGCCGATGTCGCCTCATCGAGCAAAAGTATCGGCGGGTTCTTCAGGATCGTCCGCGCGATCGCGACACGTTGTTTCTCGCCGCCGGAAAGCTTCAAACCCCGCTCGCCGACCATGGCGTTGAAGCCATCGGGCAATTGCTTGATGAACGGCTCGATCTGCGCGAGCCGCGCGGCCTGCTCGATCTCGGCGTCGCCAGCTTCGATACGCCCGTAACGGATGTTGTAACGGATCGTGTCGTTGAACAGCACGGTATCCTGCGGCACGATCCCGATCGCCGCCCGCACGGAATCCTGTGTCACGTCGCGAATGTCTTGGCCGTCGATGGTCACGCGCCCCGACTTCACCTCGTAGAACCGGTAGAGAATGCGCGAGATGGTGGACTTACCCGCACCCGACGGCCCCACGACCGCAACCGTCTTGCCGGCCGGAACAGTGAAGCTTACGCCCTTCAGGATTGTCCGCTCCGGATCGTACGCGAACGTGACGTCTTCGAAGCGGATGTCACCGCCCGAAACCTTCAGCGGCAGCGCGCCGGGCTTGTCCTGCACCTCCTGCGGCACGCCAAGCACGTCGAACATCTTCTCCATGTCGATGAGCGCTTGATTGATCTCCCGGTACACGGTGCCGAGCAAATTGAGGGGAACATAAAGCTGCGTCAGAAACCCATTGACGACAACCAAATCGCCGATCGTCATCACGCCTTGCGACACGTGATGAGCCGCCAAAACCATCACCGCGACGAGGCCACAAACGATGATCACCGCCTGCCCCGTGTTCAGCACGGAGAGCGACATCTGCGCCTTTTCCGATGCCGAAGCGAAGCTCACCATCGCCTTGTCGTAACGCGACGCCTCGTGGCCCTCATTGTTGAAGTACTTGACGGTCTCGTAGTTGAGCAGACTGTCGACTGCCTTGGTGTTCGCCTCGGTGTCGCTGTCGTTCATTTGGCGGCGGATCGCCGTGCGCCACTCCGTAATGCGGATCGTGAACCAGCCGTAGAGCACCACGGTCACGACCGTGATGGCGACATACCCCCAGTGATAAGCCCAAAGCAGATATCCGCAGACGAGGATCAGCTCCAAGATCGTCGGCGCGATCGAAAACAGCACATAGAACAAGAGCACGTCGATGCCCTTCGTGCCCCGTTCGATGACGCGCGTGAGGCCGCCTGTCTTGCGCTCAAGGTGAAAGCGAAGAGATAACGCATGGACATGGCGAAACGTCTTCGCCGCCACCGCCCGCACCGCGTTGTAGACGGCCTTCGCGGCAATCGCGTCACGCAGCTGCGCGAGACCCTGCATCACAATACGCGCGACGCCATAGGCGACAATGAACCCGATCGCGATCCCAACCGCCTGAACAGCAGGGCTCTTCGGACTGAGCGCATCAATGGCCTTACCGTACAAAAGCGGAAACGCTAGCGTCGCGATCTTCGCCAGCACCAGCGCCACCATGGCAAGCATGATCCGAGCCTTTAGATCGGACCGCCCTTCCGGCCAAAGGTAAGGCAACAGTGTACGAACGGGTGAGAAACGCGACTGCCCTTGATGAGCGTCGCCGGCGACGGCAGTGGAACGTCCAGGAGATGGCGGCATGACGTTGACTTAAGCCATGCCGCGCTCGAGTTCCAGACCTAGCCCGGCAGAATAAGCGTCTGTCCAGGATAGATCAGATCGGGGTTGTCGATCTTGCGCTTGTTGAGGCGATAGAACTTCGCCCACTTCTTCCCATTGCCGAGGTGGCGTTTGGAGATGCGCCACAGACTGTCCCCGCGCCGCACACGAATGACGCGCGACTTCGGCTTCTCCGCAGCAACGCTTTCCGGTCCATGAAACAGCGCGGACACACCGGCACTCGCTGCCGCCGCTGCACCCTCCGCAATCGGCTTTGACGTGAGCACGGCGGACGGTTCCTTCGCCGTCGCCTCCGGTTCAGCAACAGCGACCTTGGCTTCCGGCGCCAGCACCTTGTACGGCACCTCGGCCTCATCCAACTTCGCGCCATCTTTCCCGAAAAGTTCAAGGCGAACACTGTCGGCCGCCTTGTTAGACGGGTTCATTGCAGTCAGCGACCAAGCGCCTTCTGCATCGGCAACCGCTTCGCCGGCGGCCTTGCCGTTAATCTGAACCTTCACTGTTGCCCCCGCGTCGGCCTTGCCGGTGAGTAGGGCTTCGCCCACGACGGAGCCTGTCGCAATCTTTTCGACGATGATACCCGTCGCCGGTTCGCCCGCCGTGGTCGAACCGTCCTGCAGCGTCTTTGTCGACTGGTCCGCGGCCTTCAGCGTAATGCGTGCAAGACCGCCCGGCGTTGCCGCAGGCCCGATACTCGCACGTTGGGGTCCGACGATCACCGAGCCGTCCTTGCCCTGCGCGGTTACGTAAAGCTCATGCGCTCTCTTCGCGTCCGGGGCCTTGAACTCCAGCATCCAATTCCCTTCAGCGTCTGCAGTCGTCCAGCTGATCGGCTTTTCGTCCCACACCAGCGATACCGCGTCGCCCGGTGTCGCGGTGCCCGTGAACGAGGCATTGTTCTTGTAGTCGAGGCCGGCAGTTGCGATCGACGGCGCGGCACCAGCAACAGGCCCGCGCGTTACATCCTGAGCGCTCGCGGGACCAGATTGCGCCTCACCCGCCGGGTTCATGACGAGGCGTGGTTCCGCCGACACCTGCGACTGCGTTTCATCCGGCTTATCCGCAATGTCGCTATCCGGCCCCGGCGTCTTCGGCGAGTTGAGCTCCGCCAAACTCACGGTCGTTGCCGAAGTCACGGGTGTCGCGGACGCTTCTGTCGCAGGCGGCTTGCGCGTGATCCAGAACATCGTCGCCGTGATCGCGATCATCAGTCCCAGAATGATAATGACGCGGGCCATAGGCGGTTCACCGTTCTGTTGATTGGGATATGAATTTAATCTTGTGCAACCGCGCCGCCAAATCGCCAACACACGCCTATCAACAGGTTTTACTGAGGGGCGTCCAACGACTTTAGGTAGAGCGCAATCGCGCGGCGATCCTCATCCGTGAGATGTTTCGTCGCGTCTTGAATCACTTCGTCCATCGGCCCTTGCGCGTTGTCGAAGTCGGGCATTGTGCCGCTTTTCAGATATTCCGCGATTTCCTCCACAGACCACGCGGCGAATTCCTTGGCGTTCGCACCCGCCAGCGCGGGAACCTTCCAACCATCGGGACCGCTTGGATTGCCTCGCAGCGCCTGCGACGCGACTTGGCCACCGAGAAAATTGCGCGGTGTGTGACATTCGCCGCAATGTCCGACTGCGACCAAATAGCGCCCGCGATTCCAAGTTGCATCACGCGACGCATCGTTTGCGAGCGGCGCAGCGCCACCGAAGAACAAGAGCTTCCACCCCTTCATCAGTGCCCGCCACGAGAACGGAAACGCGATGCCGTCCTCACGCCGTGGCGCGCTCACAGGGGACAGCGTGAACAGATAGGCCTTGATCGCCAGCGCATCCTCCACCGTCATCGCCGAAAACGACGTGTACGGAAACACCGGATAAAGCTCCTGGCCGTGTACGCCCTGCCCTTGCGTTAGCGCGCGCACGAAGTCCTCATCGCTCCATTTTCCGATGCCGGTTTCGTTGTCTGGCGTAATGTTCGGCGAATGAAATGTCCCGAACGCCGTCTTGAGCGCAAGGCCACCTGCGAAAGGCTGGCCTCCTCTTTTCTTGTCCCAATGACAGCTGACGCAACCCGCTGCGCGCGCTAACGCAAGG
>JABFRX010000201.1 GCA_013140995.1 Alphaproteobacteria bacterium | reverse complement strand
CGCCACGATCGCGCGCCGCGACGAACTTCCAATCCAAGCCGAACTCGAAGCCTCAACGGTCGATGACGCGTGAGAAACGGACGAGATCTGGAAACCGCAGATTTCCAACCTTCGTACCTTTGAATTGGCGATTGTATCTTTGACAAAGCAGCCCCACCAGGAATCGCGCACTTTCGCCCCGCGGTTGCAACGGATTGCGGAAAGCGCAAATTCGGGCAGTCTGTGGAAACATCGAGTCAGTCGGTGGAAAACAGGTAGCGAGGTGACGCCACTACCCATGCACCCATAGCCAGTGCAAAGCGCTGGCTATTAGGGCACGCCAGCAAACCCCTCCTCGTCAGGAGCGCGCCGAGTTTCCGAGGCCCCGCGCGTTCACCGATTCGCACCCAAGACTCTGTACCGGACCGGGGCGTAATTGGAGTGGAACATTAGAGCGACACCATGAACGACAGTGACGAACTGTTCCGACGCACCGTTGGTCGGATGCTCAAAACCCCGCCCAAGCCGCACCAAGCGGCCAAGGCCAAGGCATCTTCGCCTAAACCCAAGAAAGGCCCGAAGCGTGCTGCCTCAAAGCGTAAGGCGCGAGCGCGGTGATCTAGAAGTCGAGATCGACCATGAAGCGATAAGTGCGCTTATGGATGATGCCTGGCTTGTATTTGATGAATTTGTTGTTCGCGAAGGACTTGCGCATCGAGTTCTGCAAGCTCGTCGCCGCGTGTTCCTGCATATAGTTTGCGAGTTCGCGATGGATGTTTTCGAGATTGTCAGCGTTCCCGCAGATGGGACAGGCGAAAACGTCCTGACCCTTCGCGTCCGTAGGCCCCTCCAAGGTCACCTTGCAGCGCGCGCATTTGATTTGTTTGGTGTCCGACATTCAGATCGTCTCCACTGATTAGCTGGAGTGATCGCCTTGACTGCCGAGTTGGGAGGCGCGCAAATGCGCCTCGTTTCCAAGACTCAGTCCCGCTAGCGATCACCAATATTTGCGGGATTGAAATCGGGCGGGGTCTGATCACCCCGCCCGAATCATGTCTGGTTCGATTTTGGGACGCATCGAAATCTAAGTCGAGTCACCCTGTCGCTTTCGCGCCAGGGCAAGCGCGAACTGCTTACGCGTTTTGCGTTCCGTCAGTCCGCCGATACGTGAGGCGCTTTCCCGCCGAACCCTTGAGGGCGCGCACGGTGCGCTCCACATCGTCCACGCCGTACTTGATGCGGTTGTTCAGGCGGAAATCGAATTCGTGGAGATAGCGCTGTAGGTGCTGCTCACCGCAGTGCTGGTAGGTGCCGATCATGCCGCGCTTGAACAGGCTGAAATAGCCTTCGAGCGTGTTCGTGTGCACGTCGCCATCGACCACGTAAGCCTTGTTGTGATCGACGCTCTGGTGCTTGGCGACGCGCGCGCCCTTGTAGTATTGCGCGCCGTCCGTCACGAGGCGGCTCGTCGATTGAACCTGATCGTCGATGATGCACTTGATTTCGTAGGAATTCGGCGAGCCGTCCAGTTTGAAGGAGCGGACTTTGCCGCCGCGTTCGACAAGGCTCAGGACCGCGCGCTTGTGGCCGTAACCGCCAGCGCCGGGACGCTTCGGGGGCTTGTTGTCGGAATTGCCGATGAACGTCTCGTCGGCTTCGACGGTCTTGCCTTCGCCGCCGATCGGCGTCTCGCCTTTGGCCGGTGCCATGGCTTCGCGGATGCGGTGCGCCATGAACCACGCGCTCTTGTAGGTGATGCCGAGCATGCGGTGCAGCTGGTGGGCGCTGATGCCTTTCTTCGAGGAGCACATCAGGTGCGTCGCCAAGAGCCACTTGTGCAGCGGGATGTGCGAGCGTTCGAACACGGTGCCGACTGTGACGGTGAATTGCTTGCGGCAGGTGTTGCACTGAATGACGCCGGGGCGCGTCTTGGAGCCCTTGGCGCTGTCAACGCGCGTGAGCTTGTCGCCATCGGCTTCGCCGCAGTGAGGGCAGTAGGGGCCGTTCGGCCAGCGTGAGGCTTCGAGATACGCGCGTGCCGCGTCTTCGTTCGTGAAATGAGGTTGTGTGAGGTCAGCCATGGTCAGAAGTTCGCTTGCCAGTTGTAAAAGCGCTATCGCCTTGATTCCTATGTGGGATCGGCTGGCTGCTTTTTCAAGTATATAATCGCCTTTGAATTGGCGACGTTTCACTTGACAACCCCACCCACCATAACTAGATAAGTGGGACAAGGAGTTACGTCTATGTCTTCCGAACTTTCGTCCCCCCGATTCCACAATGAGGTTGCCGCCTACGAGTTCGTAGAGGCCCACCTGTGGCCGGACGGGCCGGTATGCCCGCACTGCCAGGCCACCGGCGACCGCGTAGGCCGCCTGGCGGGCAAGACGAGCCGCGCGGGGATGCGGAAGTGCTACGGCTGCCGGAAGACCTTCACCGTCAAAATCGGGAGCATCTTCGAGTCCAGCCACGTGCCGCTGCACATGTGGTTGCAGGCGATCTATCTGATTTGCTCGTCCAAGAAGGGCATTTCGACCCGCCAGCTTCAGCGCACGCTTGGCGTCGGCATGAAGACCGCTTGGTTCTTGGGACACCGCATCCGTTTCGCGATGGAGCAGGGCGAAGACGTGCCGCCGATGGGTGGCGCGGGCAAGGTGGTCGAGGCGGACGAGACTTTCCTGACCAACTCGCCCAAGACCAAAAAGCGCCCAGGCTACAATCACAAGATTGCCGTGCTGACCATGGCGGAGCGTGGCGGACGCCAGCGTTCGATCAAACTGCACCGTTCCCCGAACGCCTACGAAATCCGCAACGCCATCAAAGACAATCTGCACCCCGATACGCGCCTGGTTACGGACGGTGCGCAGTTTTACAAGGGCACGCTCGTGAACCACGAGAGCGTCGATCACAGCGCGGAAGAATGGGTGCGTGGCGACGTACACACCAACTCGCTCGAAGGCTGGTTCTCGGTGCTCAAGCGCGGAATGTTCGGCACGTATCAGAACGTCAAGGGCAAGCACCTTCACCGCTACCTGGCGGAGTTCGATTTCCGTCAGAACAATCGCGAGCGGCTTGGCGTGAATGACAAGCAGCGCGCGGTGATCGCGCTCAAGGGCGCCAAGGGCAAGCGCCTGACCTATCGAACGACTAACAGCGCGGCCCCCTTCTAAGGGCTGGCGATAAACGGCTGGCGTGGTGTAGCTTCCGGCTATGCCACGCAAAGCACCCGCGAAGAAACCAACCAAGCGCAAGCGCGTTGACACAGACCAATCGCGGCGCTTCGTCGAAGCTGCGAAGCAGATCGGCGTTGACGAAACGCCTGGCGCTTTCGAGCGCGCTTTCAAGAAGGTGGTCGCCAAGCCTGCCAAATCACCTACTCCGAAAGGTGCTTCGAAAGCTGGTTCATAAAGGCTCGCACATGCTCAAGCGTGCCCAGCGCCTGATGCTCATCGTAGCTGAGTTTGTTGTGCGAAACGTAGTTCCGCCAACCGTCCTTGAAGTACGAAAACTCCTTGGCTGCCTCCGAGAGGAATTGTAACCGGGCGTCCTTCGCGGCCTTGCCCATGCCCGGGATGCCGTTCTCTCGAATCTTGTCAATCTCGACTTCGATCAGATCGATGATGTTCTTCCATTGCTGCACGTCGAACGTGAGGCCGACACTTGCGGCCAGCGCCTTCAGGCCGATCTCCAGAATCCGCATGCAGTGGAAGACAGAAGCGGTGTTGTGTTGCAGTGCGTAACAGTCTGTGGCGCAGAACACATCCAACTGAGTGCTTGGGAAGGCCGCTAGCGCCGCTTCCCAATCGCTCTTCCATGCCTTGAGCCGTTCACCCTTAGCCTTGTCGTATTGAAAGAAAAGGTAGTCCCGAAGCTCGGTCTCAATCGCATCGCGAAGGCTGGTACCTCGTCTGAACAACTCGTGCCATGTCTGGTCAGACTCATCCTTGTCGGCCCACGCACCAAGCCTCTTTCCCGCAGCGTCAATGTGCGCGCATTTTAAGCCCGCCAGCAGCTTCACGGTTTCCTTGGCACACCAGGTAGCGTGCTCGGTCGATTGCCTCATCGCCTCGGCTAGCTTCGGATCGTCGAGCAGGAGAGGGTTGTTGACGCCGACAGCTTCAACGATACGCATGTTTTGGCTGCTCACCTGAATCAGCAGCTTTATCTCTTGCATCAGTCGGTTGCCTGCACCGAATGAGTAGTTCGCCACCATGTCCCAAAAGCTCCAAAGCCGACCTGGCCTGAAGTCTGGGGGTGATTCGGGCGTGATCGGAGGGGTCACGGAACTAACCCTTGTTACTGGGGTTGCCAAGTGAAACGTCCCGTTTGAATTGCCCATAATACATATTATGCGATAAATATACACACGGAATGGCGGATATCCGCCGAAAACCACGGCCGCGCCCCGCTCTGCGCTGTTCCCAGTTCGCGGCCTTCGTTACGACCGCTGATATCAGC
>JABFRX010000070.1 GCA_013140995.1 Alphaproteobacteria bacterium | reverse complement strand
CGCCAGGGCTTCGACGTCATCAAAACGGTCGCCATCATCGAAGACCGCCTGAAACACATCACGACCCCGATGTCGCTCTCGATCATCGGCTGCGTCGTCAACGGCCCGGGCGAGGCGGCCCAAACCGATCTTGGCTTCACGGGAGGCGGGGCAGGGGCCGGCATGGTCTACGTTGCGGGCAAACCCGACCACAAAATGGACAACGACAAACTCGTCGAACACATCGTCGAGCTGGTGGAAAAGCGCGCCGCCGAAATCGAAGCAAAGCGCGAAAAGCCCGCACTCGTCCCCGCGAAGTAGCTACCGAAAGAGCCGACCTTGATCGCGTCCGCACAAATCGAGCGCATCCTCGACCGCTATTCTGAGATCGAGGCCCGCATGGCCTCCGATCCTGGGGCGGCGTTTGCCAAATTGGCGAAGGAACATTCCGACCTTGGACCCATCGTCGAGAAGGCGCGCGAGGTGCAGAGAATGCGCGCCGAGGTCTCGCATCTGACCCAACTCTCGACCGACCAAACCGCCGATGCCGAACTGCGTTCGATGGCAGGCGACGAACTGGTCGAACTAAAACGCACGTTGCCGGAGGCCGAACGCGACCTCTCAATCCTGATGTTGCCAAAAGATTCGGCAGACGCAGGCTCGGCGTTCCTCGAAGTCCGTGCCGGCACCGGCGGCGACGAAGCGGCCCTGTTCGCGGCCGACCTGCTCGATATGTACCGCCGCTATGCGCAACTGCAAGGCTGGCGCTTCGAGATCATGTCGGAAAGCGCCTCCGATCTCGGCGGCTACAAAGAGGTGATCTGCAGCGTCAACGGCAACGGCGTGTTCGCCAAGCTGAAATACGAATCCGGCGTCCACCGCGTGCAGCGTGTGCCCGCAACCGAAGCGCAAGGCCGCATCCACACCTCGGCCGCAACGGTCGCCGTCATGCCCGAAGCCGAAGACGTCGACATCGAGATCAACGACAGCGACCTGCGCATCGACGTCTATCGCGCGTCAGGCGCGGGCGGTCAGCACGTCAACAAAACCGAAAGCGCCGTGCGCATCACCCACATGCCGACCGGCGTCGTCGTCGCGATGCAGGAAGAAAAGTCGCAGCACAAGAACAAAGCGAAGGCGATGAAGATTCTGAAAGCGCGCATCTACGACGCCGAACGCGAGCGCAAGGACAAGGAACGCGCGGCAGACCGCAAGGAACAAGTCGGCTCCGGCGACCGCTCCGAGCGCATCCGCACCTACAACTACCCGCAAGGCCGCTGCACCGACCACCGCATCAACCTGACGCTCTACGAACTGGATCAGGTGATGCAGGGCCTATCCTTAAGCAAAATCATTGACGCGCTCATCAACGACGACCAAGCCAAGCGCCTCGCCCAGCTCGACGAAACACCTCAGTAAGAGCAATCCCGCTTGTCCTTCGCGCGCGCCACTTCCCGTGTGAAGCGCTGCCGCGTGTGGTTGCGGTCGTCCGTCTGCAGGTGACCCCACATCTCTTCCGGATCGGCGCCCATGCCGGTGAGCGTCTGAATCGTCAAATCCCAATAGCTCGCATGCTTGACCATGACGCCCGCGTTCAGCCGCTCGTAAATCGGCTGGATCATCGCACTGCCCGCCTGGCCCATGCGGCAAAGGCCGGCCAACCCCGTGACATAGATGTTGTTCCAATCGCTGTCATATGCGTTCTTCACACGGACGGCTTCGTCCATCAGCCACAACAACCTCGGTGCTGCATCGGCGCCGAACTCGTTCAAGCGCCCAAGCGCCTCGTGGGCCCACACCCGAAGCCGCTCTTGGCTGGCGAGCCATTCGAGATCGGCGCGATGCTTCAAGATCGTCGTGGCGGGAAGCTCGCGAACAACACCACCGATGTAGCGCACTTCGTCGCGCCAAACTGGGTAGCGCTTTCCATCGTCGGTGTCCGCGATGCTCGCGAGCCGCAGAAACATCGAAGCAGCGATCGCCTCGAAATAAGCGTCTTCGGCATCGGTCGCGTAACGCACCGCAGCCCAAGCGCTCATCGGCACATTGAAGCGAGTGTCCGTCAGAAGTGACCGCGCCAGCGGATAGTCCTCGGCCGCCATCTTGTCCTTGCGCGCGATGCCGTCGAAGAAGTCGGCGCCGAGTTTCACGGTGCCGTCGCTGACCGGCCCGGCCCTCGAAAGTCCTTGCGCCAGCACCTGCCGCGTCGCCTCTTCGGCTGCGCTGTCGCGAAGCGCGAGGTCGAGCCCAAGCTTGCCGGTCAGGAATTTGCTCCAATCGGCTTTGTCCTCGTAGGACGAATCGAGATTGATGCGCGACTTCCTCCGCGCCAGCACCGTATACGAGCGAAGCTCCGAACCGGTCGTCGCCGTCGGCGCCAGCACGGGCAAAAGCAAATCCGTGACGACGCTCGTCCGCCGGTAGGTTTCGACAAAGCCATGCCGCATTCGCTCATGCACGCTCAGCCGGCTTGCGTTCACCGTGTCGGCGGTGGGATCGAGCCCCGCGGCAATCACGGATTCGCCGCGATGGACAACACCGCGGGAGATAACAGCGGCCGCTGCACCGAGCGGCACAGTCTCTTCGATCAGGCAGTTACCCTTGGCGACCTCAAGCTGCATCAGCTCGTACGCCTTCTTGCTCTGGTGAGGGCGATTGTCCTCGATTTGATCGTTGCCGCCCTTGAGTTCCACTGAAGGGCACTCCGCGCGCTTCTCCATGCGGAACGACCGGGCCGGCATCGCCGGGTTCAACGGCTCGTTTAAGTCTTGCGCGACGAAGAGAATGCGCTCCGCCACGCCGTTCATCAGGGTGCGCATGCAAAACCCATCGCATGCCGTTTCGTCGCGGCCGAAACGAGCCGCCGCGCCGTCGCGAACCGCTATCACCTTCGCGCGCAAGGGCTTGCTCAGCGTATCGCGATCTTCCGCGACCAATGACGCCGCCCGTTCCTCGAGCTTCGCGTTGATGAAATACGGCGGTACCGCAAGTGCCAGAACCATAAAGCCCACGCCGATCGCATACCCCGTGCGGCCGAGTGCGAGCCTACGTCCGATGTACCAGGCGCCCAGCGACACGATGAACACGAACGGCGCCAGCAACAGCGCGAACGCAAGCGGCAGCCCGATGATCGTGATCGCTGCGATGACGATCACAGCCGGCATCAGCAAAGTGATTGCCGCGCCGACCCCCGTCGCAATCAACCAAACGCGCGCAAAGTTCTTCATAGGCCCGCCCCGCCAAAGAAACAGCCGATTGTCGCCCGCTACCCGTGAAAAAAGCGTCTGGCCGTGACCGCAGTTGGCGTCGTGCCTAACGGATTGCTAACAAGGCTGGATGAACCCGTCGGAACCCGCCGAAGCACTCCGCAACGCCGCCGCGCGCCTGGCCGCTGTCGGCATCGAAGAACCGATGCGCGAAGCCCGCCTCCTCGCGCGCGAAGCCCCCGACGGCGCCGTGTTCGACGCCTTCATCGCGCGCCGCGAGAAACGGGAACCCGTCGCCTACATCCTCGGCCGCAAGGAATTCTGGTCGCTGGAGTTCGAGGTGACGCCGGCAGTTCTGATCCCGCGACCCGACTCCGAAACGCTTATCGAAACCGCGCTCAAAGAACTGAAAGATACGCCGCCGAATCGCATCCTCGACCTCGGCACAGGCTCGGGCTGCTTGCTGATCACCCTGCTGACAGAATTCCCGAACGCAGCCGGCACAGGTCTCGACATTTCGCGCGAAGCACTCGCCGTGGCCAGACGCAATGCGCGCCGTCACAGCGTTGACACACGCGCGGCATTTGTCGAAGCGGACTTCGCGAATGCGCCGCACGGGCGTTTCGACCTCGTCGTCGCGAACCCGCCTTACATCGCCGACAGCGCGTTCGAGACGCTCGACACCGACGTACGCGATCACGAACCGCGCCTGGCGTTAACGGCGGGACGCGACGGCCTCGATGCCATCCAAACGATTGCGCGCACACTTCACGACGTTATGAAACCGGACGCTCTCGCGCTCATCGAGATCGGCCACGACCAAGGTGAAAGCGCCGTCAAAGTGCTCGAAAACGAGGGCCTCAACGTGCGCCGCGTGGTGAAGGATCTGGCGGGCCACGACCGCGTGATCGTGGCCACGTTGCCGCAAGGGGCCAGCCCCTAGCGGAAAACCCGCAAAAACCCCTTGGAATCCCCTCGGGAATAGGTCTAGCTTGCGGCCCGAACAACGCAAGACTTTGATGGGCGCCCGGCCCAGGTGGCGGGGCAGCCTAGACGGCGGAAAGCCCGCCACCGATTGGGTGCTACGGCGCCCTTGGACCGAAAGCCAAAGCAAACGCTGGAACGTCCTGAACGAGGGTTTCGAGGGGTTACGTAGTTAGACGTTTTTTGAGCCGTCGCCGGTCTCGCGCGTTTTGCGAGGCCTTGAGGCTCCGCACATGCAACAACTGCATTGGAACTGAATTTATGAACAATATGAGAC
>JABFRX010000046.1 GCA_013140995.1 Alphaproteobacteria bacterium | reverse complement strand
GTAAAGTGCGCCAACACCGCCGCGCACTTAAGGCCTCCGACAAAGCGCAAGGTGATAGAACGAAGTCCGCCCGCCGGCACTGACGCCGGCGTTCAGACGTCTCTCTTCTTCCCGCCCTCCGCCTCCACCGCCATTCCCCAAACCGGTTCCGGCACCCCGGCACGCAAAGCGAACCGCTTCCCGGTCAGCGCTGAGGCCCGCGAGTTCTACAAACGCAATTTCCCGGGCACGACACCCGACGATTGGAACGACTGGCGCTGGCAAGCGCGCAGCCGCATCCGCACGCTCGAACAGCTTGAGCGGATGTTCGACCTCTCGAAGGACGAAAGATCCGCGGCTTTGCGCCATAAAGGCTCACTGCCCGTCGGCATCACACCTTATTACGCAAGCTTGATGGCCCATGCCGATGCGTCGGAGCCGCTCCGCCGTACGCACATCATGGTCAACGACGAATACGTGCGTCTGCCCGGTGAGGAAGACGATCCGCTGGGCGAAGATCACGACACCGTCGCCCCAGGCCTTGTGCACCGCTACCCTGATCGCGTTTTGTTCCTCACAACTGGCTTTTGCTCAACCTACTGCCGGTATTGCACGCGCTCCAGAATGGTCGGAAATCCGGGCGGCGAGTACAATTTCTCGACGTCGAACTGGGAAAAGGCGCTCCAATACCTGGAGACGCACACCGAGGTCCGCGACGTCCTCCTCTCCGGCGGCGACCCGCTGTCGATCGGCGACGACAAGCTCGACTGGCTGCTGACCCGCCTACGCAAGATCAAGCACATCGAGTTCATCCGCATCGGTTCCAAGATCCCGGCCGTGCTGCCCATGCGCATCACCCGCGATCTCATTAAGGTGCTGCGCAAGCACCATCCCCTGTGGATGAGCGTGCACTTCACGCACCCGACCGAGATCACGCCGGAAACGCGCGAAGCTGCCGCTCGTCTAGCCGATGCCGGCATCCCGCTGGGTTCCCAGACGGTGCTGCTCAAGGACATCAACGACGACGCAACAGTGATGCGCGATCTGATGCACGGTCTGCTCACTATGCGCATCAAGCCCTATTACCTCTACCAGTGCGACCCGATTAAGGGCTCCGGCCATTTCCGGACGCCGGTGCACAAGGGTCTTGAGATCATCCAATCGCTGCGCGGCCACACGACGGGCTATGCCTGCCCGATGTTTGTGGTCGACGCGCCGGGCGGCGGCGGCAAAATCCTGCTGGCGCCGGACGCGGTCGCGGGCCGGAACGGCGACGATCTGCTGCTTCGGAACTTCGAAGGCAAAATCTTCCGCTATCCCGACCCGGGCGGCACGCTTGGGCGCAACAAGGTCGCGCGGGCTGCCGCCGCTGAATAAGCGGCGGCCCCAACGGGTGGCGCAGTAACGAGGCCGGATGAACGACGCGCCGCACATCTTGATTATCGTTCCCGAGCTCAAGGAACTTGAGCCCGACGACAATCTTGCGACCATTTCGACCGCCCGCGAACTCGCCAAGCACTACGACCGCTTGGGCTACTCGAACGCGATCCGCCACTTCGAATACCTGCCCCAAACATTCAAGACCGTGGTCGACGAAGAGCAACCCGACTGTGTCTTCAATCTGGTCGAATCGGTTTCCGGGACCAGCCGTCTGATCCACGTTCCCCCGATCTATCTGGAGGAACTACGCATCCCCTATACCGGCTGCCCGGCGCACGCGATCGAACTCTCGAACGACAAGGTGCTGGCGAAGCACATCCTTCAGCTCCTTAAGGTGCCGACCCCGCGCTGGGGCACACCGAAGACCCTGCCTGCCGGCGAGGGCGGCACCTGGATCGTCAAGGCCCAGCACGAACACGCCTCGTTCGGCCTCACCCAAGCGAACGTGGTCCAAGGCACGACCGCCGCGATCGCGCGCGCTCATGAACTCGCGAAAGAACACAAAATCGAGTGGATGATCGAGGAGTTCGTGGACGGCCGCGAATTCAACGTTTCGATGGTCGAAACGCCGGATGGTCCGCGCGTCCTGCCCTCGGCTGAAATCGTGTTCCAGAACTACGGCACCGACCTGCACAAGATCATCGACTACCGTGCGAAATGGGACGACCAGAGCTTTGAGTACCAAAACACCATCCGCCGCGCCGATTTCTCGCCCGCCGACCGCAGTCTTCTGAAAGAGCTTCAGGACATCAGCCTGAAGGTCTGGGAAGGTTTCGACCTGCGCGGCTGGGCCCGCGTGGATTTCCGGATCGATGCCGCAAACAACCCGTTTGTCATCGACGTGAACGCGAACCCCGACCTGTCGCTCGACGCGGGCTTCATGGCAGCCGCCGGCCGCGCGCAAATCTCGCCGCACGAGGCGATCCGCATGATCACCGACGCTGCTATGCTGGCGGGATGACCGCGCCGAAGTTCCGATCACAGCTCCAACCTGACGACCCCGAGGCCGTGCGCGAACTCGTGACCGCGACCGGCGTCTTCTCGGGCACCGAAGTCGGCTGGGCGGTCGAGATCGTCGAAACCGCGATCGAGCGCGGCCAATCCGCGGGCTACCACTTCCTCTTTGCCGACGGACCGAACGGCCTCGGAGGATTCACGTGCTTTGGTCCGATCGAAGGCACCGACAACCGATTTGATCTCTACTGGATCGCGGTCTCGCCGAAGGCCCAAGGCAAAGGCCTCGGCCGGAAGCTTCTAAGCGAAACTGTAGCCGCAGCCCGGGCGCTCAATGCAGCCCATATGTTCATCGACACGTCGACGCGCAACGACTACGCCGCCGCCCGCAAGCTCTACGAGGCGCTCGGCTTCGCGCACATGGGCACACTGGTCGACTTCTACAGCGACGGCGACGGCAAGGCGCTGTTCGGCCGCAAACTCTAGCCGGGCTCGACGGTCTCTTCGGCACGCCTGAGCCCAAGTTGCCGCTCGCGCCAAACAATGAAGAGCCCCGACCCAATCACGACAACGGCCCCAACATAGACCGCAGGCGCGGGCAACTCGCTAAAGAACAACCACCCAAGCAAGATCGCCCAGATCATCGCTGCGTAGTCGAAATTGGCGAGCGTCGAGGCCTCCGCGAACCGGTACGAGTTCGTCATCAAAAGCTGCCCTATCCCACCCAAAATGCCGAGCGTAACAAGCAGGAGCAGTTCGCTCCCCGACGGGGTCGCCCAAGCGAACGGCAACGTACAGGCGCTGATGAGCGTGCAAGCCAGCTGAAAGTAGAACGCGATGACAAGCGCAGGTTCGCTCCCCGACATCAGCCGGATGAAGATCATCGTGAACGCGACCAGAAACGCGTTCGTGAAAGCCAGCATCACGCCGGTGGACGCCCCCACCTCCGAAAGCCCTGCTCCCAGATGCGGCGAGACCATGATGAGCACACCGATGAACCCCGCTGCGACCGCACTCCAGCGGTAAAGCCGCACCGTCTCACCCAGAATGAACGCGGCCAGCACGACCACGATCAACGGCGAAGCAAAACTGATCGCCGTCACATCGGCGATGGGGAGGTACTTGAGCGACGCAAAGTAGGTGAACATGGCCAACACGCCGCTCGTTGCGCGCCTGGCATGCGACCACGGCACTGTCGTCTTGAGGTCGCCAAGACGCATACCCGACACCGCCATGACCACGATGATCGGCACGAATGCGAACAGCGACCGGAAGAACACGACCTGCCCCACCGGAAACGTGTCGCCGAACCCGCGCGCGATCACCGCCATGAACATGAAAACGAGCGTCGCCGCGACTTTCAGTGCGATGCCAAGAAGCGGATGGGACGATGTCTTAAGATCGACGGCCTTGGCCCTCACAGCCACTTGCGCCAACGGAAAAACAACATCGGCAAGACCGCGGACAGCGCAATCGTCACAAGCGCAAACGCGTAGCCATATGTCGTATCAAGCTCGGGCATGTGCTTGAAGTTCATACCCCAAATGCTCGCGAACAAGGTCGGCGGCAGAAACACCGTCGCCGCGACCGACAGAATTCGGATGATCCGGCTCTGGTCGATGTTGACGATGCCGAGCACGGCGTCGAGCAGAAACGTGATCTTGTTCGCCAGATACGTCGTGTGATCGGCAAGCGACTGCACGTCCCGGGTCATGGTCTTCACGTGACCCTTAAGGTCCTTCGTAGCCTTGCCTTCGATCGTTTGCGTCAGAAACGCGAGCATGCGCCCGAGGCTGATCAGGCTCTCCCGCGCTTTCGACGTCAGGTCGTTGCGGTTTCCTAGACTGACCAGAAGTTTCTGATAGTCGCGGGCCGGACTGTCGCCGTTCTGCTGGAACACCTGCTTCGACAGACCCTCGACCTCCGCCCCCACCTTCTCGAGAACGTCCGCCGTCCGGTCGATGATGACCTCAAGCAACCCCGCCAGAATAAGATCGCCCCGCGGCCAAAGATTCGCCTGCCGGTCGGCCCGGTTGACGAATGTGTTGAAGGGCTGAGGCTCCGAATAGCGCACGGTCAAAAGCCGTTCGCCCGCCAAAATGAAACTCACGCCTTGGCATTCCGGATCGGTGGACTCCGTCTTCGACAGCACCAGCGCCGTCATGAACGTCGCGCCGTCCTCGTGGTAAAGACGGCTCGAGATTTCGATCTCGTCCATGTCGTCACGCGTCGGCGGCTCGAACCCGAATACGGCCTTCACCGCTTCGCGTTCCTGCGGCGTCGGATCGTACATGTCGACCCAAAGCGACTCCTGCGGAACGACGATGGGCTCGACCGCCTCGCCCGTACACGTCAGGTTGCGCCTCAGGCAATTCTCGCGCAGGCCGAAGGATCGAAGCATGGGCGGGCTCGTGAGACGACAGGGCGGTGGTTTCAAGGAACGAACGTCGTCACCTTATAACCACGCGTCAACAGCGACCGCCAGCCGATTCCGCCAGCGATTCCAAGGCGCGGCATTGTTACCGCCGCCTTCGGGGACACGACGCAAGGGGTGCGGCTTTCGAGTCACGCACCCGACTTACCGCATTGCGTTTACGACCCGAAAACGCTTTAGAGGGCATAGGTGGGGGTAGGAAAACGAACCCCAACTGGCAGTAAGCGGCAACGCGAGGTTACCTATGGAATTCGGCGATCTTTTCAGTTTCGACAAGAAAATCGTACCCGGCATCATCAAGCCGATGTACTGGATCGGCTTGTTCGCTCTCCCGATCCTCGGGATCATCTATTTCTTGAGCGGCTTCGGCAAACTGTTCACTGAAGGCTTCTTCACGGGCCTATGGGATATGGGCGCAGCGGTCATATGGGTCGTCATCGGCGTGTTTGCGCTGCGCGTCTTGGCGGAACTCTGCCTAGCGATCTTCGACCTTCACGACCGCGGTACACCGCCCCCGCCGTCGCAGTCTTAAAGCACATCGATTATCTGACTCTCTTGGCCGCCCCGGTTCTCAGACCGGGGCGGTTTTCTTATCTCAAGGCGACCTCTCGGTCTTTCGTCCGCCATCCGGCATCTCGGGTGCCGCAGCCACGTCGCCGCGCTGATGGAAGTAGATCGTCTGCGCAAAGGCACGGAAGGGCGCTGTCCCGAGCGCCAAGTTCCAAACCCAATTCGGCGGCGCCAGGTCCAGCATCCGCCTGAGCCATAGTTTCGTGCGAAAGCGCGGCGCCTCGCGCGCAAGCGCAAGGGCCGGATGCTCACCGCCGGCATTGATCCAATCCGCCGCAAGCTGCGCCGTCCGCCGCCCGAGCCGAAGCGTCTGAACGATCCCCCCACCCGTCAACGGCGACACGTGCCCCGCCGCATCGCCGATCAGCATCACCCGCCCCACATGTGTGTGCGCGAGCGTTGCCCCCGCGGGGATCAGCCCGCTCCTCCGCGCCACGATCCGCCGCTCCGGCAAACCCAGCCGCTTGCGGTAAACCTCAAGGAAAGCGCGCGCGTCAGGACGCACCCCATGCCGCGCCGCAAGCCCAACCTGCGTAACGCCGACGCTGGGCGCCGCCCACGCGATGTACCCGGGCGCAAGTTCGCTATCGAGAAAGCAATGCAAAAACCGCCCGTCGAGCGCAGGCTCCGGCTCCAACTCGAACTCCACCCCACCGAGAAAGCGCCGGTTCGCATCGAGCCCGAACGCACGCCCGACCGCCGACGTCGCGCCATCCGCACCGACAAGCAACCCTGCCGACAAGTCGAGATCGGGCAACGTCACCGCGTCGGCGTCTTGCTCGGCCCGCTTGAACGCAGCACCGAGCAACATCTCGGCACCGGCGCGCGTGGCTTCGTCCGCCATCCAGCGCAGCAGGTTCGGCGTGTCGGTCGTGAGAAAATAGTACCCGGCCGACGAATGATCAGTGAACTTGCCGTTCGGCGCATAGAGGCGCACGCCACGCACTAGACGCGTCAAGTGCGACGGAACATCCATCTCCTCCGCCGCTTCTTTGACGAGGATGCCGGTCGTCCGCACCCGCTCGCCCGGATCGCGCTTGCGCTCGACGACCGCAACCTTCAATCCGCGCAGCGCCGCGGTTCGTGCACACGCCAGCCCCGCGAAACTGCCGCCAACAATGATCAGATCAAAGCGGCGCAACCGCTATTTCGCTTTCTTCTTTTTGGCGGGTGCTTTCTTCACCTTCGGCAGCGGCGCGCCGAACGCCCAATGATGGCCGAACGGATCGCGGATCGCCCCAAACCGATCGCCCCAGAACTGATCCGCGGCCGCCATCGTCACTTTCGCACCAGCCTTGACCGCCTTCGCGATCCACTGATCGACTTGCTTCGGCAGCGTGAGCTGCACGAACATCGTCACCGGCGAACCTGGCGACTTGTCCGGCGCCTTCGAGGCCCCGCCCGCATACTCCGGAAAATCGTCGGAGAGATAGACCGAGTGCCCGTTGATCTCAATCTCGGCATGCATCAGCCGCTTACCGTCTTCGGCCGGCATGCGCATCACCTCTTTAGCGCCGAACGCCTTCTTGTAGTGAGCGATAGCGGCGACGGCACCGGCGACAGTCATATATGGCACAACAAGATTCTGCGTCTTTGCTGGCATGCGAAAATCTCCCTTAGGTCAGCGGAGCGTTCTACGCCGGGCGCCGCGCATTCGCCACCAAATCCTGAACGACAGCGGGGTCCGCAAGCGTCGTCGTATCGCCCAGATTCGACGTGTCGCCCTCGGCGATCTTGCGCAGGATGCGCCGCATGATCTTGCCCGACCGCGTCTTCGGCAAACCCGGCGCCCACTGGATGACATCTGGCTTCGCGATCGCGCCGATCTCCTTGGCCACCCAGGCCACAAGTTCCTTGCGCAACTCTTCCGTCGGCGCCTCGCCGGAAACCAGCGTGACATAGGCATAGATGCCCTGCCCCTTGATGTCGTGCGGGTAGCCGACGACGGCGGCCTCGGCGACTTTCGCATGGGCCACGAGTGCCGACTCGACCTCAGCCGTGCCGAGGCGGTGACCGGACACGTTGATCACGTCGTCCACACGGCCCGTGATCCAAAAGTACCCGTCCTTGTCGCGCCGGCAGCCGTCGCCCGTGAAATACTTACCCGGGTAGGTCTTGAAGTAGGTCTCCACGAACCGCTGATGGTCGCCGTAAACCGTGCGCATCTGCCCCGGCCAAGAGTCGGCAAGCACCAAGTTCCCCGTCGCCTCGCCCTCAAGCACCTTGCCCTCGGCATCGACCACTTGCGGCACCACGCCGAAGAACGGCCGCGTCGCCGACCCGGGCTTCAACGCCGTCGCACCGGGCAGCGGTGTGATCAAGATACCGCCTGTCTCCGTTTGCCACCACGTATCGACAATCGGGCAGCGGCTATCGCCGACGACCCGGTGATACCAAAGCCAAGCCTCCGGATTGATCGGCTCGCCCACCGACCCGAGCAACCGCAAGGACGACCTGCTCGTTTTCTTCACCGGCGCCTCGCCGTCGCGCATCAAGGCGCGGATCGCTGTAGGCGCGGTGTAGAAGATGTTGACCTTGTGCTTGTCGATCACCTCCCAGAACCGCGAGACGGTCGGGTAGTTCGGCACGCCCTCGAACATCAGCGTCGTCGCCCCGTTCGAAAGCGGACCGTAGACGATATAGCTGTGCCCCGTCACCCAACCGACGTCCGCCGTGCACCAATAGACGTCGCCGTCGTGGTAATCGAACACGTAACTGTGCGTCATCGACGCGAAAACCAGATAACCGCCGGTCGTGTGCAACACGCCCTTCGGCTTCCCCGTCGAACCCGACGTATAGAGGATGAACAGCGGATCCTCCGCGTTCATCTCGGCCGGCGGACAGTCGGCTGCAACCTTCGCCGCCTCGTCGTGATACCAAACATCGCGCCCACCCTTCATTTGAACGGCACCACCCGTGCGCTTCACAACGACAACACGCTGCACGTCCGGACACTGCGCCAAAGCAGCGTCAGTATTGGCCTTGAGCGGCACGGCCTTCCCGCCGCGCAAACCCTCATCGGCCGTGATCACGACGGTGGACGCGCAATCAACGATACGCCCTGCCAAGCTATCCGGCGAAAACCCGCCGAACACGACCGAATGCACCGCCCCGATCCGCGTGCAGGCCAGCATCGCGTATGCCGCTTCCGGAATCATCGGCAGATAGATCGTAACCCGGTCGCCCTTCCTCACCCCATTTGCCGTCAACACATTCGCAAACCGGCAAACCTCCGCATGAAGCTGGCGATAGGTGATGTGTTTGGAGTCTTTCGGATCATCCCCCTCCCAGATGATCGCCGTCTGATTGCCGCGCTTCGCCAAATGCCGGTCGATGCAGTTCGCCGAGACGTTCAGCGATCCGTCTTCGTACCAGCGAATGAAAAGATTGTTCGCGTCGTAAGAGACATCCTTGATCTTCGTATACGGCTTGATCCAATCGACCCGCTTCCCGTGCTCCCGCCAAAACGAAACCGGGTCCGCAACCGACGCCTTATAGAGGTCGAGGTATTTCGCGTTATCGACAAACGCCCGCTTCGCCCACTCGGCCGCGACGGGAACAAGCTGGTCGGACATGAAACGCGCCTCCTCGTTTTTGGCGGCGAACCCTACGTCGATCTCTCGATTTCGCGCAACACTTCTGCCGTATCCTGACCCACCGTCGGCGGATCGAGCCGGATCGCGCACGGGCTCTTTGCGAACTTGAGCCCCGGCCGCATCGCCCGGTATCGCCCTTCGCTCGCGATCTCCCGCTCCTCAAAAAAGCCTACCGCCTTAAAGTGCGGATCGTCGAAGAGCGTCGTCATCTCGTTCGCCCGCATCGCCGGAATGTGATGCTCCGCGCAGAGCACCATCCACTCGTCGGTCGTGCGCGTAGCCGCCGCCTCCCGCATCATGTCGTAGTAGACGTTGACCCGCGCCTTACCGTCCCCAGCCGACAGAAACCGCTCGCTCTCGTAAGCGCCAGGAATCCCGCCCAGTTCCAGAAACTTCACCGAACCCTCGCGGCTCGCCGGCAGCACAACGAGATACCCGTCCTTCGTCTTGTAAGGCTTGCGATGCGGCGTGATCGTCGTCGGATGCCCGAACTTGCCGGGCAGGTCGACATAGGTCCGCCCCCAAATATGCTCGGCCTGGATGAACCCGGTGAACGTCTCCAGCATCGGCACCTCGACAAACTGCCCCTCACCCGTGCGCGCGCGATGCTGGAGCGCCGCCAGCGTCGCGACTACCGCAAAGAGCCCGCAGGTCTTATCCGCGATGATAGAAGGAAACGGCCGAAGCTCATCGTCGCCGTCATAGAGCGGCAGCAGATCGCAAGCGCCCGACGCCGCCTGAATCAAATCGTCAAACGCCTGCCGCCCGTTGTACGGACCACCCGAACCATACCCCACGGCCTCAACATAGACGATGTCGCTCTTGATCGCCGCCACATCGGCATAACCAAAACCCAACCGCTTCACCGCCTCCGGCCGCATGTTGTGAATGAACACGTCGCCGGTCGCGACCAATTTGCACAGCTGCGCTTTCCCCTCGTCCGTTTTCAGATCGATCGCCACCGACCGCTTGTTCCGGTTCAACGCCACGAACAGCGGCCCCATATTTTGCGACTTCGGCGACTTGCCCTGATTGCGCTGCCGGTCGCCACCCGACGGATCCTCGATCTTGATCACATCGGCGCCGAGATCGCCCAACGTCTGCGTCGCATAGGGCCCCAGTACGAATTGCGTCAGATCGATCACCCGAATCCCGGAAAGCGGACCCGGCCTCGCGTCGCTGTTTACGGTCATAAGTCTACTCTTTGCGTTGAATGGCGTGACGCGCTAACCCTAGCCTCGGCAACCCAAAAAGCGCCAGGAAAACCATGCAGCTCCATCAATCCTCGTGGCCCGAAATCGAGACCTACCTGAAGCAATCGACCGGCCTCATTGTCCCGATCGGCTCGACCGAGCAGCACGGCCCGAACGGCCTGCTCGGAACCGACGCGATCTGCCCCGAAGTCATCGCCAAAGCAGCCGGTGACGAAAGCGGCATCCTCGTCGGCCCGACGTTCAATGTCGGCTCGGCACAACACCATCTGGGCTTCCCGGGCACGATCACGCTCCGCCCCTCGACGATGATCGCAGCCATGCAGGATTGGACCACATCGCTCACGCGCCACGGCTTCGATCGCATCTATTGGTTCAACGGCCATGGCGGCAACATCGCCCCCGTCAATTCTGCGTTCAGCGAGATCTATTCCGAATTCTCGTTCGGCCGCGCCGGCTCGAACCGCAAACCGATCCGCTTGCTTCTGCGCAACTGGTGGGAACTGCCCGGCGTGGGCGACCTCTGCCGCGAACTTTTCCCTGTCGGCGAAGGCAGCCACGCGACCGCCTCCGAAGTCTCCGTCACCTACTTCGCCTACCCAGGCGCCCAGAAGAAAGTCGAGATGCACCCGAAGATCGCGCCGAACGGCTCGATCCGCGACGCCGACGACTACAGACGCCAATTCCCCGACGGCCGCATCGGCTCCGACCCCAGCCAAGCCACCCCCGAAAAAGGCAAACGCCTCGTCGAGGCAGCAACCAAGGCCCTAATCGCAGATTACCAAGCATTTCTGCGTGCGCATTGATCTGTTGAATTGACGTTATTACATATGTTATAATACGCTATCTTGTTGAGCGGACTACGAGAATGATTGCCATCAAAGTAACGACCGTCGGCAACTCTGCGGGCGTCGTGTTGCCCAAGGCGGCCCTTGAACGCCTGCGCGCGGACAAGGGCGACACGCTTTATCTCGTCGAGACGGCGGATGGTTTTTTGCTGACCGCCTACAACAAGGACGTCGCCAGCCAACTCGAAGCCGCGGAAAAAATCATGCGCGAGGATCGCGACGTCCTAAAGGCACTAGCCAAGTAGCCGTCTATGACCGAGCCGATCTGGGTTCTCGACGAAACCGTCATCGCCATTCACACCCGCCAGATCGCCGAACACGGCGGCCTCGCCGGTGTACGCGACGAAGGTGCCCTTGAATCTGCGCTTGGCCGGCCCAAGAACAAGTTCGCGTATGAGGAGCCCACACTGTTCGAACTCGCAGCAGCCTACGGCTTCGGCATCGCGACGAACCATCCGTTTGCCGACGGCAACAAACGAACCGCATATGTCGTCTCGGTGTTGTTTCTACATTTGAACGGCCAGCGCGTCGTCGCGACTCAGGAAGAAAAATATCGCACGTTCGTCTCCCTCGCCGCGGGCGAGCTTGGCGAAGCGGAGTTGTCGCGCTGGTTCGAGCAGAACAGCAAGCCGCTCAAATAACGATCAAGCCGCCATCGGCAATCGCGACCGCAATCATGGTCAACGACTTGCCCACACACGGTCCGCTCACGCAACGGCCGGTCTCCACCCGAAACCGTGCACCATGGGTGGAGCAGATCAAAAGCGACCCATCGCTGTTCAAGAATTTGTCCGCAAACGTCTCGAGCGGCGTGCCCTGGTGAGGGCACGCATTGATATAGGCACGCAACACGCCGCCGCGGCGAACCAAGATCACGTCGCGCCGCACAGCACCTGCGCCGATCAGGAACCCGCGCGCCTCGCCTTCGCCGATCTCATCTTCGCGGCACAACACGACACCACTCACGCCAGCACCCGCCGCGCCAGCGTGACAAGCCGCGCGTGCTCGACCGCCGTGCGCACCCGAAACCGCTCATAGTCGCCATCAAGCGAGAGCTTCAGGTCCGCAAACGGCCCCGCCGGATCCTCATGAAAATGGAGAAACGCCTTCGCCCCGACATAGAACGTCCCGCGCTTCTTCTCCCGTAACCGCGGCAACGTCCTCAACTGCGCCAACAGCGGCTCTAGTTCATCGAGCGCCGCAGGACCGGCATGCTTCACGGCACACCGGGACAGTGGTCTTTTCCAACAACTGGCAGATCGGTCAACAAGCTGCGCCCAATTCGCGATCGGTCGTCGGACCAGATGATGTAAAGGGCACGACCGACGAACTGGCTTTCGTCGAACGCCCCAAGCATGCGGCTGTCCATCGAATTGTCGCGAAAGTCACCCATGACGAAGAACTGCCCTGGGGCGAGCGTCGCCTCTTCCCGCTCGCGCACGAAGTCTGATCCCTCGTCGAGGTTTTGGACCGCGTAACGGTGGTTCCCAAGCCGCTCCTCAGCAACCTCCACGGTTCGGCCATCGGGAAAAGCCGGCACACGACACAATGGACGGACGGCCAGCTCCGCGCCATTGATGATGAGCCTCCCGCCGCGAACGGCCACGCGGTCGCCGGCAACAGCCACTAGACGATGAACGTGAGTCTCGTCGTCACGCCGGTAAGCAACGACTTCGCCCACATAGCGTGGATCGAACAATTCTTCCTTCACAACAAAGTAGTCGCCAGCCCGAAGCGTGGGCGCCATCGCGTCACTAGCGAGCCGGAAAGGGTGATACCCGCCGAGACCAACGACAGCATACACTACGCCCATCATCGCACCGGGTACGATCACGGCATATGTAGGATAAACATACCATCGGTGATACGCACGGCGCTCGATGAGCGGTTCCCGCCACGCGATGATCCCAGCATGAACACCAGCGACCGCGTAGACGGAAAACAAGCCCAGATACGCAAAGGCAAACCCGGCAAACGTCAACGGAACGGACGTAAGCAACAACGCAGCGACTGCCACCCAAGCCACAAGAAAGTATGCCGCCCAACGAATTCGCCCGACGTAAAGCTGTCCTAAACCCAACACAAAGAAACTCAAGGGAGCCGCAAGCCAAAAATAGCGGCGCAGCTGTGAGTATGTGATGGACGCTTTCATATCCGCCATCAGCCCTTAAACCCACCCATCTTGCGCACGAGCTTCCATTCGGCGTCGCTGACCGGCTGCACCGAGAGCCGCGAGTACTTCACCAACGCCATACCAGCCAACTTCGGCTCGGCTTTGACCTCCGCCAAAGTCACCGGCTTTGGAAACGGTTCCACCGCAACGACATCGACCATCGACCAGAAATCTTCTTCGGCGGTCGTGTCCTTGTAGGCCTCCTTGATCACCTTCACGACACCGACGACGGCCTTTTCTTTGCCCGTGTGATAGAAGAACGCGAGCTCGCCCTTCTTCATCGCCCGCAAATTATCGCGCGCCGTGAAGTTGCGCACACCGCTCCACGGCTCGCCCTTCGCGCCGCGTTTCAGCTGGTCTTCCCACCCGAACGTTTCCGCTTCCGTCTTCAAAAGCCAATAAGCCATCGCATCATCCCTTCGGTGCGCCGACCACCCAGCGCCACGGCTTGATCTCGACACTCTGAAACAACCCCGCCAGCGCGTATGGATCGCCCGCCGCAAACGCGCGCGCCGCCGCCACATCCGCCGCTTCCAAAATGATGAGACTGCCGGTCATCGTCTGCCCGTCGTCGCTCAAGAACGGCCCAGCAACCTTCACCGCCCCATGTTGTGCCTCGACATAGGCAAGATGCTTACCCCGCACCTCCGCGCGCAACGCGCTCGACCCCGGCTTGTCCAAACAGATCAACGCAAACAGCATCGTCTAGTGCTCGCTCTTCAAAGGCCGCGACAACAGCGCGCCGATCGCGGCGTCCACACCGATACGCCCAACCACGATCTCGGCCACCGCCTCCGCAATCGGCATCTCGACTTTAGCGGCACGCGCGCGCATTACCAAAGCCTCCGCCGTCGCCGCCCCTTCTGCCAACGGCCCGCCGTCCTCCGCCCGTCCGCCTTGCGCCAACCGCACGCCCAATGAAAAATTCCGCGACTGAGAACTCGACGCCGTCAGCATCAAATCGCCGAGCCCGCTCAAGCCGCCCAACGTCTCGGCGCGCGCACCGAGCGCCAGCCCGAACCGCGTCCTCTCCGCGAAACCCCGCGTGGTC
>JABFRX010000279.1 GCA_013140995.1 Alphaproteobacteria bacterium | reverse complement strand
GACCGTGCGTGTCGTGGTGCAGCCGTAGTAGGCGGGGTCGGGCATCAGCAGAACGTCTTCGCCGTGTAGTTCGTGCGCGAAGCATTCTGTGAGTTCCTTTTGCATCAGACGCAATGGGCCGAAGCCGTGCGGTTGGAACATCACGAGCAAGCGGCCGGGGAAGGCGTGCAGCGTCTTCAGCGTCGCCGCGATCTTGTCGGGGTTGTGGGCGAAGTCGTCGATGACGGTCACGCCGTTTTTCGTGCCCACGATCTCGAAACGGCGTTTGATGCCTGCAAAGGTCGCGAGCGCCGCGACGGCGTCGGGTAACGAGACGCCGCAGGCGCGGGCGGCGCAGAGGGCGGCGAGCGCGTTCGCGACGTTGTGCGTTCCGGGCAGCTGTATTTTCGCGTCGAGGCGGGTGCCGCTGTCGCGCTCGGTCACCTCGAACGTGATTTCGCCGGGTGCTGGGCGCAAGCGGCCCGCGAACAGTTTCGCGCGCAGGTCGGTCAGGCTGAACGTCGCAGCGTTCGGGGTTGCGAGCGCTTTGGTTTCGTCGTTGTCGAGGTTGAGGACCGGTGTTTCGGCCTTGGCGACAAAGTCGCGGAACAACGTGCGCAGTTCGTCCATCGATTTGTGGTCGAGGGAAATATTCGTGACCACGGCGAAGCGCGGGCGATAGAGCGCGATCGAGCCGTCGCTTTCGTCGACTTCGCTTACGAACGCATCGCCGGGCCCGACGAGAGCGCTGGCGAACGGGCTGTCCGGGCCTACGAAGTTCTTCATCACGGCGCCGTTCATGATCGTAGGCTTCATGCCTGCTTGATGCAGGACCCAGCCCACCATGCCGGTCGTCGTCGACTTGCCGCTGGTGCCGCCGATGGCGACGCTTTGCGGCGCCGCGTTGAACAGGTCTGCGAGGAGGTTCGCGCGGCGCATCGTGGCCAGATCGAGGCGCTTGGCGGCTTGTACGTCCGGCACCGTGTCTTCGACGGCGGCGGAGGTGATGAGAATTTGGTCGCGCGCGGTGACGCCGCTGCCGTCTTGGGGAAAGAGGCCGATGCCGCGCGACTTCAAGAACTCGAATTTCGCGCCGAGGCGGCCTTGGTCGAGCGAGCGGTCGGAGCCGTCGACCGTGTAGCCTTGGCCACGCAGAATCAGCGCGAGCGGCAACATTCCGCTACCGCCTATTCCGCAGAAGAAATATCGTGCGTTTCGATTCAAGCTCATGGGCCGTGTGATCGCACATGGGCGTTTTGCGAACAATGGGCCGTTCATGACCGACAAGGCTTTGAATATCGCCGTTGTGGCGCCCGCGAACCGCCTCGATTCGAGGGTGGCGGAACGGGTGCTTGCGCTTGCGGAGCAGCTTTATCCAGGGCGCGTCGCGCTTTCGTTTCGCCCGCAGTGTCATCTTTCTGCGGGCCATTTCGCGGGCGACGATACGGCGCGGACGGCCGCGTTTGTCGATGTCGCGAACGATCCTTCCGTGGATGTCGTTTGGTTCGCGCGCGGCGGCTATGGGTCGTGCCGGATTCTCGAAGCGGCGTTGCCGCGGCTCGGTGCGTTTGCGCGCACGAAAACCTATCTCGGCTACAGCGACATGGGATCGCTGCTGGGCGCGCTTTACGGGCGAGGCTTTCATCATGTCGTGCATGGGCCGATGCCCGCCGACGTCACGCGCGACGGCGGGGAGGCTGCCGTGCGGCGAGCGTTTGCCTATTTGGTGGATGGTGCCGTGGAAACGCTGGAGCCCGCGGTGCTGTCCGGTGCGAAGGTTGCGGCGTTCAACATCAAGACACTGGGCGAGTTGATCGGCACGCCGTATCAGCCCGACCTGACGGGCCATGTGCTGCTGCTCGAAGAGGTCGCGGAGTACATGTACTCGATCGACCGGATGCTGTTTCACATCACGTCGACGCCGGGAATGCGGAAGCTTGCGGGCATCAAGCTCGGCCGTTGCAGCCAGATCCCTTCGAACGATCCGGACTTCGGAAAGACGGAGGCCGAGGTTGCCGAGTATTGGTGCGGGCGGGCGGGCATTCCCTATCTCGGCCGTGCCGACATAGGCCATGACGCCGACAACAAGGTCGTGCCGTTTGGCGCGAGGTTGATCGTGTGACTAGCTCTTCAACAGGATCAGCGAGCGTGGGTCCCAGCTTACGTACACCGCGCGGGCGGGGTCGAAGCCCGTGGTCATTGCGCGGTCGACGTTTTGGGCGGCGACGGAGAGCGGGGTTTCGCGGCCTTTGATGTGGACGTGGAAGTGGCTGCGGTCGCCGAGGTAGGCGCTGGCTTTGATTGTGCCTTCGACGTGTGTGCCGGACGGGCGGCTTGCGGTCAGCGAGAGTTTTTCGGGGCGGATCGCGGCGGTGATTTTTTGACCGGCTTTGAGGCCGTCGATTGCCGGGGCCTTGAACTGCCCGAAGCCTGGGCCTTCGAGTGTGGCTTCGCCGCCGTTGATCGCGCGGACGGTGGCGTCGATCAGATTGATGTTGCCGATGAAGCTTGCGACTTCGACGGAGTTCGGCGCTTCGTAGAGGTCTTTGGGACCTGCGATTTGTAGCACCACGCCTTTGCCCATGACCGCGATGCGGTCGGACATCGAGAGCGCTTCTTCCTGGTCGTGGGTCACGAACACGAACGTGATGCCCACTTCCCTTTGCAGTTGGCGCAGTTCGATCTGCATCTCTTCGCGCAGCTTCTTGTCGAGTGCGCCGAGTGGCTCGTCGAGCAGAAGCACCTTCGGGCGCTTGATGAGTGCGCGGGCGAGGGCGACGCGCTGACGCTGGCCGCCGGAAAGCTGATCGCCGCGGCGGCTGCCGAAGCCAGTCAACTTGATCATCTCAAGCGCTTCGTTGACGCGGCGGGTCAGTTCGCGGTTCGAGAGGCGGTCTTTGCGCAGTCCGTAGGCGATGTTGTCGAACACGTTCAGGTGCGGAAAGATTGCGTAGGACTGGAACACCATGTTCGTGGGGCGCTTGTAGGACGGGATCAGCGCCGAGGGTTGGCCGTCGATGTAGATTTCTCCGTTGGTCGGGAATTCGAAGCCCGCGATCATGCGGAGCAGCGTGGTCTTGCCGCAGCCGGAGGGACCCAGCAACGAGAAAAATTCGCCGCGTTCGATGTTGAAGTTCGCGTTATCGACGGCTTTGACGCCGCCGGCGAACTGCTTCGTCACATTCTCGATGCGGATGATGTTGTCGGCCATGATGAGATTTACGCGACCCCTACTTTGCGTTCGTCGGTGCCGAGTTGGCGAACCCATTCGGCGAGGACGACCAAGAGACACGACACGATCAGAATGACGGCGCCGAGCGCGAGGACGCTTGGCAGTTTGTTCGGGAAGCGCAGCTGGCTCCAGATGAACACGGGGAGCGTGGGTTGCTGGCCCTGCAGGAAGAACGACAACAGGAACTCGTCGAACGAGACGATGAAGGAGAGCAGCATGCTGGACACGATGCCTGGCAGGACGAGTGGGAACGTGACCCGCCAAAATGTCATCCAGGGCGTTTCGCCGAGGTCCATTGAGGCCTCTTCCAGGCTCTTGTCGAAGCCGTCGAGGCGCGAGGTCAAGACGGCCATCGCGAACGGCGTGCACAGCATGATATGGCCGATGGCGATCGAGAACAGCGACAGGGGGATCGACAGGGCGTTGATGAGGATGAGAAGCGCAATGCCGAGGATGATCTCAGGGATAAACAGCGGCAGCATGATCGTGCCGGTGACGAGGCTTTGTCCGGGCATCTGGTAGCGCGTCACGGCTTTCGCGCCGAGCAACCCCAAGATCGTCGCGACGATCGAGGCGACGGCGCCGACTTGGAGGCTTGCCGTCAGCGCGCGCAGCATGTCGTCGTCCGCGAACGCTTGTTCGTACCACTTCGTCGTGAAGCCTTTCAGCGGGAAGGCGACGAAGATCGAGTCGTTGAACGAGAAGACAGGCAGGAACAGGACCGGGATGTAGAGGAACAGTAAATACGCGATCGCGAATAATCCGAGCAGGCCGCCCGGATCGCCCATGCGTTTGGCGGCGCGGATGGGTTTGGTCATCGGATCTGCCTCACGGCGAGCTGCATGGCGGTTACGAAAAGTACGACCAGAATGCCAACGGCTGCCATTGCAGACATCGCGAGAGCCGCGCCGAGCGGCCAGTCGTTGATCTTTAGGAACAGCACTTGGATGCTGTAGGCGATCATCTGACCCGTTGGGCCGCCAACGAGCTGCGGCGTCACGTAGTCGCCCGTCGTCGGTACAAAAATCAGAACCGCGGCACCTAGTACGCCCGGCAGCGAGAGTGGGAACGTGATGCGCCAAAAACGGGCCCAGGCGCTGTCGCCGAGGTCGGCCGCGGCCTCCAGCAACGTGCGGTCGATCTTTTCCAGCGACACGTAAATCGGGAGGATCGCGAAGGCCGCATATGCGTGCGCCAGCGTGATGACGACGGCCGATTGGTTGTAGAGGAGGAACTCCAGCGGTTCGGTGATCAAGCCGGCCGAGATCAGGCCTGAGTTGATTACACCGTTGAAGCCTAAGATCACCTTCCAGGAAAATGCGCGGAGTAGGTAGCTGGTCCAGAACGGGATCGTCAGCAGGATCAGCCAGACGAACTTGTATTTCTTGACCCCGAAGGCAACGTAGTAGGCCATCGGGTAGGCGAGGCCGACGGTGACGAGCGTGACGAGGCTCGACGTTCCGATCGTGCGCCAGAAGATGTCGTGGTAGCTTTGCTTGCCGAGCACCTCCTGGTAGCGCGCGGTCGTGAGCGTCGTGTCGACGCTCAGTCCGGATTGCGTCCAGAAAGAGTAGAGAATTAGCATAACGAGCGGTGCTGCTAGCAACACCACCATCGTGATCATCACAGGCGACAGTAGTGCGTATCCCTTCGCCGCGTCGGAGCGCAGGTAGAAGGCGCGAAGCCGGTCGGCAAAACCTGGCGCGGAACTGGCCGTCACGTTTCTCCCCGTACGGCCCGGTTCGAGCCCTCAACGCCCATCTTGGGAGAAAGTGCTCGATCCCGCAACGGGGTGTAGGTGGTTAAGGAATGGGGATTCGCGGCCGGGCGCCGAATCGCTTCTCTATCGGCGCGGCGTGTGAGAGAGTTTCCATCAGCCATTGACAGCCAAGCGGTTCAGCGATGTTGACCACAATCCGGGCATTTCTTTCGGGGCTGCAGAAAGAGACAGAGCTTACGATCCGCGGCCTGCTCTTGGGGGCGGCAATTGCTGTCGTGTTTACGGCGGCCAACGTTTATCTCGGCTTGAAGGCGGGGATCACGATCGCCTCGTCGATCCCGGCGGCCGTCATTTCGATGGGCATCTTGCGTGCGTTTAACACGGGGACGATCCGCGAGAACAACATCGTGCAGACCGTCGCCTCGGCCGGCGGCACGTTGTCCGCGATCATCTTCGTGTTGCCTGGGCTTGTGATGATCGGGTGGTGGCGTGAGTTTCCGTTTGTCGAGACGGTGTTGGTCTGCGCTCTGGGCGGCATACTGGGCGTGTTGTTTTCTATCCCGCTCAGGCGTGCGTTGGTCGTGAACTCGCCGCTGCCCTATCCGGAAGGGGTCGCAGCGGCGGAAGTGCTCAAAGTCGGCGCGCGCGGGGACGAAGCGCCAGACAACGTTTTGGAGCGCTCGCGCGGGCCGTTCATCGTGCTGTTCGGCGCGATCGTTGCGGTGGGCATGCAGGTTGCGACTTATATCGGGGTCGCGGCCGGGGCGTTCGAGCGCTACTTCCGCGTGGGCGCCGGCGTCAGCGGGTTCAGTACGTCGTTTTCGCTGGCGCTGATCGGTGCAGGGCACCTTGTCGGTATTTCGGTCGGCGTCGCGATGCTCGTGGGCGTGTTAATTGCGTGGGCCGGTGTCATTCCGATTTATTCGGCGGGGCTTGAGGGCGACATCGCTGAGATCGCCGGACAGACGCGGGCTGAGAAGGCGCGCTTTATAGGTGCGGGCGCCATCGGCATTGCCGCGATCTGGAGCCTGATCGCGCTGGTCATGCCGGTCTATCAGGGGCTTGTGGCGACGCTGCGCACGGGTGGTGGCGAGCGGACCGGCGGGCACGACGACCGCGATCTGAGCGTCGGGTTGATCGCGCTGCTGAGCGTTGTGTGTCTGATAGCGATTGGCGGGCTGCTCTACAATTTCGTTGCGGGCGGGGAACTTGCAGCGTTCGGATGGCCACTGGTTATCGGCGGCGTGTTGTTCACGGTGATCGTGGGTGCATTCATCGCGACGGTGGCGGGCTACATGGCAGGCCTCATCGGCGCTTCGAACAGTCCGGTTTCGGGGATCGGCATCTTGTCGATTGTTGCGGCGTCTCTGCTGCTGGCGATCTTCATCCAGCCCTATGTTCCGCCTGAGGCGACGGATGCGCTGGTGGCGGTGGCGCTGTTTGCGGTCGCGATCGTGTTTTCCATTGCGACGATTTCGAACGACAATCTGCAAGACTTGAAGACCGGCTATCTGGTCGGCGCGTCGCCGTGGAAGCAGCAGCTGGCGCTGATCGTAGGCGTGATCGCTGGCTCGCTGGTTATCCCGTTCACGCTCAATATGCTGAACGGCGCGTACGGGTTTGCGGGCGATCCGAACCGGTCGGCGGTCGCCGATCCGCTCGGGGCGCCGCAGGCGACGCTGATTTCGACACTGGCAAAGGGCGTGTTGAACGCGCAACTCGATTGGAACTTGATCAGTTACGGCGTGCTTGCCGGAATTGCCGTCATCGCGGTCGATGAGATTCTCAAGCGCGCCAATCTGTTGCGGATACCGCCGATGGCGGTTGGGATCGGCATCTATCTACCGATGGATACGACCTCGCCCGTGATCTTCGGTGCGATCATCGGCTGGCTCTATGTGCGAGCTGTTTCGAAGTCGACTCAGTCGGCGATGCTGGAACGGTTCGGCGTGCTGCTGGCGTCCGGGCTGATCGTGGGCGAAAGCTTGCTCGGCATCTTCTACGCCGGGACCATCGCGGCGACGCAGAACGAAACTCCGTTGGCGCTGGTCAAGGACTTTGCGTTAGCACCTCTCGTGGGTGCCGTGCTGTTCGCCGCGTTGATCGCGTTCAGCTACAACTGGGTCAGCCGGCAGGCGAAAGGTTAGAAAGCCTCAAGCTGCCGATGGCCGAAATGACGGGGACACGATCCGCAGTGGGGATCAAGCCCCGCGGGTTTCCGCGCTTTGGCGGCTGCCCCTTAAGCACTTGCTAACCAGCATCGGCAACCACGATTTAAGCCGCGTGTGCGAACCTGCAGCGTTGGAAGGGTGGGGTCCGGCCAGGGGTACTTGCCTTATTTCCGGACTGCAAAGAACAAAGAATGACGGGCAAGCTCGGCAAATATACGACGATCCTCGCGGTCCTCGTCGTCGCGATCGTTGCGATCGCGGCGGGCCTGCTTGCGACGTTGCTGCAGGCGTCCGCCGACCGGTTGGACCGGCAGCAGCTGGCCAGCGAAAAGGTCATCGTGCGCTCGGTCGTGAAGCGCCAACTCGCGAAGCTCGAGGCCAACGTTCGCGACTATGCGGTTTGGGACGACATGTACGATCGCTTCCAGCGCAAATCGGACCCGCGTTGGGACGTCGAGAATTTGGGCCGGTACGGCACCGCGACGTTCCAGTTGGATCATGTGCTCGTTTTCTCGTTCGATGGCCAGATCGTCTTCAGCTACGGCGCCAAGGTGAACGGTGCGCCGCCGATTGCCGCGGCCGACGAGAAGCGTTTTCAAGCAATCGCGAAGCGGCTGATCTCGGAGGGCCGTGCTGGCCGGCTGCAAGCGGTGACCGGGGTCATAGAGTTTGCGGGCGAGCCTCAGTTCGTCGCGATGCATCCGATCGCCGTCGCCAGCGAAAAGCGTAAGGTGCTCGACCTGCCGAACTTCGTGCTCGTCTACATGAAGACGATCGATGCGATGTATCTTGAGACGGTTGCGGAAGATTTCAGCCTTGGCGGGTTGGCCGTGCCGATGTCGGGGTGGATGGATCCGCTGGAGGGGCCGGGCGGCCTTCCGCCGGCCTATGGGCTTACCTGGGACTCGTCGCCCGGCGGCAAGCAGTTCATTTCTGACTCAAGCGGGATGTTGCTCACCGTTGCGCCGGTCGTCGCTGCAATGTTGATTGCGCTCGCGTTCGGGTGGGTTGCGGTCGTCAATCAGGCGCGCGATGCGGAGGTGCGCTCCGTGCAAGCCCAGGTCGAGGCGGCGGAAGAAACGAGCCGCGCCAAGAGCTTGTTCATTGCCAATATGAGCCACGAGTTCCGCACGCCGCTGAACGCCGTAAATGGTCTTTCGGAGCTGATCAAGAACGACACGCTCGATCTCGGCGTTCCCGACAAGTACAAGGAATACGCGGGCGACATCATGGCGAGCGGCCAGCATCTGCTGCGCATCGTGAACAACCTGCTGCTGTTCTCAAAGATCGAGGCAAAGCAGCACCAGTCGAGCCTCGAAGCCGTCAGTCTGGCCGAAGAAGTTACATCGACTTATCGCATGTTGCGCGTGCTGGCGGAGCAGCGCGGCGTGCAGCTGACGTGTCAATATATTGCACCCAGTGTGCTCGTCACGGCCGACCGGCAGGCGCTGGTGCAGATCGTGGTCAACGTCGTGGGCAATGCGCTGAAGTTCTCGCCGGCGAACAGCCAAGTGAGCGTCGAGTTTGCGGTCATGCGCGAACTTGGGCTTTGCGACGTGCGCATTGTCGATCAAGGTTGCGGTATCCCCGAGAAGGTGCTGCAGCAGCTGGGCCAGCCATTCGTGCAGGCTGAGGGCACCTATGCGCGACGCGAACAAGGCACTGGGTTGGGCTTGGCCATTTGCTTGAAACTTGCAGCGCAGATGGGCGCGCGGCTCTCCATCGACAGCGTTGAGGAGAAGGGAACCACCGTGACGCTGCGTCTGCCGTTGGCGGTTGCGCCTGAGGCGGTCGAGGGGCTTGTGTCGCGCGCGGTTGCTGCCGCGTAACGTGAGGTAGTTGACGCGCCTTCCGCCGGTGTGCTCCCCATGCGCACCACACAACGGAGGCAGATGTCATGAAACTCTACGACTCGAAACTTTCGCCCTATGCGAACCGCGTGCGGTTGCAGCTTTATCTCAAAGGTATCGACGCCCAGTTGATCGACGTTCCGAGCGGCGGGTCGCACACGGCTGAGTACGTGAAGATCAATCCGCTTGAGAAGGTTCCGACGCTTGAGGACAACGGGTTCTATCTCCCGGAGTCGAGCGTCATCGGCGAGTATATTGAGGACACACGGCCTGCGCCGTCGCTGCGGTCAGCAGATCCGAAAGAGCGCGCGCGGATGCGGGTGGTCTACAACATCGCCGATCAATACATCCTGACGCCGTTGTTCGAGCTGTTCGATCAGATCGATCCGAAGGTGCGCAACGCGAAGATCGTCGACGAGCAACTTACGGCGTTAGCCAAGGGGCTCGGCGGGTTGGAGCATTTCATCCAGCCTGGCAAGTACGCGATGGGCGCCAACGCGTCACTCGCCGACTGCGCGCTGGTGCCGTCGCTGTTTTTCGTGGCCGGGATCGGCCCGATGCTGGGGCAGGGCGACCTGTTAGCGGCGACGCCGAAGGTGAAAGCGTATTGGGCGGCGGTGCAGGCCGACCTGCATGTTGCGAAGGTGATCGGTGAGATGACGGTGGCGCTCACCGAGTACATGAGCCGGGCCTAGAAACTCCCCTCTCCCTTCCAAAAGTGGAAGGGAGAGGGGAGAAGTTAGCGAACCAGCCGTTCGATCCACGCTGGCAGCGCGAAGGCTGCGCGGTGAACCGCCGGAGTGTAGTAGTCGGTTTTTAGGCGGGCGGCGTTGAAGGCGGATTCGAGGCCTTGCCACTTTGCCGGGTCGCCGAGGATCGCGTCGTTTGAGACCCAGGTTAGCGCCATGAAGCCGCCGATGTAGCTGGGGACCACCGCCAAATAGACGCCGGAGTAGCGGAACGTGCGCTGCATTTGTTTCAGTGTGTCGACCAGTTCCTCCGGCTGGAAGAACGGAACGCCGTTTTGGAAGACGGCGAAGCCGCCGGGCGCAAGTGCTTTGGCGATGCGCTCATAGAACGTGTCGCCGAACAGAACTTCGGCGGGACCAACCGGGTCCGGGCGGTCGGCGACGATGAGGTCGAAGCGGCCTTGGCTCGACTTGTCGGCGAGGAACACGAACGCGTCCTCGATTTGGATCTTCAGGCGCGGATCGGCGAAGGCGGAGGCGTTCACCACGCTCAAATGCTGCCGCGACAAATCGACCACCCGCTCGTCGATCTCGACGTTGAAGACGGTTTTTACGCCCCGGTGCTTGAGTGCTTCCTCGGCGATGGCGATGTCGCCGCCTCCGACGATCATGACCTCCTTGACGGCGCCGTGTTCCAGCATCGGCACGTGCGTCAGCATCTCGGAGTAGCCGCACTCGTCGCGCGTCGTCAGCTGGACAATGTCGTCGAGCACCAGCACGCGGCCATTACGCTTGGAGTCGAATATCTTGATGTCCTGAAAACGGCTCTTTTCCGACACTATCGGCTTGCCTTCGATCTCAATCGTCTGGGCGAAACCGGGATGGAGTTTCTCCAGAAAAGTGTTCGTCATCGGCGTCGGCTCCTGATTGTCAGAGAGAGGAAAGTGCGCGTCGCTAAGGGTGCGCGAGCGGGTTGCTTGAGGGCGGCGAAAGGCGCGCTCATATAGTGCCGACTAGTTTCGCGCGCAACGCGTCAGCTGTCGCCGCTCGCGCGCTCGTGCATCACCTCAAGAAAAAATTAGCCACTTGGGTCCAAAAAACCTTGCATACGGGGCAAGCGTCCATATATTCCGCCCCCTTCCGCAATTCGGGTGGAATCACCAAGAGGCGGGCTTTGGCGGCGTGAGTTCCACGCCACTTGGTCACCCTAAAGGTGCAACTGTTCTTCTGTTTCGGAGAGGTGCCAAATGGCTCTTCCTGCACGCAAAAGAGCGGCTGTCGAAGTAACGCAGTTCCCCGCGAACCGCGCCAGAACGAAGCCCGTTCCGGCTCCAATTCCACTCGTGGAAGCGGACAACGATTCTAAAGACTATTTCATCACCCGCAACGGCGTGACGTTTGCGGGTAGCCACTTGATCCTCGACTTGTGGGACGCCCAGGACCTTGGCGACGAAGCCAAGATCGAAAAGGCGCTCAAGGACGCGGTGACGGCTGCCGGCGCCACGCTCTTGCACATCCACCTGCACAAGTTCGAGCCGAACGGCGGGGTGTCTGGCGTTGCGGTGCTGGCCGAGAGCCACATCTCCGTTCACACCTGGCCGGAAAAGGGCTTTGCCGCGTTCGACGTGTTCATGTGTGGCGCGGCGCAGCCGACGAAGACGATCGCGGTGCTCGAGGCGGCGTTCCGCCCGAAGCGCGTCGTGGTCGGCGAGCACAAGCGCGGGATCGTATAAGCGCGATCAAGCGTGTGAGACGAACTGAAGCCGCCCGGTGACGAGCCGGGCGGTTTTTCGTTTTGTGGCCAAGGGGGAAGGCGGACCACCCACGACTTCGCAGCATTGCCGACCTGGAAGCTGGCGCTCCCAGGCGTGCTGGCTAGCCCGCGACATCGATCAGCGGTTCGCCGAGTACGTCCATTTTCGGCGTCACGCCCAATCCGGGCTGGAGGCTGGCGGAGAGGCGGCCGTGTTTGCGCTGCGGCGCGCCGGCCGCGAAGCTCACCGTCACGTAGCTGTTGAAGTCCGTCGACGTGAACAGGAATTCGCTCGGCGTGCTGTGCGCGAGATGGGCGATCGCGGCGGTGACGATGTCGCCGCCCCAGCTGTCCTCGATCGTCATCGCGAGGCCGAGCGACACGCACATGTCGCGCGCCTGACGGGCTTTGGTCAGGCCGCCGAACTTGCTGATCTTGATGTTCACGACGTCCATCGCGCGATCGGCATGACCGCGCAGCAGCATCTCGAGTGAATCGACGTTTTCGTCCAGCACGAAGGGGTGGTCGCAGTGCTGGCGGACCGTCAGACACTCCTCATACGAACGGCAGGGTTGTTCGATGTAGACGTCGATGTCGCGCACGGCGCGGACCACGCGCAGCGCGTCGTGCATGAGCCAGCCGGTGTTCGCGTCCGCGATCAGCCGGTCCCCGGGCTGCAGCTCGGCCGCGGCGGCGCGGATGCGTTCGATATCGTCGTCCGGATCGCCGCCGACTTTTAGTTGAAAGCGCCGATAGCCGGCGCTGCGATACTCCCCCACGCGCGCCGCCATCGCGGCCGGGGCTTCCTGCGAGATCGCGCGATAGAGGCCGAAGTCCTCGCCATACCGGCCGCCGAGCAACAGGCAGACCGGCTGTCCCGTGACCTTGCCCAGAATGTCCCAGCACGCCATGTCGATCGCCGACTTGACGTACGGATGACCGAGCAGGCCTGAGTCCATGCGGCGATTGAGTTTGCCAAGTTGCGTCGGGTCCTCGCCGATCAAGTGCGGGGCCAGCTCCGCGATGCCCGTACGCGCGCCGGTCGCATAGGCCGGCAGATAAAACGGCCCGAGCGGGCAGACTTCGCCGTAGCCGGTGACGCCCGCGTCCGTCTCCACGGCGACGACGGTGCTGTCGAACACCGACACCGACTTGCCGCCCGACCACTTGTAGCTGCCCTCGTGCAACGGCAAGTCCACGCGATAGGCCAGGATGCGCGTGATCTTCATCGGCGAGGCTCCTCATGGCTTCGGGATGTTTCGAGTCTGGAGATTCGGTCCATAACACGGACCTCGAAGCCGCGCAGCTATATGGAACGGGCGAAGTGTGATACCTCGTTCGCCACGCCGGTAAGTTGCCCCTTCAACAGGCACGTGGTGACCGTGCGTGCCGAGGCTCATAGAGTCCGACTGCTCCACCCAACGCGCAATCCACGAAGTCCGGCAACACGGAGTGGCTCAGGCGGTCGCGTTCATATTGCCACTATTGTCATGAATTTGTCCGTCAGAAGCTGCTTCCCGGAAGAAGGTTGATCCCGCGGGAACAGTTCGTCGCTTCGCGCGTTTTACCGGTGTTCCACGTTGCGGCGGGGGAAACATGCCTCGATACGTAGCGCACATCACGACCGATGAACGGCTTTTGGCCGCTCGAAAGCGCTCCATAGAAGTATTGGCACGAATGCAGGCCTTCACAGAATTTTCCGAGAAACTGATGCTGTGACAGACGGCGACTTGCACCTCGCCCCCTTCGACGAGACAGCACGTGACGTGCTGGACAGCCTGCCGTGCGGCGTCATCTCGACATTGCCGGACGGCGTCATCGTCGAAGTCAATACAGTGTTTGTGGCGTGGACGGGGCAAAGGCGTGAAGCTCTGGCCGGTCGACGGTTCCAGGATCTCCTCACGATTTCCGGCCAAATCTTTTACGAGGCGCAATTTGCGCCCTCGTTGCGGCGGCCAGGCGTGGTCCGGGAAATGACTTGCCAGTTGAAGCGTGTGTCTCGTGAGCCCCTAGACATTCTCGTCAATTCCACACTCAAACTCGATTCCAACGGCGCGCCGTCTTTCATCCGGACAGCGATCGTCGAAGCCACCGACCGCGTGAAGTACGAGGAGGAGTTGCACCGCACCCGAACTGCGGCCCAGCAGCTGGCGGCGATCGTCACATCATCGAGCGATGCCGTCGTCAGTGCCGGACTCGACGGCGCCGTTCTCAGCTGGAATCCCGGAGCGACAGCTCTGTTCGGATACACGGAAGCGGAGGCCGTGGGCAGTTCGGTCACAGAGCTGATTGTGCCAAAAGACTTGCGCGCCGAGCGGCTTCAAAAACACCAAAAGCTGCTCGCCGGCGAGACCGTCTTCTACAAGGACACCGTACGCCACCGTAAGGACGGCAGCCTGGTGCAAGTCGAGATCACCGCCTCGCCCATGCGGGACGCCCAAGGCCGGGTTGCCGCGGCTTCCCTCATCGTGCGCGACATTCACGATCAAAAGGCAAAGAACGATGCCTTGCGGAAGAGCGAGGCGCGCTACCGCGCCTTGGTCGATGCGAGCACCACAGCCGTGTGGCGGGCGAACGCCGAAGGCGTCGTCACTTACGCAACGGATTTATGGAAAGAACTCACCGGGCAGACCAATGAAGAACAATTGGGCTGGGGCTGGCTAAACGCCATTCACCCGGACGACCGCAACTCAACCATTGCACGATGGAACAATTCGCTCGAAACGCGGACCATCCATGAGAACGAGTTTCGCGTGCGCACCGTGGCCGGCCATTATCGTTGGTTTGGCGTGCGCGCCGTGCCGATGTTCAATCTCGATGGCAGTGTGGAAGGCTGGGTTGGAGCCAACACCGATATTCACGATGAAAAAACGGCCAAGGAAGCAATGCGGCTTTCCGAGGTTCGCTATCGCCGGTTGTTCGAGGCGGCGCATGACGGGGTTCTCATCCTCGACCCCGACACAAGGAAAATTACAGACGCCAATCCGTTCATGACGAAACTGATCGGTTACGCGCACGATCAGCTTATCGGCAAAGAACTTTTCGAGATCGGCTTTTTTTCCGACGCGCAAGCCAGCCGGGACATGTTTCAAACCCTGAAAGCCACGCGGGAGATCCGGTACGAGAACCTGCCCTTGCAAAGCCAGGACGGCAATTTGCGGGAAGTCGAGGTCGTGGCCAATCTCTATGACGAGGACGGCCGAGCCGTCATCCAGTGCAA
>JABFRX010000101.1 GCA_013140995.1 Alphaproteobacteria bacterium | reverse complement strand
TCGCGCGCGTGACCTTGATCGTGGCGAGGCCGTCCGCACCCGGCTCCAGCAAAACGCCCGCCGCCGCATCGCCGAACAGTGTGGAAATCCCGAACGCCTTCGGATCGTAGGCGATGCAGCGCGACGAAAACTCGATGGCGAGACAAGCGACCCGCCGGTAGCCCATCGCCTGCACCAGGCTCTTGCCCACGGTCAGCGCATACATGAACCCGGTACACGCGTTACTCGAAATGTCGAGAACGAACGGATGCGCCAATGCCCCGTGCCGCTCGCGCGCGACCGCCACGATCTGCTGCGAAATGCCCGGAAATCCTTGCGTCGAGGACGACGACACGATGATCGCGTCCAGCGTCGCCCAGGCGCTGTCGTCCATCATCTTCTCAAGCAGCGCGAACCCAACATCGACCGGCGTCTCCTCGGGTCCAAAGAATCGCCGCGCGCGCAAGCCGGTCTTTTGCTCGATCACCTCGGCGCGTTGGCGCGCAGTCTCCTCCGCGCTCGCGTCCCGCACATTGCGCGCATGCGCGCCGTCGATCAGCCGCTGGCCGATGTCGCGGTTCGTGACCACGATCTCCGGCAAGATGCTTGCAGTCGCAACGATCGATACGTCGTGCATGAGAACCCCGTGACTGAAGCCTACTATCGGAAACGGGCGGGGCGTTTGTCCAGGAAAGCTTCGACCGCCTCTTTGTGTTCGGGCAGCGCCCAACACGCGCGCAAGTAGTCCGTCTCCCGCTTTTGCGCGAGTGTCATATCTTGTTCACACGCATTCTTGGTTAGCAGGTCCTTCGTCATGCGAAGCATCGGATCGGGGTTGGCCGAAATCGCCTTGCCGATTTCGAACGCCTTGGGCAGCAGCGCCTCCGGCGATGTGACGTGGTTGGCAAGCCCCATCTCGACGGCCTCGCGCCCGTCGATCAGCCGCCCGCTCAGCATCAAGTCGCTCGCCTTCGCAAAGCCGATACGGCTGACCAGGAAGTGCGACGACGCAAGCTCCGGCACGATCCCCATCTTGACGAACACAAGGCCGAGCTTTGCCGCCTCCGACACCACGATGATGTCGAACGGCAGGATCATCGTGACGCCGATCCCGACCGCGGGTCCGTTCACCGCCGCGATCAGCGGCTTCGACGAACGCACGACCGAAATCCAGTCGAGCCCAGACGAAAGCCCGCCCATGCCGCCCGCGGTGTTCGCGCCTGGATCGCGCCCGTCCAGCCTGGACTTGAACGTGTGCTCGATGTCGGCGCCCGCGCAAAATCCGCGCCCCTCGCCGGTGACGACGATCGCGCCGATCCCGCGATCCTTGTTCGCCTGATCGATGGCATCGGCCATCTCCTGGCTCATCGTGGGCGTCCACGCGTTCAGCCGCTCCGGCCGGTTCAGCGTGATAAGCGCAATCGGTGCCTGCGTGGTGTAGCGAATTGTGCTGTAGGTCATGTGAAAAGGCTCACTGTCGTTCTTGGGCGACAGTGAGCCTTGAGCAGTGAAATTGACAAGTGCGGCTGTTACGCCGCGGCCGGCACCATGGAGCCATTGCCGTTACGCCATTCGGCGGGCACGGCGAAATAAGTCGTGGGGGGCACGATGTTCAACCGCGCCCGCGCAGCTTCAAGCGGCTCGGCCAACAGCGCGATGTAGTCTTCGCCGGGCAGCCACTTCGCCTTGCGGCCGTTCTGATAAGCCTGCCACACCGCTTTCAGCATCGGCTGGCTAGGCAATTCCTTCTTCAACTTGAACGCGCCAACGAGGCCGATGAACCCAAAGCCCAACGACTTCGTCTGCGCATAGGAAAACGCAACCAAGCACGTCTCGCCGATCGCATCGCGGCCATAGCCGCTCAACACGTGCCACAGGTCGTGCACATCACGCAGGCGGCGGCCATACCAAGCGAACGGATGCGAGCGCTCGACGTCTTGATTGCCCGCACGCATGCTCTCTTCGATCAGGCCCTGCGCGGAAATGTTCTCGCTCGTCGTGAATCGCAGATAGGCGCGCCCGACGCTGCCTGCAGGCAAGCTTTCCAAGAACGCTCGGTCCGACAAAATCTCGGCCAGCTCCTGACGGCGATACGCGATCGCGCCGCCTTCCGGCGTCTCCAGCAACCGCGCATACCCGTTCGGGATCGACTTGCCCGAAAGCGCCCGCATGATCTCGAACACCTGCACGGTGTCCTCTTTATCTTTCAGCAGTTTCCCGATCGCCTTCAGCGCGACCAGCGGCCGGTACACAAGCCTCTCGAACTGGACGCCGTTCGAAGCGGCGGTTTCTTTTTGATAGGTCGGGGCGGTCGCCATGAAGGTCTCTCCGTCAGCTTGACTTGGGTATAGCCACAAACTGACAAATTGTCATTCTTCATTTGATTTCAAGTCTGCGGCAGCACGTCACCCGCCGCTTTGGCTGTTGCAAACACGTCATCCACCCGTGGCAGCCGTGCCTCATTCCCCAGGAACTGGACCCCGTAGGCCGACGCCGCCCGCGCAAAACGGAAGCAAAAATCCCAGCTCTGCTGCGGCCGGCTCAGCCGCGCATAGACATAAGCCCCGTGAAACAGGTCGCCCGCACCGTTCGTATCAATCACCCGCTCTTCCGGCACTTGCAGTGCGGCCAGCCGCCGCGCGGGCGCCTCACCTTCATACCAAAGCAACCCGCGCTCGCCCTGCGTAACGCCGCCGACTTTCACACCCTTCTCGCGCAACAGATCGAGCGTGCCTTCCGCCGTGCGATCCAGCTGCTCGCAAAACCGCTCGCTCACGATCGCAACATCAACGAACGGCAGCAACTCCAACGTATTCGAACGAACCCCGCCGCCGTCGAGCGACACCAGCATGCCGCGCTCCCGCGCCAGCCTCGCGTAAGCGATCGAAGCATCCCCCTGATGCCCGTCGAGATGCAGCAGCTCGCAGCCGTCCAGGTTCAGCATCGGAAACGGATGCAAATAGGCGTCGTCGCGGCAGCGTACGATCGCGCGCTTCCCGTCGTTCGGCATGATGAACGACAGCGACGACCGCGCCACCTTCCGCGCATGCACCGGAATGCGATAGGCGAGCGCCATGTCCATGAACATGCGACCCAACCAATCGTCCGCGACCGTACTGAGCAGATCCGGCACGATGCCAAGCTTCGCGCAGGCAAACGCCGCCGTCACCGCATTGCCCCCGAACGCGACGGCGTAATCGCGCGCAACCGTCTTCTCGTCGCCCTCCGGAATGTGGTCGGTGACGAACGTGATGTCGACGTAAGTATGCCCGATAAACAACGCTTTCACGTCAAGACTCCCGCGGCGGCGATGAAACCCCTAGCATGGGTGGAGCGAAATTGAGGTCCAATGAAGAACGAACGCACCTATCGCTGGGCGGATCCCGCCGAAATCGCCGCAGCCGCGCAGGGCCGCACGGGTCTTGAGCTTCTGCGCCTGATGGCCGAAGGCAAAGTCCCGCCGCCACCCGTAGGCAGCCTGATCGGTGTGACTCAGGACTTGGCCGTCGAGAAGGGAAAAGTCTCCTGCGGCTTCGACCCGGCAGAGTTCCACTACAACGCGCTGGGCACCGTGCACGGCGGCGTCATCGCGACCGTCATCGACATCGTCATAGGCTCAGCCGTCCATTCGACGCTGAAGGCGGGCCACGGCTTCACGACCCTGACGCTCGAACTCAAATACCACCGCGCCGTCACCGCTAAGTCCGGGCGCCTCACCGCCACCGCCGAAGTCATCACCCGCGGCCGCGAAATCGTCACCGCGCAAGCCAAACTCATCGACAAAAACGACCGCCTCTTCGCGGCAGCCACATCGACGCTGATGATTATGCGCGCGCCAAGCTGAGAGGACGCGTCGTCGAGTCAGCTTTCACCACAAAGTCACAACGCCACCAAGTTCCACCAAGAAGAAATTCCTCACACAATGGGACAATGACACAATGGAAATCCCCCTTTGGCGCGTAGCGCCATTCCAACTCGATCGCGCGCTAACGCGCGCGGTTGGGCCCACTCGTTGTTTCATTGTCCCATTGTGTGAGACATTCTTTCTCTTGGTGCCTTTGTGTCTTTGTGGTGAAAGCTGACGCGTCACAGCCGCCACCCTCGCCAAATCCGCCCCACATGTGACCCCACCGCCGCGTTTCGCCCTTGACGCGAACCCGGCGAGGCGCGTCAATAGCCCCCGCGGGAGGGGAATGGGGAAGCCCCTCGCGCAACCATTGGGGAATGGTCCATGCGGGGGCGTTGGTGGGGCCTTGCCGTCATTTTGGCGGCGACGTCTTTAGCCGTTTCAGCTAAGCCGACATCGAAGGCGAGTTCGACCTCGGACTCCGTCACGATTCCGCTCATCCTGCGCCAGCCGGGCGACGCGAAGCCCGCCGCGCCCAAGAAGATCACCCCGCCGAAGACCGAACCGAAATCCCCGCAAGAAATTCTTGAGGAACCGACACCGGTAGCGATGCAGTCCACCGTAACGCCGGTGAATGTGCCGACGCTCGAACCGCCGCCCGCGCCCACGCTCGAACCCGCGCTGCCGACGAACCCCGAACTCTTCGTTCCCGATCTGACGACACCGCTGCCGCCGCCGAAGCCGCTAATCGCCGAAC
>JABFRX010000313.1 GCA_013140995.1 Alphaproteobacteria bacterium | reverse complement strand
CACGGATGAAATCCTGCGCGAACTGGGCCGGACAGCCGAAGACATCGCGAAAATGCGTTCTACCGCGGCCATCGCATAGCTGCGGTCGGGCGGTCAGTTACAACACGAGAACGCGTTTCAGCTTTTTTCAAACGTACCCGTGATCACGATGTCGTCCGGCGTTCCTTCTGTCTTCGTGCCGAAACCGCTTCGGGTCACGTTGATCTTGAATGAGTCGCCGTAGGCCGTCCCCTGATACTCGAACTTGGTCGTCTTGCCCTTGCTCACGATCCTGCACGTGCCGGTCGCGGTGAACGTCCCGCCGGTGACCGTGGCTTTCGAGGTCTTGCACGGCCGGTCCGAGGTCTGCCACGAGGACGAACCGTCCGATGGAGCCATACGGTCCTGGAAGACCGGCAAAGCAACCTTCAGCACCGTCCTTGCTTGTTTTTCCGGAACCAGAAAATAGTCGTGCCACACAGCGCGGCTGCCTTGCTTTGCGACGATGCGATAGGTTCCCGCCTTCAATGTGAGATCCGTCGCCGCCGGTTGCTCGCACCCGGCCAAGCCAAACGCAACGGCGATCACAGCCACGCTCAGACTTCTGGAATATGGCACAGCAATCTCCTTCGGAACCGAAGGTGCACGTTTAGCAATCGCGCATTTACAAGTGATAAACCGCAGCCAGACAGCCGAAATACGGCAACGAAGTGGGGCGGGGCGCAATCGCGCTGCCCGCCCTCCAGCTTCCGGTTATCGCTCAATATTGTAGTCGATCGTCACCACCACGCGCGCGAGTTTGTCGATCGTGGTCTTGTCGTACGTCCCGCCGTAGTCGGTCGCTTCTTCGCTGGCGCCGGCGGGCAGGATGTAGAACGAGCCTTGGCTGGCCGAGCGCATCGCGCCGACGCGGATGTTGCCGTTCTTTGCGAACTCTTCCGCGCGCTTCTGCGCGTTCTGCGTTGCGGCGCCGATCAGCGACATCTTCACGTCTTCAAGCGTCGTCACCAGGAACAGCGGCGCCTCGTAGGTCACCGGACGTCCGCTTGCCTCGAATTGCAGGATCGCCTTGTTCGCCGTCGCAACGCGCGTGAGGTCGGTGGAGCGCACGACAATGCTCTGCGTGCCGTTGAAGCCGCGCTGCACGGTGCGCGAACCGCCGTTCGGCAGGGGCTCATCCACCATGTTCGGCGTCACGCTCTCGTTGCCGTCGGTGAGCGCTTCTTTCGCAAAACCCTGGGCGACGAGGAACGCATCGAGCGCAGGCTTCTCCGCGCGCAGCTTCGCAAGGGTGTCCGCGAACGTCGGACCGGTCACCCGCAAGCCCACGCTCCACTCCGCGGCGTCGGCCTTGACCGGCTTCTCGGCCAGGCCCTTGACCGTGATCGTCTGCCGCCCGGCACCGATCTGCTTTGCGTGGATGCCGAAAATCAGCGCGGCCAGCGACATACCGATCGCCAGAAGCACGCCCAAAATCACGACGGCTTTAGAATTGTCCAAGGTCACTGAGGGAACTCCGGGTGGGAAGGGGACATGATTCGAGCATCCTGCAACATCGCGGGCGAATTGCGCACACTTTGTGGCAAAAAGGCGGTTTGTAACGCCTACGCGATCACCCGGTCGATCAATCCCTCCGCCACCTTGCGGTCGACCTGCTCGTCGAGGATCAGCATCGAGAGCCCATGCACGATCGACCACGCACGCAGCGCCGAGAGAAACACCTGTTCCGTACTCGCTTTCGGGCCGACATCCATTGTGATGAAGTCCTGCATCAGACGTGCAGGCAAACCTTCGGGGCTCATCGCGCCGGGCTTCGTCCGCGCCGGCATATGCGCGAAAATGAGGCGAAAGAGGTTGGGGTTGGCGAGTGCAAAGCGCACATAGGCCCGGCCCGTTTGCGCAAACGCGAGCCGCCCGCGCGCCTTGGCGGCAGCTTCCTTCTGCTGCGCCCCCAGCATCGCAAGGCCATGATCGGCGAGCGCCTTCAAAAGGTCGTCCTTAGCCGGAAAGTGGCGGTAGACGGCGGTCGCGCTCACACCGACATTGCGGGCAACCTCGCGCAGGCTAAGGTGCTCCAAGTCCTGCTTTTCGAGCAGTTTGAGAGCCTCGCTGATCAAAGCCGCCCGCAAATCCCCATGGTGGTAGCTGTCTTTGGTCTTTTTCATGTTGACACTGTTATCATTCCGCGCCATGTTACCACTGTAAACATTAGCGAACGATTTGCAACCAGGAGAACGCGCACCATGGCCGGCCAAGTCAAAAATCTCATTCGCTCCACCGTCACGAAAGCTGTCGGCGCTGTCGCCGGTATCAACCGCTCCCTCATGAAGTCGGACGACGAGCACCCGTTCCTGACCGGCATTCACGAACCGATGAAGGCCGAGCTTACGATCACCGATCTGAAGGTGACGGGCGCAATCCCCGCCGACCTCGACGGCCGCTATGTCCGCATCGGACCGAACCCCGCGACGCCGCCGAATGCGGCCGCCTATCACTGGTTCATGGGCGACGGCATGATCCACGGGCTGCGCCTGAAGAACGGCAAGGCGGAGTGGTACCGCAACCGCTGGATCAGAAGCACGGCGGTATCGAAAGCGCTCGGCGAAGCGGAGGCGCCCGGCCCGCGCGCGATGTTCGACACCGTCAACACGAACATTGTGCCCCACGCCGGACAAACCTGGGCCGTCGTCGAAGCGGGCGGCAATCCCGTGCGCGTCGGCCCCGACCTTGAAACGATCGCGCACGACCCGTTCGGCGGCTCGCTAAGAGGCTCGTTCAGCGCCCACCCGCATCTCGACCCCGACACGGGAGAGATGCACGCGATCTGCTACGAAGGCCCGAACCTCGACACGATCCGCCACGTCGTCGTGGACAAGGCGGGCAGGGTGCGCCGCGAAGAACCGATCAAGGTTCAGCACGGTCCCATGATCCACGACTGCATGATCACCAAGAACTACGTGATCATCCTCGACATGCCCGTCACGTTCTCGATGAAGCGGCTGATCGGCGGATTCGGCTTCCCCTACGCCTGGAATCCGGACCACCAAGCCCGCGTCGGCCTGCTGCCGCGCGAAGGCAAAAGCGACGACGTCATCTGGTGCACGGTCGATCCCTGCTACGTCTTCCACCCCGCGAACGGCTTCGAAACACCGGACGGCAAAGTCATCCTCGACGTCTGCGCGCACGACAGCATGTTCGCCGAAAGCACGAAGGGCCCGGACTCGCACAGCGTTCCCTTTGAACGCTGGACGATCGACCCAAAGACGAAGACGGTCGCCCGCAAAATGATCGACGCGGAGGCGCAAGAATTCCCGCGCCCGAACGAGGCCCTGATCGGCAAACCCTACCGTTACGCCTACACGGTTTCGCTGGCGCACGAGAACGCATTCGTCGGCACCTCGACGCGCCTCTTCAAGCACGACCTCGAAACGGGCAAGCGCCAAGTGCACGACTTCGGCCCTGGCCGGGTCCCCGGCGAGTTCGTCTTCGCCGCAAAAGCGAACGCCCGCGCCGAAGACGACGGCTGGCTCATGGGCTACGTGATCGACACGGCGAACGAAACGACGGATCTCGTTATCCTCGACGCGGCCAACTTCGAAGGCACCCCGCAAGCCTCGATCACGATCCCGCACCGCATCCCACCCGGCTTCCACGGAAACTGGATTCCGGCGTAGAACGTAACGACACATCGGGGGCGCTTGCCATTGGCCGAGCGCCCCCGTTAGCGTTCGCCAACGTCGTCATCATTCAAGTCCGGATACCCATGTCGCTCCCACCCGTCCTGCAGAACAGCCTCTCCGTCCCCGTCGTCGGCGCGCCGTTGTTCATCGTCTCCGGTCCCGAACTCGTCATCGCGCAGTGCAAAGCGGGCATCGTGGGCTCGTTCCCAGCGCTCAACGCGCGCCCCGCCGACATGCTCGACAAATGGATCGAGCGCATCAAAAACGAACTCGACGACCACGAACAAAAGACGGGCAAAAAAGCCGCCCCGTTCGCGGTCAACCAAATCGTCCACGCCTCGAACGACCGCGTCGCCGCCGACATGGCGGTCTGCGTGAAGCACAAAGTCCCGATCATCATCACGAGCCTGCGCGCGCCAGCCGACATCGTGAAGGCGGCGCACAGCTACGGCGGCGTCGTCTTCCACGACGTGATCAACATCCGCCACGCGAAGAAGGCGGCGGAGGAGGGCGTCGACGGCCTTATCCTCGTCTGCGCCGGCGCCGGCGGCCACGCGGGCACGTTGTCGCCGTTCGCACTCGTGCCCGAAGTGCGCAGCTGGTTCGACAAGACGATCCTGCTCTCGGGCTCGATCGCAAACGGCTCAAGCGTGCTCGCGGCCCAAGCGATGGGCGCCGACCTCGCCTATCTCGGCACCCGCTTCATCGCGACGACCGAAGCGAACGCCGACCCGCGCTACAAGCAGATGCTGGTCGAAACGATGGCGACCGACATCGTCTACTCGAACCTCTTCACCGGCGTGCACGGCAACTACCTGGCCCCGTCGATCACGGCAGCCGGCCTCGACCCGAATGCACTGCCCGAGGCCGACAAATCGAAAATGAACTTCGGCTCCGGCGGCAACACGGAAAAGAAGGCCTGGAAG
>JABFRX010000249.1 GCA_013140995.1 Alphaproteobacteria bacterium | reverse complement strand
CCGCCAAGAATGCGTCCACGTGCTTCGACCCGAACACTTCGATGTCGAACGCGTTGCGCGACACGAAGTGCTTCAGCCGCTCCGCCGCCTGCGCCGGACAAATCAACCCCCCGGTGCAGCGCCGCGCGGCCGACTCTTCACCCGCTTCGTCCACCTCGCGCACCGCATTGCTGCCGCAAGCGGGGCACTTGTCAGGAAACTTGTACGCGCGCGCGCCGTTCGGCCGCTTCTCCTCGACCACGCGCACGATCTGTGGGATCACGTCGCCCGCGCGCTGCACGACGACCGTGTCGCCGACGCGCACGTCTTTGCGCGCGATCTCGTCCTCGTTGTGCAGCGTCGCATTCGTCACCACGACGCCGCCGACCGTCACCGGCTTCAGCCGCGCAACCGGCGTGAGCGTCCCCGTGCGCCCGACCTGAATGTCTATGCCGAGCAGTTCCGTCTCCGCCTGCTCCGCCGGAAACTTGTGCGCAATCGCCCAGCGTGGCGCACGGCTCACGAATCCAAGCCGCTGCTGCCAATCCAGCCGGTCGACCTTATAGACGACGCCGTCGATGTCGTAACCGAGCGACGCGCGCTTCCCCGCGATCTTCGCGTAGTACTTCAAGGTCGCCTCGACGCTCGTGAAGCGCTTCATTTCCGGGTTCGTCGGAAAGCCCCAGTCCGCAAATGCCTCGATCACCTCGCTCTGCGTTTTGCCTGGAACGTTTGATACCTCCCCCCACGTATAGGCGAAGAACTTCAGCGGCCGCCGCGCCGTGATCGAAGCATCGAGCTGGCGCAACGACCCCGCCGCCGCATTGCGCGGATTGGCGAATGTCTTTTCCTCCCGCGCTTCTTGATCTTTGTTTAGCTTCGCGAAGTCGGCATGGCTCAAAAACACCTCGCCGCGCACCTCGATCAGCTCCGGCACACCCCGCCCCTTTAGCGTGTGCGGAATGTCTTTGACCGTCTTGAGGTTCGCGGTCACATCCTCGCCGACGGCGCCGTCCCCCCGCGTCGCACCGACCACGAGCTTCCCATCCTCATAGCGCAGGCTCGCCGACAGACCGTCGATCTTCGGCTCCGCCGTGATCGCAAGCTCCTCGTCAGCCGGCAAATTTAAGAATCGCCGCACCCGGTCGACGAAATCGGTCACATCCTCGTCGTCGAACGCGTTGTCGAGCGAGAGCATCGGCAAGCCATGCTTGACCTTGCCGAACTTCTCGACCGCGGCGTACCCGACCCGGCGCGATGGGCTGTCGGCACGGATCAGCTGCGGGAATTTCGCTTCGATTGCCGAATTGCGTTTCTTCAGAGCGTCATAGTCGGCGTCGGAGATCGTGGGCTGATCTTCCGCGTGATAGCGCTTGTCGTGTTCGGAAATCTCGCGCGCAAGCCGTTCGAGCTCCTCGGCCGCTTCTTTCTCGCTCAGCTTCGCAACCGGCGCAGGCTTCGTCACGTCGCCCGCCGCCGCTTCGGAAGCGGCGTCACTGCCCCGCCGCCGATCAAACGGTCGGCCGCCGCGCGCGCTTCGTCCGTCACCTTCGCGCCCGCCAGCATGCGCGCAATCTCCTCGCGCCGCCCCCGTGCATCCAGCAGCTCGACCCGCGTCGCCATCGCGCCCGCCGTCATCGCCTTTGAAACGCGCAAATGATGCATCCCGCGCGCCGCCACTTGCGGCGAGTGCGTCACAACCAATACCTGCTCGCCTTTGGCGAGCCGCGCGAGCCGCTCACCGACCGCATCGGCCACTGCACCTCCGACACCGCGATCGACCTCGTCGAAGATCAACGTCGAGGCCGACCCTTCGTCCGCCAGCGCCACTTTCAATGCCAAAATGAATCGCGCCAACTCGCCGCCGGACGCGATGCGCGTTAGTCCGCCGAACGGCGCGCCGGGATTGGTCGCGACCATGAACTCGAGGCGGTCGCGGCCGGACGGACCGGCGGCGTCTGTCGTTTCGATTTGGGTGCGGAACAGCGCATGCTCCAACTTCAACGGCGCAAGCTCCTTCGCCACCCGTTGATCCAATCCTTCCGCCGCCTTTGTGCGCGCCGCCGACAAGGCCGCTGCCGCCTTGTCGAACGCCTTGCGCGCCTGCACCTTCAGCCGCTCAAGCTCCGCCGCCCGCGATTGCGCGCCGGCCAATGCTTGCAGCTTCGCCTCGGCGTCGGCACGCTTCGCCGCAAGCCCGTCGCACGTACCGCCATACTTCCGCGCCGCCGCGCGCAGCGCGAAAAGCCTAATCTCGGACTTCTCCAACGCGTTAGCATCGAACGCCAACCCGCGCGCAGCGGCATCGACCGCGCGCCGCGCCTCTGCCGCCTCGATCACCGCGCGGTCGAGTGCTGCCACAGCCGCGTCCAGCCGCCCCTGCGCCACTGTTTGCGCGCGGCTCAACCGGCGCAGCGCCAGGCTCATACGCGCTTCGATGCCGCCGTTGCCTGACAATGCTTCGACCGCCTCATGCAAATCGCTCGAAATCTTCTCCGAGGCCATCATCACGGCGCGCGCATTCGCAAGCTCCGCCTCTTCGCCGGCGCGAACGTCGAGCGTGCGCAGCTCATCGGTCATGTGCTTCAGATAGTCGAAGTCCTGCGCCGCGCGCTGCTGAACTTCCGCCTCGGCGCGCGCCGCTTCGTCCGCTGCAGCCAAGGAACGCCAAGCGCTCTCAACCGCCGCAACCTCATCGTCGAGTCCGCCAAAGGCATCGATCAGATTGCGGTGACCGGCCGCGTCGAGCAGCCCACGGTCGTCATGCTGCCCGTGGATCTCAAGCAGCATCGCGCCGGCCTCGCGCATGAGCCCGATCGACACCGGCTGATCGTTGATGAAGGCCCGGCTCCGCCCATCGCTTGCGATCGAGCGGCGGAAGATAAGCGCGCCGTCACTCTCGAGCCCGTTGCCGCCGAGTGCTGCCCGCGCCGGATGCTTCGCCGGCGGGTCGAACACGGCGGTGACGGACGCCTGCGCGCCACCCGCGCGAATAAACCCGCGCTCGGCACGTCCGCCGGTCGCAAGTCCCAAGGCATCAAGCAGGATGGACTTGCCAGCCCCCGTTTCGCCCGTGAGCACGCAAAGCCCCGGCGCGAACTCCAAATCCAACCGCTCGATCAGCACGAAGTCGCGGATCGAGAGAGACGTCAGCATATCGAGACGTTAGGACCTTCTCTTAGAACCAGTCGAACCAACCGCCGTCTTCCTCCTCATCCTTCTTGTTTCCGGACGAAGGTGCGGAAGGCTTGGTGCCCGCTTCCGGCGGAGGCGCGACTTGAGTCTTCGGCTGCGCGACCGGTGTCGCATCGGCCGGTGCAGAAGCCGAAACCGGTCCAGGCGCCGTGCGGATTTGCGCGACCGACTGACCGCCGTCCTTTTGACCGTACTCCTGCATCATCGCGAACGTGTCTTCGTACCACTCGCTGCCCGGATAGTTGTGGCCGAGCACGGCAGCCGCCGCGCGCGCCTCCTTGATGACACCAAGCGAAAGGTAAGCCTCCACCAACCGATGTAGCGCCTCAGGCACGTGGCTCGTCGTCTGGTACTTCTCGATCACGCTGCGGAAACGCCCGATCGACGCCACCTGCTCGCCGCGCTTGAGGTAGTAGCGCCCGATCGACATCTCTTTGCCCGCAAGGTGATCGCGTGTGAGGTCGAGCTTCAACCGCGCGTCGCGCGCATAGTCGGTCTGCGGAAAGCGCCGGATAAGGTCGCCGAGTGCAGCCATCGCTTGTTCGGTACGGCGCTGATCGCGGCCAACATCGACGATCTGCTCATAGTTCGACACGGCCTTCAGATAATAGGCGTACGGAGCATCCTTGTTGCCGGGGTGCAACGTGATGAAACGATCCGCCGCCTGAATCGACTCCGTGTACTTGTTCGCCTGGTAGTAGCAAAACGCCGACATCAGAATCGCGCGACGCGCCCACACCGAATAGGGGTGCTGGCGCTCCACCTCGTCGAACGCTTGCGCGCAAGGGATCCAATTCGCCCGGTCGAGCTGAACGAGCGCGTCTTGATAAAGCTGCTCGACGGGTGTCTCGCGAACCTCGGCGCGCGGCTTAGGCGTATCGTCGCCGGCGCACGCCGTCAGCGGCATGGCGAAGGCAAACGCAACGCCGATCGAAAGGGTACGCAAACGAAGCGGGACAAGCAACATGGGAACCGACGAGTTTGAGGGGCACCGAACGCGCCCGTTCAGGCACCGGTAACGGTCCCTTGAGCAGGCATCTCTACCGCTTCTTTACCGTAAGACCGGCCCCACCGCCACCCTGCCAAACGCCAGCAGCCCGGCCATTTTTTTGTCCCTTGTCGCGGCGCAACAAGGAGTGCTGGCCCGGGCAACCCCGCCGCCACGCCGCGAAGGGCGCGACCGCTGCAACCGAATCGAACGGCCGGCCTCCAATCGTTACCAAATCCTTAATAGACCCGCTCGAAGAACTATGTCCCCGAAATTTCCGCGAACACCAACCACAGCGCGAAAATTCGGGCCACCGGTAATCGCAAATTCTCTTCGGCCGTTGTCCGTTGTCGCTTGGTTCGGGAAGAGTTCTCGGAAAACCTCCAACAGGTTGTACTGCAACTTCTACCACCACTGGCCTGTTCAGATTTTCGAACGAAAGGCGCCACCGGACACGCGCGTTAACATGTCCCCGCGACGCAAAAATACGGGCGCAGCGGCAGTTCTGCCGCAACGCCTTGCAATGCTTCGCGATGGACTACTCCGCCGCAGCGAGCCCGTAGACCGGACGTTCGACTGTGGGCGCCGACCGGCGCGTGTGCAGCGTGACGTATTCCCAAGCGTTCTTGCGCGCAAACAGTTCGCGCAGCAGCTTGTTGTTCAGTGCATGGCCCGTCTTGAAGCCGCGGAACTGCGCGTAAAGCGGACCACCTGCCAGCGCCATATCGCCGACCAGATCGAGCAACTTGTGACGCACGAATTCGTCCGCATAGCGCAGGCCGTCTTCGTTCATGATTCGCCCGCCGTCGAGCACGATCGAATTGGAGAGCGAGCCACCAAGCGCCAGGCCGTTCTTTTGCAGATACTCGACCTCATGCCGGAAGCCAAACGTGCGCGCCCGCGCAAGTTCCGCCTTGAACGACGGCGTATCGAGATCGAAAGAATAAAATTGGCGGTCGATGACTGGGCAGTTCTCGAAAGAGATTTCGAGGTCGGCCGAGAAGCCGATGCCTGGTCGCAGTTCGGCGTACTTGTCACCGTCCTCCACACGCACCGTCTCGCGCACACGGATCGCGCGAACCGGTTCGCTTTGCGCGACGACACCGGCGCATTCCAGCAGGAAGACGAACGGCGCAGCACTTCCGTCCATGATCGGAACTTCGGCTGCGTCGATTTCGATAATGATATTCGTGATTTCGAGGCCGACGATCGCAGCCATCAGATGCTCGATCGTGTGGACCTTCACGCCGTAAACGTTGCCGATCGTGGTGCCGAGCTTCGTATCAGTCACGCGGTCAAAGCGGGCAGGAACAACGCCCGCGACGCCAGTGTGATCCGTACGGCGGAAGATGATGCCCGTACCTTCGGGCGCCGGCAGCAATGTGAGTGTGGAAAGAATCCCGGTGTGAACGCCAACGCCTTGGCAAACCATCCGGTTCTTGATCGTTTTTTGAAGCGCCATAGCCCTCAACTCAACTCCAGTCTTGCTGCCTGCCGACACGGCTGCCCTTAAACCAGGCAAAAGAATTCAAAGCCGCGACGAACACCGCGGAGCGCAACCGGACTAGGCCGCCCCCACGGCTTGCAAGACAGCACCACCCCCTCAAAGTCGGCACTACCCTTAAGATGACCACTCGCCCGGGTGTTGTATCGTCAACTCAGTTCCCGGCCTGATGGCTCCATCGCCACGAAAACTCTACCAGTGTGCCCGAATCGCTCTAAATGACTTGTTGTTTCGATTTATTACCGCAGAAATAAGCCAAAAATAGACCCTTCGTAACCGCAGCATAAAACCATCGAGCCTGAGCATTTCTGCCCTTTTTGCAGCGCAGCGATTCACCTCGCACCCGCGAAACGCAAAGCGGCCCTTCGATCGCGCGAAGGGCCGTCAAGAAGTAGGCCGGAACGGCGTTAATTCACCTGACGCCGCAGAAACGCCGGGATGTCGAGTTGGTCGTCGACCGGCGCGTTTTGCTCGTCGCGCACCCGAGCCGCCTGCTGCGCGCGCGTCTGAAGCGAACGGGTTTCGCCCGGTTGCGCCGGCTCATGCGACAGCCGCATCGAGGCCGGATTGGCGCGTTGCACCAGCGGCTTCTTCGGCGCCGTGCCGCCGATCGTGATTCCAAACATTGAGAACCCGCCGGCTTTCTTCGGCTCGGTCTGGAACTGCGGCGGCAGCGGCGGCAAGGGCTGACGCACCCGCGTGTACTCACGCGCGGGGATATCCCGCTGCGGCTGAACGGACTCGATGATCGCAGACTCGTAGATGTGACTCTCCACCGCCGCATGGCTGCGCTGATCGATGTCGCGGGTCTCTTCAATGGCAAGTCCCGACTGCAAGATTTCGCTGTGCATCGTGTGGACCGGATGCGCGGATGCGCTTGCTGCAATCGGTGTCGTGGGCGCCGGCGTCGCAGTCGCGCGGCGCGATTCGACCTTCATTTCGGCCGCACGCTGAGCAGCCGTCGCATTTCGCGTTGGCACTGCTTGGGCTTTCTCCTCAATGGCAATACCGGTGGCAACGACCGACACGCGCATCTTGCCGCTCATCTTCTCGTCGAACGTGGAGCCGACGATGATGTTCGCTTCGGGATCGACCTCGGCGCGGATCTTGTTCGCCGCCTCGTCGACTTCGTAAAGCGTCAAATCCATGCCGCCCGTGATGTTAATCAGCACGCCGCGCGCGCCTTTCATCGACGTGTGGTCGAGCAGCGGGTTCGAGATGGCGGCTTCCGCCGCTTCGATCGCACGGCGCTCACCTTCGGCCTCGCCCATACCCATCATGGCCGTGCCCATCTCGCGCATGACGGTGCGCACGTCGGCGAAGTCGAGATTGATGAGGCCCGGCATCACCATCAGATCGGTGACCCCCCGCACGCCCGCATAGAGAACTTCGTCCGCCATCTCGAACGCTTTGGCAAAGGTCGTCTTCTCGTTCGCGATGCGGAACAGATTTTGGTTCGGTACGACAATTAGTGTGTCGACGAATTCCTTGAGCTTCTCGATGCCCTCTTCGGCGATGCGCAGACGGCGCTGGCCTTCGAACGAAAACGGCTTCGTCACCACACCGACTGTGAGAACACCCATCTCGCGCGCGATCTTGGCGATGATCGGCGCAGCACCGGTACCGGTGCCGCCGCCCATGCCCGCGGTGATGAAGACCATGTGCGCTTGGTTGAGAACGGCCTTGATCTCGCTCGTGCTCTCTTCCGCGGCCGCAGAGCCGATATCCGGCCGCGATCCCGCGCCTAAACCCTGTGTGAGCTTCGTGCCCAACTGAAGGCAATGCGTCGCCTTCGAATGGACGAGCGCCTGAGCGTCCGTGTTCGCGACAATGAACTCTACGCCCTCAAGCGCGGAGGCAACCATGTTGTTGACGGCGTTACCGCCTGCACCACCCACCCCAAACACGAGGATGCGAGGTTTCAGCTCCGTTAGATCGGGCGCTTGAATATTGTTGATGGCCATCGCTTAGTCTCCATGCGTGACCTTCCCAAGCAAACCACCCACAACCACTCCGGCACGTTTTCCGTGCTCGTTGCCCTAGTCTTGCGCCAGCAAGAGTTAAAAATTCTCTTTAATCCAGCGCGTTAGCCCCCCGAACCCTCGCGAAGCAGCCCCATGAGTACCATAGGCGAGGCCCGGCGCATCGAGCTCCTCGCCGGAAACCTTCACTTCGTTCGGTCGCTGTGACGCCCAAATCGCAAGCCCGGCGCAACCAGCAAACGCAGGCCCACTCGCCGCTTCCGCCAGGCCGCCGAGCTTGTGAGGCCTCCCGATCCGGACTTGCTTCGAGAGCACCCGCGCCGCCGTCTCGCGCGCGCCGTTCAGCTGCGCGGCCCCGCCCGTCAAAACGACGCGGCGTCCAGAAATCGACGACAGACCGGAATCGACCAACCGGTCGCGCACCATCTCGAACGTCTCTTCGATGCGCGGTTGAATGATGCCGGTCAGCACCGAGCGCGAGATCTGGCTCTCGCCCTCCCCGTCGTCCTCGCCCAGGTGCGCGATCGTGATCAGATCGCGCCCGTCGTTTGGCCCGGAAAACGCGCTGCCGTGCAGCGTCTTTATCCGTTCGGCGTTGGCGAGCGAGGTCGAAAGCCCGCGCGCGATATCGCTCGTCACATGACTGCCGCCGACCGGCAAGACGTCCGAAAGAACCAGGTTTCCGTCGAAAAACACCGCAATCGAGGTCGTCCCACCGCCCATGTCGATGACGGTCGCTCCGAGCTCCATCTCATCGGCAACCAACGTCGACAACCCGGCGGCGTAGGCCGTCACGGCCTTGCCCGAAATATCCAAATGACAGCGGTCGATGCAGGCTTCGAGGTTCCGGATTGGCCCTGTGGCCGCTGTCACCGCATGCATGGAGACGCCAAGCGTATCGCCAACCATGCCGCGCGGATTGCGGATGCCGCGGCTACCGTCGATGGCGAAACTGCCGGCCATGCAGTGAATGATTTCGCGCTCCGGCGAAGGCCCTTGCGCGCGGCCGGTCGCATAGGCACGGCGCAAGTCCTCCTCGCCGACTTCATGACCGGCGATGGAGACCTCGACGTTGATCGTACGACTCTGTGGCTGGCCGCAAGAAATGCCGACGACCGCGTCTTTCAGCGTCATTCCCGCCATCCGCTCGGCTTGCTCGACCGCGGCGCGGATAGAGTCTTCGGCGGCGTTGATGTCGACAACGGTCGCCCCGCGCACGCCACGGCTCCCGTGGTGACCGATGCCCAGCACCTTCAGGTGCGGTTCGCCGCCATCGCGATTTGGTACGATCTTGACGATGAAGCAGGCAACTTTGGTCGAGCCGACGTCGAGCGCCGCAACGATCCCGCCTTTGTGCGAGCGCTGACCCTTTCCCGTCCTACCCTTACCAAACCCAACGACCATCAAGTTTCCCTGCCGCCAACGGACCGCGCCGGCGTAATCAGCGGCGACCCTGGCGGCAGCTTGACGATGAAACGATCCGGGTAGCGAAGATCGATCGCTTTGATGTCGCGCGAGAGCACGTTTTGCTCCCGGTCGAGCCGGACGAGTTCTGCCAAGGCCGCTTCCGCGCCTTCCTCTGGCAGTCGTACTTCAACAGCGTTATCAAGCTGTAAATCCCAACGTCTTTCACCCACTCGCACGGCAATTTTCACACGTGACTTTAAGTTCGGTTGCGTCGCAACAAGCTTGAGCAGCGACGCGACGGCGCTCTCCGCGCCCCGCCCCACGACGAGCGGCAGAGACGCAAACCGTGCGGGGTCCTCACCGCTGATCGGATGTCCGTCGATGTCGATGACGGTCTTCGCGCCATCCTTCTGCCAAACCGCGACCGGCGTGCGTTCGACGATGCGAACCACGATGCGATCCGGCCAAACGCGGCGAACTTCGGCCGATTTGACCCACGGCAGCGCCTCGATCCGCGCCCGTGCCTCATCGACGTCGACATAAAACATCAGATCGCCGCGCTTGATGCCGAGCATCTGCCCGATCTCGCGCTGCGCCGTTTCGCTGCGCCCTTCGAGCGTCACCGCCTGAACGGTAAACCCGGCGCCGGCCATGGCGCCTTCGCCTGCACCTTGCAGACCGGCAAGCGCCGCCGACACATGCCCGCCGGAAAGCAGCCCGGCAAACACGGTGACCATGAAAAACATGCCGATGGCTAGGCCCCAAACCAGCGTCCAGCGCGCAGCACCTCGCGCAGACTCGAGCCAGCGGCTCATGTAGCCGGCATCCCGCCGCCCGCGCTTTTGGCGGATCACGCGCGGCTTGCCCTTCGACGGTGTCCGCTTCCGCTTGGTCGGCGGCGGGAGGTCATCGTCATCGTCCATAGAGGCGCCGACTACCGATCGCATGATGCATCCTCAACCAGCCACCGGCACAACGCGCCGTAGGGCATTCCCTTGTAAGCCGCCTGCTCCGGCGCCAGCGACGTCGGCGTCATGCCGGGCTGCGTGTTAGTCTCAAGAATGATCAGCCGACCCGGTTCGCCTTGCGTGTCGTCGTAGCGCAGGTCTGCCCGGCTTACGCCGCGGCAGCCCAGCGCCACATGCGCGCGCACGGAGATGTCCATCGCCTCTTCGTAGACCATTGCTGGGATTTTCGCGGGCACCACATGCTCAGACCCACCGTCCGAGTACTTCGCCTCAAAATCGTAAAACTTCGTCTTGGCGACGATCTCGGTCACGGCGAGCGGCTTGCCGTCCATGACGGCAACCGTCAGTTCGCGTCCCGGCACGAATTCTTCCACCATGACCTCGTCACCCAAATTCCAGTCGGGGCTCGTCAACTGCTCCGGCGGACGATTGTCCCCGGGTCGAATTATAAAGACCCCCACACTTGACCCCTGATTAACGGGCTTGATCACGAATGGCGGCTTGATCGCGGTTTGTTTCGCGACGTCGTGGCGCGAAACGACGATGTCGGCGACGATCGGCAACCCTGCGCCCCGAAACACGGCCTTCGCCCGCTCCTTGTGCATTGCAACAGCCGACGCGAGGACGCCGGAGTGGGTGTACGGAATTCCCATGATCTCCAGCAGCCCCTGAACGCAGCCGTCTTCGCCCCACTGCCCGTGCAGCGCGTTGAAGCAGACGTCAGGCTTGAGCTTTGCCAGCACGTCGGCGATGTCGCGCGCCACGTCGATCTCGGTGACCTTGAAGCCCTCCTCGCGCAGCGCGTGCGCGACGCCTTTGCCCGTCACAAGGCTGACCGGCCGCTCGGCAGACCACCCACCCATCAAAACCGCGACGTGCCGTTGCTCGGGCATGCTTGTCCTCCGACGCTATCAAATAAATTCGTCATGGCCGGGCTTGACCCGGCCACCCAGACTCTCGCGCGGCAGCGCGATGAAAACCACCAACTCTATCGCGCACTGCCGTGCGCCAACTGGGTGACCGGGTCAAGCCCGGCCATGACGATGTAGATTGAACGAGCTACCGCTTGCCAATCCTCTTGATCTCCCACTCGAGCTCGATGCCCGTCGCGGCTTTGACCTTTGCGCGTACCTCTTCGCCGAGGTCTTCGATCTCGTTGCCCGAAGCGCGGCCGTGATTGATCAGAAAATTGCAATGCATCGTCGAGACTTCCGCATCGCCGCGCCTGAGGCCCCGGCATCCGGCGCGATCGACAAGCTGCCAAGCCTTCTCACCCGGCGGATTCTTGAACGTCGATCCGCCGGTGCGGCTCTTGATCGGCTGCGTCGAGGCGCGGGCATCGGTGATCTCGTTCATGCGCGCTTCGATCGCGGCTTTGTCGCCTGTCGTGCCTTCGAACACCGCCTCAATGAAGATCAAGTCGGCCGGCACGTTCGAGCGGCGGTACTGAAAACCCATGTCCGCATTCGAAAGCCGCACCCGCTCGCCATTGCGATTGAGCGCGATCGCTTCCACCAACACATCCTTGAACTCGCGCCCGTACGCACCCGCGTTCATGCGCAAGCCGCCGCCGACAGCACCCGGAATACCGCGCATGAACTCGAGGCCCGTGAGACCTGCATCCAACGCTGCCTTTGACACGGCAACATCGAGCACGGCCGCACCCGCGCGCAAACGATGGCCCTCAGCACTCACGTTCATGAACCCGCGGCCAAGTCGGATCACCACGCCATCGACGCCGCCATCGCGCACCAGCAGGTTCGAGCCAACGCCGATGACCGTCAACGGCACATCCGTCGGAACGCCCTTTCGAAACGCCGCCAAATCGTCCGCATCCGACGGGATGTAGAGCACCTCAGCCGGCCCGCCCGCGCGAAACCAGGTGAGGTCCTTGATCGCCGCGTTCGGCTGATAAGGCCCCCTCGCGCGCGGCAGCCGCGCGATCAGATCGCTCGCCGCCGTCTGCATCGCTTAGCTCTTGCCTTCGCTCAAAGCCTGCAACTGGGTGGGCAACAGGTTAGCCCAGTTCGTGATCGTGCCCGCCCCCATGCACACGACGTAGTCGCCGGGCCGCGAAAGTTCGGACACGACCTTTGCCAACTCGTCCGGCGACTGCAACGCGACCACGTTGCGATGCCCGTGCGCGCGCATGCTCTCGACGAGCGCATCGCGCGACACGCCTTGAAGCGGCTGCTCGCCAGCCGGATAGACGTCCGAGACAACGACCGTGTCCGCGCCATGCATGCAGGTGGAAAATTCTTTGAACAAATCCTTGAGCCGCGTGTAGCGATGCGGCTGCACGACGGCGATCACGCGACCCGACGCAACCTGCCGCGCCGCCTTCAGCGCCGAGAGGATCTCGACCGGGTGGTGCGCGTAGTCATCGATGATCGTGACGCCGTTCCAAACGCCGGTCTTCGTGAAACGGCGCTTCACGCCTTCGAACTGAGCCAGCGCCTCGCGAACCGTCACGTCCGGCACGCCCAACTCACGCGCCACCGCAATCGCCGACAGCGAGTTCTGCACGTTGTGTTCACCCGGCATCGGCAGCGCAAGCCCCGCCAGCGTTCGCGACCCGCCCTTCACGCGATCTGACAGCATGACGTCAAAGTGCGAAATACCGCCCTCGAACCGCACATTGACGGCGCGCACGTCCGCCTGCGGCCCATAGCCGTACGTGATCAAGCGCCGGTCGCTCACGCGTCCGATCATCGACTGCACTTCCGGGTGATCGATGCACAGGACCGCAAACCCATAGAACGGAATGTTCTCGACGAACGTATCGAACGCGCGCTTCAAACCCTCGAACCCGCGGTAGTGATCGAGATGCTCCGGGTCAATGTTGGTGACGATCGCAATCGTCGCCGGCAGCTTCACGAACGTGCCGTCGGACTCATCGGCCTCGACCACCATCCACTCGCCCTGGCCAAGCCGCGCATTCGTGCCGTAGGCATTGATGATCCCGCCATTGATGACCGTCGGATCGAACCCGCCCGCCTCCAGCAGCGCGGCGACCATGGTCGTGGTCGTCGTCTTGCCGTGCGTACCTGCGATTGCGACTGCGCTTTTGAGGCGCATCAACTCTGCAAGCATCTCCGCACGCTTGACGGTCGGAACCTGACGCGCGCGCGCCGCCGCCAACTCCGGATTGTCGGCCTTCACCGCCGACGAATAGACGACGACGGCGGCGTCGCCCAAATTCTCAGCCGCGTGCTGCCCGATCGCGACTTTGATTCCTTGTCCACGCAAGCGCTTCACGTTCGCGCTCTCGGCCGCGTCCGAGCCCTGAATCTTGTAACCGAGATTGTGCATCACTTCCGCGATGCCGCTCATCCCGATGCCGCCGATGCCGATGAAATGCAGAGGACCGATTTGCAGAGAAAGCCGGCTCATGAGGGCCGTACACTCCGTGAGACAAGTTCAGGGGCGTTTGAGACCGCCGACCTCTTCCACAAGATCGGCAAGCCTCGAAGCGGCGTCGCTTCGCCCTAGGCTTAGCGCTTTCGCCGCCGCAGCCTCAAGCAAAACCGGGTTTTGCGCCAATTCTGTGACCTTCGCCGCAAGTATTTCGGCGGTCAGATCCGCCTCTTTGAACGTCCACGCCGCTCCCTCCGCGGCAAGCTGCCCCGCGTTAACGCTTTGATGGTCGTCCATCGCGAACGGATAGGGGATCAGAATCGACGGCCTACCAACCGCGCAAAGTTCCGTCACCGTTGAGGCGCCTGCCCGGCTGATGACGAGGTGAGAGGCCGAAAGGCGCTCGCCCATGTCGGTGAAGAATGACGCTAGCGTCGGCTGAAGCCCCATCACCGCGTAGCGCGCCTTCGCGGCGTCCAAATCCTCCGGCCGGCACTGCTGGGTGAGGTTGATCCGTTTGCGCAGCCCCTCCGGCAGTTTCCCAATCGCCTCCGGTACAAGAGTCGCAAATACCCGCGCGCCCTGACTGCCGCCGAAGACGAGAAGATTGAAAGCCGCATCCGGCTTCGCATAGGGACGCAGGGCGGCAATCACCGCCGGCCGCACAGGATTGCCGGTCACCGTCACGAGCGGCTGCAACACCGGATCGAGATGCGTAAGTTTCGAAAACGCTGCCGCGATCCTTGTCACCTTTGGCGACAGCCAACGGTTGACCCGGCCCAGCACAGCGTTCTGCTCATGAATAATCGAGGGCAGTCCGCGCCGTGCCGCCGCGAACATCGTCGGCAGTGCCGGATATCCGCCGAAGCCGACCACGACACTGGGCTTCAACCGGCCGAGCGCAAAATAAGCTGCAATCGCACCCTGACCGAGCCGCGCGAAGGCGAGCCCCTTCCCCACCAAGCCACGGCCCGCGAACGTCGCAGACGGAACGGTCACGATGTCGACTTGCGGAAAAGCTTGCGCATAATTGTGACCGCGGTCGTCGGTCATCAGCACGATCTTCCGCCCGCGCTTCGCCAACTCCTGCGCCAACGCTTGCGCCGGAAACGTGTGGCCACCGGTGCCGCCGGCCGCGATGACGACGGGGCCCGGCATCACCAACCTCGTTGCGCAGCCGTGCGCCGCCGCGTGAGCGCCAACAGCATCCCCACGTTCAGCGCCAGCGCCAACGTCGACGACCCGCCATACGACACGAATGGCAGCGTCATGCCCTTCGCCGGAATGAGGCTCAGGGTCACCGCGATATTGATAGCGGCTTGCAGCCCAAACATCGTCGCCAACCCCGCGGCTGCGAGCTGCACAAAGTGATCGCGCTCTTCGAG
>JABFRX010000044.1 GCA_013140995.1 Alphaproteobacteria bacterium | reverse complement strand
GAACAAGCCCCAGAGCCCGCCCCACATCGCGCCATTCGTCCCCCAGAATTTCACGCTGTCACCGGTATTGTAAAACCCCACAACCTTTTCCTCCGAATGATAGCCCTTGCCGACAATGCTGAAGTGCTTAATCTCCAGTCCGCCTTCGGCAAGTTTACGGATAGCGGATTCGGCTCCGCGATGGTCGGCGAACACTGCGACGATTGCATCATTCTTGTTCATGGTATTCTCCTTTTAGGGTGAAAGTTCAGGCGGTAAATCGAATTGCTGCGGCGGAGCCTCGGGACTCGTGGCGGTGATTTTGCCGACTGGTTGTCCAATTGCGGCGGACCTGAGTGGGCTGGGCACTTGTTGGGCTCGTTCGCCTAGATTCCGTGTACGGAGCGAAATAGGAAGGCCGAGGCTCAAAAGGAGTCCTAACAGCGTCAGCACGGTCATGAGCAGGAACGAGGCGTTGGGTAGCCACGTCACATCGAACAGAAGGCCACCGGCTGCGGAACCGACGGTCGCGCCCAGACTCGCTGCGGCCGTTTGCTTGCCGAGAGCAGCGCCTTGAGCCTGGCCGGCATTGGTCGAAATCCAATAAGTCAGTATTGGCGAGAGAATACCGGCGCTCGCCGCCACTGCTCCGATCACCACGAGCATCAGGCTGAAGTCAGAAGCACGAGGAACAAGAAACAATCCGGCTGCTAGGACGGCGAAGGCTGGCGCGATGAACCAGCGTGTCGTTTCGGGTTTGACCCAAGGCGAGAATACGATCGCCTGCACGGCAAGCATCACCAGACTGCACTCGGTGAACATTGTGGCGATCTGGTATTGCGTCAGCCCGAGTTCCTGTTTCCCGCGAAGCGCCAATCCAACTTCAAACACACCGACTCCGGCAGAGACAATGAACGCTAGCGAGAGCAGCTTGGGGACGAGCCACGCTGTGGTCTCCGAAGCGGGTTGGTCGCGCTTCGGGGCGACATCACCCCGCTTGCTTCCGGGGACCGTGATCGCGGCCGCAACCGCCACGAGAAGAGCCAGCACCGCGGTCCCCGCCAACGGGACCGCCAGCGACCCGGCCGCGCCGACGATGGGGAGCATGTCCGCGGCACCTCGCGCAATGAAGACACCCATCATGGGTCCCAGAAGAAACCCACTTATTCCTGCGAGGCTGACGAAGGTAAGGCGGCGCGCCCGCGCCTCTTCTGTCGTCGCGAGATCCCCGATCGCGGCCAGTGCAACCGGTGTGACGGCAGCGGCAAACATACCGCTCAAGAAGCGCTCGGCGTAGACCGCTGTCAGGTTCTCGACAAACGCAAACGTCAACATGGTCGCGCTGAACCCGACCAACCCGATGAGAAGGATGGTGCGGCGTCCATACCGGTCGGACATGCGCCCCCAAACTGGAGCGAAGAGAAAGAGCGAGAGCATGTACAGGGCGGTTAGGAGGCCAGTTGAGCGGGAAACTTGCGCCGCATCGCTACCCGCGCCGAGTAGCCGCTCGATCAGATACGGGAGGAGCGGCAGTACCACGCCGTAACCCATCGACACCGTGAAAACCGAAAGCATCAACACAGCCATCGTGCTCGGGGGTACGCCCGTCGGTGCGGCGCGCCCGATCATGATGCCGTCATCGGGTGCGATGGCGGCATTCGCCGGATTGCTGCGGCCTCGAAAACCGGCGTCGCGGATCAACAGCAAGGCCGCGGATAGCGACGCGATGCCGGCGCTGAGCATGTCGCGCTGCCCACCGAGTTCGGTCCTGCGCATTGCAAAATGGAGGTAGACGACCACGCTCAGCAACGCGGCGAAGAAGCACCACACCGAAATGAACCAGGTCGCATAGAAGTAGTATGCTGCGGCGAAGGACAACAGTGCCAATACGCCGAAGACCTTCACTGTCCGATGGCTGGACAGGATCGGGCTGAAGGTTGTCGACATCACATACATCGTGATCGCTGTCGCGGCAAAGAAATGGGGCGAGACGTATTCAATGTGCTGGCCGACCGGCCGCGAGACGATCGTAAAATCGACAAGAAAGTAGAGGAGATAAGCACCCACCGCGACTCCGGCCACGACGAACGCGAGCAGTGCGCGCCGGCGCAACCCCGGCGGCTCGATCAACAGCACGGCCACGGGCACGTAGATCGGCCAAAGCACATGAGAGAAGAACGAGTAGATGTGGGTCATGACCGCGTTGAGCAGCGGCGCGTTGTAGTCGAAGGTCAGCCAGATCACGCCCTCGCTCAGCTGTTGGATTGCGAACAATAGCGGAATCGCGGCAAACGGCAGCTCGCGAGCGCTGCTCGTCGACCTTAGTGTTAGCGTACCAACACCGAGTAGAAATGCCCCCGCCGCGAAGCTTGCCGTGGCTGAGAAGCACATTCAGTTCATTCCATTGAAAAAATCGGCACCGCCGTCGTAGAGGTCGCCTTGCGAGAGCGACATGAGGGCGCGACGTCGCTGTTGCGAGTACATGCGCCGGTGGCGGCGCGGCGTCATTCGCAGGCCGCTGACGCCTGCTGCGAGCCGAGCGCTGACCATCAAGCGTGCGCCTTAACTGGCGGCGCGGCCGCCGGTGCCGCAGGCGCCTCGCCTCGCTTCGGCGTTGTTGCCGCAACAGGCGTATCGAGTGCTGCCCCCTTACTAGGCTGACGGATTCCTGTCAGCTTGGTGCGCTTCAGCATGAGTGCATTGATCGCCACCACAAGCGTGCTGCCGGACATCGACAGCGCGGCGACCTCCGGACTCAATACGAACGGGTACAAGACGCCGGCGGCGAGCGGGAACGCGATCACGTTGTAGCCTACCGCCCACCAAAGATTCTGATGCATCTTTCGCAACGTCGCGCGCGACAGCTCGATCGCGGCGACGATGTCATACGGGTCGCTCTTCATCAGCACCACGTCGGCACTCTCCATCGCGACGTCAGTGCCGGCGCCAATCGCAAACCCGACGTCGGCCTGAGTCAACGCAGGCGCGTCGTTGACACCATCGCCCACCATTCCGACCTTCTTCCCCGTGGCCTGAAGCTCCTTCACTTTTTCGGCCTTCTGGGCAGGTAGCACGTCGGCCAACACGCGTTCGATGCCGAGATCTGTGGCTATGCGCTTGGCTGTGGCCGCGTTGTCGCCGGTCAGCATCACCACTTCTATGTTGCGTTCGCGCAGTTTTGCCACCGCCGCCTTGGAAGTTGCTCTGATCGCATCGGCGATGGCGATTAGACCGATCACACGACCGGCCTGAGACACATGGACCACGGTGCGGCCGTCGCCCTGCAGGCGGGTGGCTTCGGCTTCCAGCCGCCCGAGTGCGAGCTTTTGCGTGTCCATCAGCAGCCGGTTGCCGAGGAATACCGTTCCGCCGGCGGTCTCGGCGCGCGCGCCCATGCCGTCGAGGCTTTCGAATGCTGTCGGAGCGGCGACGGTGAGCTTCGCCGCCCGGCGCAGGATTGCCTGGGCCAACGGATGATCGGACCCCTGCTCAACGGCCGCGGCGGCGGTCAGCAGCACGTCCTCGCTGACCCCGTCTGCCGTCACGATCTCCACGACCTCTGGCTGACCGATGGTGAGCGTACCGGTCTTATCGAAGACAATGACGTTGAGCTTGGTCGCGTCTTCGAGTGCCGAGGCGTTCTTGAACAGGATCCCGTTCATCGCGCCAAGGCCGGTTCCCACCATGACCGCCATCGGCGTCGCGAGTCCCAAGGCATCGGGGCAAGCGATCACGAAGACCGTGATGGTCAGTGTCACCGCGAACAGCAGCGGCTGCCCGATCACCCAGAACCACACCGCAAAAGTCGCAAGACCGATGACGATCGCGGCAATCACTAGCCATTGCGCGGCCTTGTCCGCCAGGAGTTGCGCCGGCGCCTTCGAGTTCTGCGCCTCCTGCACCAGCTTTACGATCTGCGCCAGCGCCGAGTCGGCCCCGACCTTCGTCGCCTTATAGCGAAAGCTGCCGCTCTTGTTGATCGTCGAACCTATCACCGTGGCGCCCGGCCCCTTCTGGACAGGCATCGACTCGCCGGTGAGCATGGACTCGTCGATGAGCGATTCGCCGGTCTCTACCGTCCCGTCGACCGGTATCTTGTTGCCCGGCCGGATCACGACAATCTCGCCCGCCAACACCTCCGCCGTCGGAACCTCAACCTCGGCGCCGTTGCGGATGACAGAGGCTTTCGCCGGAGCAAGGTCCATCAACGCCTTGATGGCGGACGACGCGCCGGCCCGGGCACGCATTTCCAGCCAGTGGCCGAGCAGGATGAAAACCAGCAGTACGGAGGCGGCTTCGAAGAACTGCCCGCCTCCCTTGAAGAGGAATGTGCTGCCGACGCTAAAGAGATAGCCGGTGCCGACGCTCAATACGACCAGCACCGCCATGCTCAGAGTGCCCGTCCTAATCGCGCGCCAAGCGGAGACGACGAACGGCCAGCTCGGGTAAAGAATCGCGGCACTTGCGAAAAAGAACAGCCACACGTTGAGGTCTAGATCAAACGGTGGCGCAGGCGGCGTAAAAAGTCCCATCGGCGAATAGAAAAAAATCGGCACGGTGAAGACTAGGCAGATCCAGAAACGGTTGCGCATGTCGCGCGCCATCGCCGGCAGATCCTTGCCGCTATGGCCCATCTCATGGGCCATCTCTGCCGACATGGCGGACGCCGCGCCCGGCGCCGCGTGGCCCTCGTGACCGGCAACCGTTGGAGTAGCCGTCGCCGCAGGTGCAGGGGCCGCGGGAGCGGGGGGCGCGGGGACACCTGCGGACACCGCTTTGCCTTGTTGCACGGTGCTGGCAGAATCGGTCCCCGCGGTAGCAGATGGGTCTGCGGAAGGGTTCGGCGCGGCGGATGCTGTTGCAGGCGACGTCTCCGGCGCCGTGTGATCTTCATGACTGCCCGCTGAAGCGGCGGCGGGCTCAGCGCCGACTGCAGGCGATGCGACCGCTGACTCATACCCACTTTGGCGCACGTCCGATCTAATGTCCGCGATACTGAGTCGAGTTTCGTCGTAGCGCACCGTGGCAGTCGCCGCAGCGAAGTTGACTGTAACGCTTTCGACTCCTGGCACTTCGCCAATCCGCTTTTCAACCCCGAGCACGCTCAGTACCGACAACATGTCGCGTACTTCAATAACACTCGTTTTCATTGGGTTTCCTCAATGGTCCATGTTTAAGCCATCATCTGGGAACATGAGTTGCGAAGCCGGACAGCTGCGCCACTCATCTTTGTCGTAGTGATAAGCCGAGAAGATCATGCGCCAAACTAGTTGCCTTTGGGCATCTTATGTTTGACATCGTCCGCATCGCCACGTCCTTCTTCCGAAAACATTTCACACGCCGCGACGGCTGTTGATGCACCGGCGCGCCAAAGCCATCCCACAGGGAGAAAGCGTGCTGTCTGGCTTGCGATTTCTTCTGTCGGTTGGAACGAAACTTCCAAACCGGATTCCACCTGCGTGACTTCATCGGGAAGCGGGTGGAATTCACCAGTTTGAGCGTCATGCATGTGCGGCATAAAGATGCCGAGATTGTACTCGGATAGTTTGCAAAGCATCTCCTGGACGTCTGGACGCTGGATTGCCGCCTGAGCGGTTTTCAACGCTTGCGGCAAACCGCGAGCGCTCCCTTGTGAAACATTTGCGACCGTCATGATATTCTCGTACTCCGTTTGATATCGACCCCTTTGAAGTGGCTAGGTCGGCTGCCAAGTGCATTCATTCCGAGGTAGCACCAACCTTGTTGCGATGTTGTGGCTCTAACTTTTTTTCGGCGCCGCCTTGTCTTTCTGTCCATCGCTTGCTGGCGCGTGTGTCGAGGTGGCGGCGTCCTGGCCTACCTTCGGCGCAGCGGACGCTGCGACCGCAGGAGGTTTTGGCGCACCATATGTTGACGCCGCCGTGTCCGGCGCGGCCCTGTCTTGTTGAGCGGCACTTGCGGAGACAGAGTCCGCAGGGCCGGCGGCGACCGGGGGTGTTTTTGACACTGCGGGGGCCGAGTTTGGCGGCGGCGCGCCTGGTGCAGTGTGGCCTTTGTGACCGTCACCCGCCGAAGCGGTAGCGCGCCCAGCGGCCGGCGCGTCCGCCGACTCAAACCCGCTCTGGCGCACGCTCGACTTGATATCCGCGATCTCGAGTCGCGTTTCGTCGTAACGCACCGTGGCGCTTGCCCCGGCGAAGTTGACCGTAACGCTTTCGACACCCGGCACTTCGCCAATGCGCTTTTCGACCCCGAGCACGCTCAATACCGACAACATGTCCCGCACTTCAATAACGCTCGTTTTCATTGTGTTTCCTCCATGGCCGGCTTATTCAAAATGTTTCGTTGCATGTTCATCACCTTGCGAGTTGACCGTTTCCGAGATTTGAGACGTCGTACGCAAAAACAAACTTCGGGTCGGGATGGGTCAGCTTTTTATCTTTGTCGGTGTAGTGAAGCCGGCTAAGCAGATCTTTGATGATATTGAGCCGCGCTTGGCGTTTGTCGTTGGCACGTACCACGGTCCATGGCGCCGTCGCGCTATGCGATCGCGTCAGCATCTCGTTGCGGGCGGAGCTGTATGCTTTCCAGCGCTTAATTGCTTGGTCGTCGACAGGACTGACTTTCCACTGCTTCAACGGGTCAGTTTTCCGATCCTTTAGACGCCGCTTTTGTTCGGGCTTGCTGATGTCGAGATAGTATTTGAGCAGCTTCACGCCCGAACCGACCAACATGTTCTCGAAGCTCGAAACCGAACCCATGAACTCCTCATGCTCAGCCTCGGTACAGAAGCCCATTACCCGTTCAACACCCGCACGGTTGTACCAACTGCGGTTGAACAGCACGAGTTCCTGAGCCGCCGGCAAATGCAAAACATAACGCTGGAAGTACCAAGAAGTACGGTCGCGGTCCGAGGGTTTGCCGAGCGCAACAACTCGGGTCTCGCGCGGACTCAGATGTTGGACAATGCGCTTGATCGTGCCGTCCTTGCCCGAAGCATCCCGGCCCTCCAAGATGATTAGTATCTTGTCATTGCATTCGATGAAGTGCCGCTGCAGCTTGACCAATTCAACCTGGAGTTCTTGCAGAGTGTCTTTGTAGACCTCTTTCGAGATCGACGGCGGCTGTCCCCGGTCGCCCTTTTTTTCTATTTTTTTGCTCATAATTGTTTAACCGAAAACGCATTACGCCACCTTAGTTGCAGCATCCGCCTTTTGACTGATGGCTATGATCGGCTTTGGTCGTGTCGATGCCATAGCCCGCGCCTTTCACGGCCGCTTTGAACCGATCGGGCGAAGTCAGCCGCTCGTCATATTGCACGGTAGCCTCGCTGGCTGAGAGCGACACTTTCACGTCACCAACTCCGTGGATCGCCTTCAGCGCGTGCGCTACCTTGCTGGCGCAGCCGCCGCACGTCATGCCCGTTACACTTAAAAGTTCTGTTTGCATCGTCGTGCCTCTATCCAAAGAAGTTAAGAAAAAAACCTAGCGCAATACTTGGTGCAGCCTTCCCTCAGCGCCTTCAAACGCGTGCATCCGACTTCGTCCTGGTCAGCGTTGGTTCGCCCGGGTCGCCCGAGGATCCGGCGCTTCCGACTTGGCCGTCGCGGTACGAATTGCCGGTCAGCCGCCATGGTGAGGCAATTTCCCGTCCGCTGGAGCATCGGGGTCTGCGGATCCAGGTGCAGGCTTCGTTTCGTTCGGATCACGCTTGCCTCCGGCGTGTCTGCCGTGACCGCTACGACCGTGTCCGCCATGTCCTCCGTGTCCGAGCAAGTGCATGCCAACAAACGCGGCCGCGAACGCAATCCAAATCCAGTTACTCTGAAGCCATTCCATAGGGCATATCTCCGTCCCTTCCAGCCCAGCCGCGCCATGCGGCAGGCGCGTTGCTTCACTCGACCGCGACCATCGGGGCCGCCATCGCCATTATGCAGGCCACGATAGTGGGGACAGGACCGGCCACCAGCTTGAAGGCCGTCCGATGCAACTTGGGCGGTGACGTGTCGCGACTAGTCGCGGGCGTCTCCTTCGTCGGCTCCGCGCGGATGATCGCACATGATATCTAACGGGTAGTGGTCCGATTGGTTCCCAGTCCACCTGGATTGAGTCAGAAGTGACTGAAGAGGCTGGGCTTGTCAGGTCAATTTCTCGGACATGCACCCCACCAATGCGTTTGAAATCTCGTTCGAGGGAGCGTTCCATAAGACGATGGCCGGCTCTTCGGCGCGGTTGTGCTCATAGCCGAGAATGCTGAGTGACGCTGTGCCGAGAAGGAATTGCTGCGCTTGCCTTGTCGGCAATCCGATCCAACGCGCGGCCAGCACGCGCCCGAGGTGGCCGTGTGAGAAGATGGCAACGTTGCCCTTCAGCGTCCGAAGACGAACGATCAACCGATCCGCACGTTCACAGACTTGGACGGCCGATTCACCACCCGGGGCACCGTCGCGAAAGACATTCCAGTCTGGGCGCGCCTTGCGAATTTCCTGCGGGCGCTGTCCCTCGTAGTCGCCGTAATCCCACTCCGCCAGATCCGAATGGACTTCTGCAATTTCACCCAACCCGGCCAACTCGCAAGTTCGCCGCGCGCGTTGCAGCGGACTGGTGAACACGCGATTGAACGTCGTGGCTCGTAGGCGGTCGGCGAGTTTGCGTGCCTCTTCCTCGCCTTGCTCTGTCAGCGGAATGTCGGTTCGCCCCGTATGCTGGCCCGTGAGCGACCAAGCTGTCTGCCCATGTCGAACAAAGTACAGGCGCGCAAGCGCGGGGGGCGCGCCGGTCACGTCGTTGCGCCCCACTGCCAGTTCCGGATTTCAGGCATGTCGTCACCGTATTCGGCAATATAGCGCTTATGCTCGATTAGTTTGTCGCGGACAGCCTGCTTCACATAAGCCGCACTTGACCCAAGTTTCGGCACGCGATCGACAACGTCGGCCATGAGGTGAAAACGGTCGAGGTCGTTCACCACCACCAAGTCGAACGGCGTGCTGGTCGTGCCTTCTTCCTTATAACCCCGCACATGCATGTTCCCGTGGTTGGTGCGGCGATACGTGAGCCGGTGGATCAGCGTTGGATAGCCGTGGTAAGCGAAAATGATCGGCTTGTCCGTCGTGAAGAGTTGATCGAACTCCTTGTCGCTCAAGCCGTGCGGATGTTCGCTTTCCGATTGGAGCTTCATCAAATCGACCACGTTGATCACACGGATTTTCAATTGAGGGAATTGCTTGCGCAGCAACTCGACGGCCGCCAAGGTTTCCAGCGTGGGCACGTCGCCGCAACACGCCATGACAACATCAGGTTCCCCGCCCCCGTCGTTGCTTGCCCAAGGCCAGATCCCGATCCCAGCGGCGCAGTGCTTGGTGGCAGCGTCCATGTCGAGCCACTGTGGCGCGGGTTGCTTGCCGGCGATGATGACGTTCACGTAGTTGCGGCTCCGCAAGCAATGGTCCGTTACCGAGAGCAGCGTGTTTGCATCGGGGGGCAAATAGACCCGTATGACTTCGGCCTTCTTGTTCACGACGTGATCGATGAAGCCTGGGTCTTGATGAGTAAAGCCGTTGTGATCCTGCCGCCAGACATGGGACGTGAGCAGGTAGTTCAGCGAGGCGATGGGGCGGCGCCAGGGAATGTCGCGCGTCACCTTCAACCACTTGGCGTGCTGGTTGAACATCGAATCGATGATGTGAATGAACGCTTCGTAACAGGAAAAGAATCCATGGCGGCCCGTGAGTAGATAGCCTTCCAACCAGCCCTCGCACTGGTGCTCGCTAAGCATCTCCATCACGCGACCGTCGGGTGCAACGTGATCGTCGAGGGGAATAATCTCCGCCGTCGAGCAGCGATTCGTCACTTCAAAAACGGCGCCCCAGCGGTTTGAGGTCGTTTCGTCCGGGCTGAACACGCGGAAGTTTTTAGGATTCTGTTTGATGACGTCGCGGATGAACTCGCCTTGGACGCGCGTGGCTTCGGCGTTCACGGCTCCCGGCTTCGGCACCTTCACGGCATACTCGCCGAAATCCGGCAAACGCAGGTCGCTCAACAGGAGGCCGCCATTAGCGTGCGGATTGGCGCTCATACGGCGCGCGCCCTTCGGAGGCAATTCCGCGAGTTCCGATCGCAGCTTGCCCGTCTCGTCGAACAACTCCTCTGGCCGATAGCTCTTCATCCAATCTTCCAAGAGCTTCAAATGGCCGGGACTGCTCATCTCGCCCATTGGCACCTGATGCGAGCGAAACGTGCCCTCCGTCGGCTTGCCGTCGACGACCTTCGGGCCGGTCCAACCCTTCGGCGAGCACAAGATTATCATGGGCCAGCGCGGGCGTTCTTTGAAGCCGTTGGCGCGAGCCTCGCGTTGGATGCTGCGAATGTCGGCCACGACAACATCGAGCGTCGCGGCCATGAGCTCGTGCATCTTTGCCGGGTCATCGCCCTCGACAAAATACGGCGCGTAGCCATAGCCACGAAACAGCGCTTCCAGTTCCTTGCGGGGAATGCGAGCCAGCACGGTTGGTCCCGCTATCTTGTAGCCGTTCAGGTGCAGAATGGGCAGCACCGCGCCGTCATGCACCGGATTGAGAAATTTGTTTGAATGCCAGCTCGTGGCGAGTGCGCCGGTTTCGGCTTCCCCGTCGCCGACGACGCATACGACGAGCAGGTCGGGGTTGTCGAACGCCGCGCCGAATGCGTGCGACAGCGAGTAACCCAATTCGCCTCCCTCATGAATCGAGCCTGGAGTCTCCGGCGCGACATGACTGGGAATGCCGCCGGGAAATGAGAACTGCTTGAACAGCTTCTTCATCCCGGCCTCGTCTTGCGCGATGTTGGGATAGACTTCGCTGTAGGTTCCTTCCAAGTAGGCGTTCGCGACCAACCCCGGGCCGCCATGGCCCGGCCCAGTGATGTTGATGACGTTCAGGTCGTGTTTCTTGATGACGCGATTCAGGTGAACGTAGATGAAATTTAGCCCCGGCGTCGTGCCCCAATGTCCAAGTAGGCGCGGCTTGATATGTGTCAGCGCAAGGGGCTTTCTTAGCAACGGATTGTCATAGAGATAGATCTGCCCGACCGAGAGGTAATTGGCCGCCCGCCAATAGGCATCGAGCTTTCGCACCAGGTCGGCACTAAGTGTCTTCGAAGCCATATTGACGTTCATCGCTCAGTTCTTTCCCTGCGCTTCGCGACCGATCACGCTTAAGACCGATCTTGCAATCAGGAGTTCTTCGTCCGTGCGAATAACGCGAACGGCGACGCGACCACCTTCCGCCGAAAGCAGCGGCGCGTTCTTCGTGTTGCGCTCCTCATTCAATTCAATGCCAAGGAAGCCGAGTCCGTCGCAGATTCGCCGACGCACGATGGGTGCGTTTTCGCCAATGCCTCCGGCAAAGACGAGTGTATCCAGTCCACCAAGCGCCGCGGAGAAGGAGCCGATCCATTTCTTGGCCTGATAGCAGAACAGCGCCACGGCTTCGGCAGCGCGAACGTCGTCGGCTTCCCGTGCAAGCAAATCGCGCAGGTCGGAACTGATCTCGGAAACGCCAAGCAGCCCTGATGCGTGGTTCACCATTTCCTGAAACTGCGTCGCGCTCATTTGCTCGGTGCGCGATAGGTAGGAGATCAACCCCGGATCCAAGTCCCCCGAGCGAGTGCTCATCACCAATCCGGCTGTTGGCGTGAAGCCCATGCTGGTGTCGATGCTCTTTCCATCACGAACGGCGGCCATGCTCGCGCCGTTACCGAGATGGGCAAGGATCACGCGACCGTTCGTTGCCGCCGGATCGCCGAGGCGGGCGAGTTCCTCCATGAGGAATTCATAGGACAAGCCGTGGAAGCCATATCGGCGAACACCTGCCGCCTCATAGCGCCTCGGAATAGGTAGCACGGCGGCGACTCGCGGCATGGTGCGATGAAACGCGGTGTCAAAGCAGGCCACTTGAGTGACTGCCGGATGACGCTGCCCGAAGCCCTCAATCAATTCGATTTCAAGTGGCAAATGCTCCGGAGCAAATGGCGTGATGCGACGCAATTCATCAAGCAACTCTGGGGTGACAATTTCGGGGACGCTGCGCATCATCCCATGGACCACCCGATGCCCCACGGCTTTGATCGACGCGAAGATTGGCTGCGTTTCGAACCAATCCAGAATGAAAGAGACTGCCGATCGTTGATCGGCCGAAGGGATGATGCCCCCATCCCGCGACGGTTCTGTAGAGTCCCTGAAAGAGAAATTCGTGCCGCTCAAACCAATGCGATCTACCTTGCCGTCGAGCAGCCGCCGCGGCGGGTCGCGCTGATCATAGAACGCGAACCGGATACTCGAAGAGCCCCCGTTTATCGCGAGAAGAGGGGTCAATTCCACGGGGCTGCCGAACTCCTCAACGAACTATTGATGGGCTTGTCGCGACTTTATTGCACCTTCAACGCCTGCGTCAGCCTTGGCCTCCGTAGATTTGGACAGAAACTCTTGCAGACAGTGATCGCTGCAAAAGTAGAACATCTTTCCATCGCGCTCGGTGCGGAACGCCGTTGTTTCATCCACGGTCATCCCGCAGACGGGGTCTTTGGTCACCGGCTCGAAACACTCATGTCTGGTTTCTCGCTCTAGCGTGGTTGTTGTCACCGGATGCTGCTTTTCGTCGGTCACCACGTGCACATGGTTACAACGCCGCAACTACTCTTTGGAGCTTCGCGCGGACTTGCTCGGCGGCCCGTTTCAGCGCTGGATTGTCGATCGCCTGCATGGAGGCTACTGGATCGATCGCGGCCACTTCCGTCTGACCGTTGCCGGCATCACGGACTACCACATTGCACGGCAGCATCGTGCCGACCTTGTTCTCAAGGCTGAGGGCTTCGTAGGCCAACCCAGGATTACACGCACCAAGTATTCTGTAGTTGGGGAAGTCGACTCCTATTTTTTTCTTCAAGGTCTCCCTGACGTCGATCTCGGTTAGGACGCCGAAACCTTCCTCTTTTAGGGAATCGATTGTTCGGGTTAGGGCTTCCTCGAAGGTGATGGGGAGGGTCTTCCCGAAATAATACGACATGTATTCTTCCTTTTTTCGTATTCGGCTCACGCAGCTCTGGAACAGTTCGGTTCCGCGGACGCCCCGCTTCTGTCCGGCGCCTACCTTGTTCAACCCAACGCCCGGATCGGCAGAAAGTTCCCGCTTTTCGCTTCTGTCCTTCGGCACAGGCGTATCCTTATGACTGCACGGAACCAAACTCGCACCTACCCGTTACCTCGATGCCCACCCGATCAAATAGAAAACCCTCAGAAAGACCGCCATGAAGATGATCACGCAGCTCGCTTGTGCCGCTCTCTCCGTCGCGTTGCTCACCGCGATCCCGGTCTCGGCACAACCAACCGATCCCATGGCGAGTGCCAAGTGCTCCGAGGCCGGCATGAAGTCGGCGAACGAGTCAATGATGAAGATGGCGGATGCCACCAAGAAGGCGATGGTGATGAAAGAGATGCACACAGCCAGGGAGATGATGGCGAAGAAGGATGAGAACGGCTGCGTTACGCACATGGAGAAAGCGATGGGCATGATGACGGGTATGGGCATGATGATGGACGTGCAAATGATGACGCCCAATGCGAGCGATTCTGCATCCACCAAGGGCTACAAGGCCGCAATGATGAAGACGATGGAAGGTATGCCGACGATGAAATTCACCGGCGATGCCGACTTCGACTTCATGAACCACATGCGATCCCACCATCAGGCCGCTGTCGATATGGCCAAAGTGGTTCTGGCCAACGGCAAAGACAGCGAAGTCAGAAAACTGTCACAGGACATCGTCGCGGCGCAGGAAAAAGAAATCGCAACAATCGATGCATGGCTGAAGGCAAACGGCAAAAGTGCTTCGCGCTAAACACAGCTCAAAAGGAGAAGTACTATGGGCGGTTTTGATGGAATGGGTTGGGGAATGGGAGGCTTCGGGGGGATGGGCATACTCTTGGTTGTCGTCCTTGGTATTGCTGTCCTGGCACTCCGGCGCCGAAATCCTTGACCCGTATTGGACGCAGACGGCCCGTATTTGGTACGGACAGTATTGAAGTACATGGCTAGTTTTCCCTGGAAAGTTGTATTGGATTTCTGCGGCAAGTGGTCGAGCATCGGGTGTGGTGATGAGACTCAGTCGCCGATCGCTTCTCACCGGTGTAGCCCTGGTTGGCGTGGGCACTTTCGTGGCCCGCCCGCTTTGGAATGCCATTGGAGGGGCCGCCGAGCCGCAGCCATTGCGCATCCCCGCCCTGCTCGACGCACGCGGGCAGCGAAACTCGCTTTCTCTGCAAGTGCAGGCCGGCAACACCGAGCTCTTCCCGGGACGCACGAGTCGGACGCTAGGCTATAACGGCAGTCACTTGGGGCCCACGCTACGGGTCCATCGCGGCGACGACGTAGAAATCGCCGTCACCAATACACTCAAGGAGGATACGACCGTCCACTGGCACGGTCTCCTCATTCCGGCGGAACTCGATGGTGGACCCCATCAACCCATCCAGCCCGGTACCACATGGCGGCCCACGCTGCCCATTCGTCAACCTGCCGCAACGCTCTTTTATCATCCGCATGTCCACGGGCGGACTGGAGAGCAGGTCTATAGGGGGTTAGCGGGTTTGCTCATTATCACCGACGACGAGGAGCAGGCGTTGGGCCTTCCCTCGGAATACGGAGTGGATGATCTACCGCTCGTGCTCCAAGACCGTCAGTTCGAGGACGGCCGGTTGGTCCTGCCGGAGGGGATGATGGTCACCATGCAGGGGAGGCGTGGCAACACCACTTTGGTCAATGGCACACCGGACGCCGTGGCGCGCGTTCCCGGCCGATTGGTGCGGCTACGGTTTGTGAACGGATCCAACGCCAGGATCTTCGATCTGTCGTTTGACGACGGGCGCGTCTTCCATTGGATCGCGAGTGAAGGCGGCCTTCTCGAAGCGTCGGTAGAGGTGCGCTCGCTGACGCTCGCACCAGGGGAACGCGTCGAAATCCTCGTCGACTTTTCAGATGGCCGACCCGTTGCACTTGAGACCGCTCCCGACACCAATTTTCCGATGATGATGGGCCCGATGGGGCGGACGCGCAATTTCGTGGCTGAGATTTTCGGTGCGGGCAATGAGACGGTGCTTCGATTCGAGCCTGCCGCCAACGACGGGAAACCCAGCGTTGTTCCCGGCCGTCTCATTGCACGCGATCGTGCAGATGCCTCCCCAGCCATCAAGCGCCGCCGATTTGTTCTGAACATGGGCATGGGAATGGGCGGCATGATGGGCGGAGGCATGGGTTCGGGTGGCGGCATGAGCATCAACGGCCGTCCGTTCGAAATGGCCCGCATCGACGAGCGCGTGCAGATCGGCGATACCGAAATCTGGGAGGTCACGGGGGAGATGATGTCCCATCCGTTTCACATTCACGGCGTGCAGTTCGAGGTGCTTAGCCGCAATGGGGGCCAGCCGGTCGCGCGCGACGCGGGTCTCAGGGACACGGTTCTGGTGCAAGAGCCTGTTGAGCTTTTGGTGCGTTTCACCCAGCCAGCCGTCAAGGCACCCTTTATGTACCACTGCCATATACTCGAACATGAGGACAACGGCATGATGGGACAATTCATGACAAGCTGAGGCCGGCCCGGCGATCCCGGTCTCGCTCAAACCAACGCAGTCACCACTTCTCGAACATCAAAAACAAGCGAAACGGTAGGTAAGCCCGCCGTCTGCTCTCCATCTCAAAGCCAAGAGTCCGCTCGTGGCCGAGCCGAAGAGCTTCGCGCCAGGGCGGTGCATTCATGGTCGCGCTGCTTGTGCTAACGAAAAGCGACGCCCCGCCGCACAAAATGAAATACGGCCGCCGGCACGGCGATCCATTGCAGAAGCGGTGTTAGTCCCGTGCCTAGCGGCGGAATGCGAGGCATCCAAGGACCATATGTCCACGCGCCACGCACATTCACATTAAGCCACTCACTAAAGATCGTGTAACCCACGCCGAGCACGATCGTCGTGATCATCACATTGCGATAGGCAACCGGGTCTGTGGGCCAATCGCGCCCGAACACCAGCAATCCGGCGACGAGGGTCGACGTGGCGATCAAGAGGTCGCCGCCGGTGCAGTGCACAATCGCAAACAAGATCTCAGACGTCGTGCCTTCGAGCCAAATCGTATAGAGTGGAAGTTGTACGATCTCCCAGACAAGGTGGCCGACCGCCGAAGCGAGCAGTATGCCGCGCAACGCAGTCAGCCAAACTGTGGGTTCTGTTGGCGGAGGCTTCTGCGGCGCGACGCGTCTGCCGGTGAGGGGCGTTACCATGAGGAATGTAGCCTGCAATCAATTCGCGGTGTGCAGCCTGTCTGCAAGACTCACTTTAGCCCTGCCTAGGACATCAAGACCATGAGCGTAGTCAGCAGAAATCGCCAGGTCTCGACATGGATGTTCATCGCCTGCGGAGTCTGGCTCGTGGGTCTAGGCCTCTATTTCGTTGTTCTGCGGCCACCGCTGTTGCCGGAAGACGAGCGCTTCCTTGGTGCGACCCTCGCACAGATTCGGGCCGTAGTTCCCGGTCTTGAGGATTGGTTGGAAAAGGTGTTCACAGTCATGGGCGGATTCATTGCAGGCGCCGGTGTGCTCACCGTGTTCGTTGCCACCAAAGCTATGCCGTTGCGATTGAACGGCGCGCCTTGGGCCCTTGCGTTCTCTGGGGCCCTTACCGTCGCGCTCATGAGCGCAACTAACTTTGCGCTGGATTCCGATTTCAAGTGGTCGCTTCTGGTCCCCGCTTTGGTCTGGCTCGCCGGCCTCGTGCTCTATGTCGCGGGGCGATAGTGGTCACAAATTCAGAAACACCAAACTCTTGTCGCGTGGGCGATGGCACCGAGGCGGAGCGATTAAATCGGGGATGCTTCTGCATCACGTTGGACCGCACCGCGCTCTCGGAAGCGCTGGATCGCGAAGTCGGTATCGCAGGCTTTGCCAAGAGCCTGGCCGAAACACACGCGTCGCTGTTTTCCAACGTCCCCGTCTTTGTTCCTGCGAGTGTCCTGACCGAGATGGAGCAAGTGGTCCAGGCCGTTGAAGCGGCATCCCGCCTGCCGGCGTATCGGACCGAGAGCCTGTCGTGGGCATCGGAGATTTCCAACCTGGATTTTGATCTCGCCGGCGCGCTCATGGGCTATGACTTTCACGTCACACCGGACGGGCCGCAGCTGATCGAGGTGAACACGAATGCCGGCGGCGCCTTTCTCAACGCGGTTTCCGGCCGAGCTCAGCGCGCGTGTTGCGAGCAGGTTCGCGTTGCATTCGACGTGTCGCCCGCAGATGATTTCGAGGCGAAGGTCCTCGACATGTTCGTCGCGGAGTGGCGCCGGCAAAGGGGCTCGGGACGTCCGTCCGTCGTCGGCATCGTCGATGACGCGCCAGAGGAGCAATTTCTCCTTCCGGAACTCAAACTGGCGGAAGCACTGCTCGAAAAACACGGGATCAAGACGCTTATAGCCGATGCGCGTGAGTTGCTCTGGGATGGGAAACAGCTGACGCATCGAGGACAATCGGTCGACCTCGTGTACAACCGGCTGGTCGACTTTGCGCTTGAAGCGCCTCAACATGCGGCATTGCAAGCTGGCTACGTGAGCGGGGGCGTCGTCGTGACGCCCAATCCGCGCGTGCACGCGTTGTTGGCCGACAAGCGCAATTTGACGCTTCTGTCCGACCCTGATCGGCTCAGACAATGGGGATTGCCGGGCCAACATGTCGACGTCCTTTTGGCGTCGGTGCCAAAGACAGTTCTGGTCACGTCGGCCAATTCTGATGATCTATGGCAGCGCCGCAATGCGCTGTTCTTCAAACCGGCGAGAGGCCATGGCAGCAGGGCTGCATATCGAGGAGACAAGATCACGCGCAGGGTTTGGGCTGACATCATCGCGGGCGACTATGTGGCGCAGTCCTACGCAGCGCCGAGCACCCGCGCGATCCAGCGAGATCAAGCCCGGACGGAGCTGAAAGTCGACGTCCGTCTCTACACGTACGCAGGTGCCACTCTGCTCGCAGCCGCTCGGCTTTATCAGGGCCAGACGACGAACATGCGGACGCCAGGGGGCGGCTTTGCCCCTGTGCTCGTCACGCCGGATTGTTCGCCGACATGAGAGCGTGAGAGCTCGCAAACACGCCCGTGCTGTGGCAGTGGATTCAACCGCCGAGCTTTGCGAACGGCGTTCGTTGACCGCTGCTCTGGAAAAGCCAGACGGTGTAAGCGTCCGCCGGCTGGCCTTCGACCTCCATGCCCGGCGAACCGATCGGCATCCCGGGCACGCTCAGACCGAGCGCGGCGGGCTTCTCCGCGAGCAACCGCTTGATGTCGGCAGCCGGCACGTGGCCTTCGACGACGAAACGATCGACGGTCGCGGTGTGTCACGACGTCAAGTCATCGGGGACGCCAAGTTGCTGCTTTAGGTCGCCCAGATCGGCCCGATCCTCAATAGGTGAGGTAAACCCTTCCGCTTCGAGTTTCGCGACCCAAAGTTTGCAACATCCACAGCCCGCGTCTTTGTAGACCTTTATCGGAATGAGACCGCAGCGGGCGCACAGCCGTAAAGCGCCAATCCACCGATTGACATGACGCTGGCGGCGGCAAGAAGCGTTCGTCGCGTAGCAGTGCGCTCGTCGTTCATGATCTGGATGTCCTCTTCGTTTGCTTCCAGGCCGCTCCTTGTCCTGCGGCTCCACAACCTTCTCAAGGGGTGCGATGTCGGGCCTCAACCGAATGGCGCCGGCTCGAGAGTGCCGAGCCCTTTACCAGCGAATAGATCGCCGGAATGACCACCAGCGTTGGCACTGTCAATGAGACCTGTCGCCGATCATGGAACGCCGACGCGCCGCCTTACGGTTTCTGCGGGGCACCGGGATGGACGCCCGCCCGCTGCGGGAAAACCAGTATGCAGGCTACCATGACCACGGCGAGGACCGCTGACGCCAGAGGGCGGCTCAGCGCGAGGCCGCCGTGGTCCAACGGCTTGTCGAGAAAGTCTCCGACCGTCGCTCCCAGGGGCCGTGTCAGAATGAATGCCGCCCAAAACAACAGCGCCCGCGACGCGGTTGTAAAAAAGTAGAGACCCGCCACCGCCGCCAGAGCTGCGGCGAATACCGACGCACCGCCAAGATAACCAAGGCCCGTGTCGTCGGCGATCCAGTCGCCCAGGGCCGTACCCAACGTTTGCGAGAACGTTATCGTCGTCCAGTAGAATAGCTCAACTCTCGGTGTGCTAACCGTTTCGACTTGGACAGTACCCTCGGACCGGTACCATGCCGCGAGCGTCGCAAGCACGCAGAAGAGAAGGAGCGCCGACCCACCCGAATATCCAATGCCTAGCGAGCGATCGGCGAAATCGGCCATTGTGGTGCCCGCTGTCGTCGATGCGACGATGGTGGCCCAATAGAGGAATGGGTGAAACGACTTGGCAAGAATCTGCCACACGACAAGCGCGCCCAACGCTGCAAGAAAAATCGCCGTACCGACGAGGTAGCCCAGATTCATTGTCATCGACACAGTATCGCCGCCGGTTTCGCCCAAGGTCGTCGCGAATATTTTGATGAGCCAGAACCCCAGCGTGACCGCTGGCACCTTGCTGAGCATCGATTCACTGCTCATGGGCACACCCGATTGTCGCTTCGCCGAAGCTACGTTGGACCCAAGGAAACGCCATTAGAGCGGACGCTTGGCGAAGAACTGTTCTAAGGCGTCGACACGTTTGAGTTCCACCGACACTGCGTGCCGGGCTTGCTTGGCGTTTCCGGCTTTCGCCGCCGCGCGCATCGCTTCGATGCTTGCTGCAAAAGACGTTCGAAGCTTGCTGTCGGAAATGTGCGACGATAAAGAGCGCCATTGCTTGTCGGCAACGGCAACAGCTTCTGTCATCTCATCCCTGAGTACCGGGGAGGCTTGCGCACCTGCCTGGTATCGAAAGCCTGCGTAGTCCAGCAACGCCACCTCAAGGGGGGCGTCTTGCGGGCCACGCGCCTGCGCAGTTACGAGGATGCGATACCCTTCCACTGCGTTGAGGGCCAACGCCGCGCGATTTCGGTCGGCTTCAAATCGATTCAGACGGGCAATGACTTGAGTCAACTCCAATCCCTGAGTCAGTGCGAGCGCGCCCTCGCATCCGCGCGATGTCGTCGCCGCGGCGCGCGCTTCTACGACTAAACGCTCAGCCGGGGCCCTCGCCGCGTGCTCAGTCAGCGTTTCTAGTGCCTCGGCACCGGCAACGAGGCATGGTTGTTGCCCCGCGACGTTGGCGCTTGCATTTGCAATTGGAATCGGCCACGCGCCCAGCCCGAGCACCACTGCAAGGGCCACCAGCGCGCGAGGCAGTTTCGTGATATTGGGCATCGATATCCTCTTGGGCTCTTGGGGTTGGTATCCGCGCGCCTAATGCGCCCAGTACTTTCGCTCTCACATATATGTCGCGAGCCTTACGGTAATCTGTCCTCTAAGTTACATTTCGTTGGGATTTTCCACTGCGCTTCACGTTCGCGCGAGCAGCGCATCGGTTCCAAAGTCTCTCTTGGCCGGAGAATAAGCGCTGGGGCGACGATCAAGGTCAGTACGTTTGGAAGGGCCATACCGCCCATCATCGGAACGGCGATGCGCTGAATGATTTCGGACCGGCACCCGCCGATCGCATGATCGGCGAGAGCCCCGCCATGACGGCCTTTGACGGCGGCCGTCACGCTTCGCGTCATCGCAATCGTTTCCTGCACTTGATCGACGCTGAGACCGTAGCGCGCAAGTTCCCACCAATCCGGCTCGATCATTCAGTCTCCAAATCTTGCAATATCCTCTCCAGGGGGATAGCATATGCACATGAGCAAACACCATCGCCACAAAACCCATCCCGACATCGTCAAGCGTCTGAAGCGCGCCGAGGGGCATCTGCGGAGCATCGTCGGGATGATCGAGAGCGGACGATCCTGTCTTGACATCGCCCAGCAGTTGCACGCGGTCGAAAAGGCCGTGGGCCAGGCGAAGAAGGCCCTGGTTCACGATCACCTCGAAAACTGCCTCGAAGACGCGGTAGGCGCCTTGCCGCGCGAGCAGCGTGGTCCGGTCAATGAGTTCAAAGAAATCGCCAAATACCTGTGAGAAGTTGAAATGGTTTCGTTCACTGATCTTCTTCAGCAAGGTACCGCGCACGCTTGGCTGTTTATACCGAGTGCGATCCTTCTCGGCGCGCTGCATGGTCTGGAGCCGGGCCATTCGAAGACGATGATGGCCGCGTTCATCGTGGCAATCCGCGGCACGGTCGGTCAGGCTGTGCTCCTGGGCGTTGCCGCAACCATCTCCCACACAATCGTTGTGTGGGGCATCGTGCTTGGCGGCATGTACCTATGGCAGGGTGTCGACGCGGAGAGTTTCGAGCCATATTTTCAACTGGCTTCAGCCGGCACCATTATCGCCATCGCACTCTGGATGCTGCGGCGCACCTGGCAAGATCAACGGCGTGCGAAGGCGGCGAGCACGACGCACGCGCACGATCATGGACACGCGCACGGCGAAGACACGCGGGGCATCGACACCGGCCACGGGACCATCGCCGTTGAGGTCTTCGAGGATGGCGTGCCGCCGCGCTGGCGTGTGCGCACCGAAAAGGGCGATGCCTGGGCCGCGCAGGACGTGATTGTGACGACCGAGCGTCCAGGCGGCGCTCGACAAGTATTCACCTTCGCCGATCGCGGCAGTTATCTCGAATCCGTCGACGAGATACCGGAGCCGCACCAATTCATGGCGCGCGTTAGCCTCGGCCATGACGGGCATTTCCACGACTACGACCTTGTCTTCGAGGAGGCGCACAATCACGGACATGATCGCGCGCACGAGGAACTAGGCGGCCTCAATGTGTCGTCCGGCGGTTACCAAGACGCGCACGAACTCGCACACGCGAGCGACATTCGCCGCAGGTTTGCCGGCGGCAACGTCACAACGGGTCAGATCGTCATGTTCGGCCTGACGGGCGGTCTTATCCCGTGCCCGGCGTCGATCACGGTCCTATTGCTCTGTCTTCAACTCAAACAGTTCGCGCTCGGGGCCGTGCTTGTGCTGTGCTTTTCAATCGGGCTCGCGATCACGCTTGTGGCGGTGGGGGCCGCGGCGGCACTCAGCGCCCGGCACGTGTCCAAGCGCTTCTCTTGGTTCGGCACCGTCGCCCGCCGCGCACCCTATTTCTCCAGCGCCCTCATCATCCTCGTCGGCCTTTATGTCGGCTATCAAGGTTGGACAGCGCTCGCGACCATCCCAGCGTAAGTTCGTCTTCCGCGCAGCACGCCGGCGGGACACTTCGGACATCGGCACGGAACCAACAAGTGAAGACAAATGACAACCGAAGCAACGGCTCCTAACGCATCCTCAAGCAATGTCTCGACATTGTGGATCCTCATGACGCGCGAGCGTTGGATCGAAGTCGGCCGAATTGTCCTGACGGGCATCATCGCGCTGCTCTACTGGCGAGAGCTGGTATCCATCCAAATACTTTGGATTGCGGTCGCAATCGGTCTCTACCCGCTCGTCAAAAAAGGCGCGCTTGATCTCATCCACGAGCACAAAATCGGTACGGAAGTCTTTGTAACGATTGCAACGCTCGTTGCTGTTCTCGGCGGCGAAACGGTTGCCGGCGCAGTCTTGATGGTGATCATTCTGATCGCGGAGTTCATCGCAGACCTCAATACCGATCGCGCACGTGCGTCGATCAAATCGCTTATCGGTTCGGTGCCGCAGGTTGCAATGGTACGAACCACGAGCGGCGATCGCGTTGTTGCGATAGCTACGTTGAAGGTGGGCGATGTAGTCCTGACGCGGGCTGGCGAACAGATTCCAGTGGATGGCACCGTGACCGGCGGACAGGCGTCGGTCAATGAGGCGACAATTACCGGAGAAAGCATTCCGAAAGAGAAAATCGCGGGCGCTCGCGTTTTTGCGGGCACGTTGGTCGAAGCGGGTGCTATCGATATCGGAGCTGAGAAGATCGGTGGCGACACAACCTTCTCTCGAATCATCGCGTTGGTGGAAAACGCCGAAGCCGTGCAAGCGCCAGTGCAGAAGCTTGCGGACAGGGTTGCTGCTTGGCTCATTCCTATCGTCTTTGTTTTCCTAATCGTGGTTTATCTTCTCACGCGCGATGTGAGGATGATCGTCACGCTTATGATATTCACTTCGCCGGCCGAGTTAGGGTTGGCAACGCCCCTGGTCATGATCGCGGCCATCGCACGAGCGGCGCGATCCGGAATATTGATCAAGGGCGGCCTTTACCTCGAATTGCTCGCCAAAGTCGATGTCATGGTTTTCGACAAAACAGGCACACTCACGGCCAACAAGCCGGAAGTGGTGCGCATTGAGTCTCGAAGCCCAAAGTTCTCAGAAATGGAGCTTCTTCGCCTCGCCGCTGCAGCCGACCGCCGCTCGGCCCACCCACTTGCAAAAGTCATTGTTGAGAACGCTTTGCGAAAACAGATCGAAGTACCCGAACCTGAGCACTACGAGCAGCTCCAGGGGCGCGGCGCGAAAGCCAGAATCGAGGGTCACCTTGTCCTTGTGGGAAACGCCGCGCTGCTCGTCGAGAATAATGTGGCAGTGTCGGCAGAGGTTGAAGGCGGTGGGCAAACACCGATTCATATCGCCGTCGATGGTCAGTTCGCAGGCGTGATTTACATCGCCGATGCCTTGCGACCGCGAGCACGAGAAACGCTGACCCATCTCAGAGAGAGCGGCGTCAAGCGGATCATCATGCTGACGGGCGACAACATCGCGACTGCGAATGCGGTCGCGACGAACTTAGGCGTCGATGAGGTACGCGCCGGCCTGATGCCCGAAGACAAAGTCGCCGCGATTGCGGAATTGCAAAAACAGGGTCATCGCGTCGCGATGATCGGTGACGGCGTCAATGACGCGCCCGCACTAGCGCGGGCTGACGTTGGCATTGCGATGGGCGCCGGCGGCACGCACGCGGCGCTTGAAGCCGCCGACATTGCGCTCATGACTGACGACCTCGGTAAGATTGCGGTCGCACGAGCCATTGCGCGCAGAGCGTATCGCACCATTCAGGAGAATCTCTTTGTTGGTGTAGGCGTCGTCCATGTCTTAGGCATCACTGCAGCGCTCCTCGGGTTGATCGGTCCCATTCAGGCCGCCGTCATTCACCTGGGGCCAGACGTGCTGGTGTTCGTCAATTCAGTGAAGCTCTTGCGTGTTCGCATCGAAGGTGCCGCGTAGTCCCGTTGCCATGTTACTCGGAGCCGCCCTCGTCATTTTGGAATGCTGAGTCCATGACCGCCGACCCGCACGAGCATCATCACAACCACGCCGGCCACACGCACAAGCCGCATGCGGGTCACGCCCATGCGCAAGCACCAAATGGCTTCGGGACTGCGTTTGCCGTCGGCATCGCGCTCAATTTTGGATTTGTCGTCGTCGAGGCGTCCTTTGGTTTGCTTGCGAACTCCATGGCTCTGCTCGCCGACGCGGGCCACAATCTCAGCGATGTCCTGGGACTCATCATCTCCTGGGGCGCGGTCATTCTCAGTCAACGGAAACCGTCGCAGCGCTTTACGTATGGCCTGCGCAGTTCGTCGATCCTCGCGGCGCTGATCAACGCGGTTTTTCTTCTTATCGCGGTTGGCGCGATTGCCTTAGAGGCTTTCCATCGCTTCTTCGCGCCGAGCCCAGTCGCCGCAACGACCGTGATCATCGTCGCCTGCATCGGCATCGCCATCAATACAGCCACCGCGCTCATGTTCATGCGCGGCAGCAAGGGCGACCTGAATATCCGCGGCGCTTTCCTTCACATGGCGGCTGATGCCGGCGTATCCGCTGGCGTCGTTTTGGCCGGCTTAGCGATTATGGCTACCGGTTGGCAGTGGATCGATCCGGCCGTCAGCCTCGGCATCGTCTTGGTGATCGTTCTCGGGACGTGGTCCCTGTTGCGTGACGCCGTGACCATGACGCTTCACGCCGTACCACCGGGAATCGATCAGAAAGCCATCCGAGTTTTTCTCGAAAGCAGACCCGGCGTGGAGCAAATTCACGATCTCCACATCTGGGCCATGAGTACGACGGAAACGGCCCTCACGTGCCATCTGGTGATGCCGGCCGGATTCCCCGGTGATGACGTTCTAACTGGCATTACCGATGAGTTGAGGACCCGCTTTGCCGTTCCCCACGCCACGTTGCAGGTGGAGACACGACACGCGGACGCCTGCGCCCTTGCGCCCGATGATGTGGCCTGACAGCGCGATCTTTTCAGCCTTCGTTGCGACGGCCAAGGGCGAGCCGCAGCGCGCGATCAAGCTGCTGGAACCGGCACTGGCGCGCGAAATCGGCAACAATTTGAAAAGCACGGCCTTCAGGGCGCGCGCACTGGCATTCGAAGCACTGGGGCAGTTTCGTCCCGCCTACAACAGCTTTTCTCAGATGAACGAAGTTGGGCTCGCCGCGAATGCCGCGCGTGCCGACATTGCGAAGCACTATCTGGACCGTGCCGCCTATAACATCGGCGAACTACCGCCGGACGATCGACGTTCGACCCACATCATGATGGTAGCCCATGCGACCGCACGGCGAAGGTGCTCAGTACTTGGCGGCATTTCTAGTGCTCCCGTCGCGAACTTCGGTCAGTACCATATTCCGTCATTAGGGAAAGCACGCCGGATGCCAAACATGGCGACGGCACTATGAGCTCCCAACGACGCCGAGAACCAACCCGGACCCGACGAGAAGCATCAAGCCAGCGACAATCGCACGAACGATCTCGATCGTTGCCTTTTCGAGATAGACAGATCCTAGGTAAGCGCCGGCAACCGCACACAGCGTGCCGACCCCGATCAGCTCGCCCTCGCGCCCGCTAAGGCGCAAACTCGTCATATCCGAGAATGCGATAGCGTATGTTGGCAGTCGCGACAGATCGATGAGGATGGCGATCAAGACGCCGGTCGGGATAAAGCGCGCTGGCTCAAGCCCGCTCTTCAACAAGAACATCGAACGAAATGCACCCTGCTGCCCCGAGAGTCCGCCGATGAATCCGGTTATGGCGCCACCAAGCGGCATCAGCCGAGTCGGCGCGGAAAGCCGTAGGAACCATGGCTGAAGTTCCAAGATCGCAAAGGCTATCATCACAAGTCCGATAACGATGCTGGCCGCGGTTGGAGCGAACACACTGCCGAATGCGGACCACTCGAAAACGGCCGTTGCGCTTCCCAATTGCGAAAGAACCCAAGCGCCGAGCACGGCGAAAGGAATTGCAGGAAGGCCGAAGCGCAAGACCGTGGGCCAGTGCGCACTTCGCCCTAAGAGGCCCCCCTTAAACAGATTGTTCAAGAGATGGACGGCTCCTGTCGCAGCAACAGCTACCGGCGTTGGAAAGAAGAGCGCGAATGGGGGAAGCAAAATCGTGCCCAGCCCAAATCCCGAATAGAGCGTGAGGCCGGAAGCAACGAACGCAACGAGCCCGATGATCAGAAAATCCAAGTCATGACCCGAAGTTGAATTGCAGGAAAATCTGAGCGAGCGTTTCAGGGCCGCCGCGATCCCTGTCCCGTACTGTGCGCCCGATCGACCCCAGCAACTGCACATGATCGTCGATGACGTAAGCTGCGCCGAAGTTCGCGACGAGGCCGTAATCGCGCAACGAGTCAGATGGGGCCGAGCCGTTCAACTCGATTCCGATGGTGAGTGAGGGCGTCAACGCCCGTTGCGCGGCTAGGCCATAGATCAGCTGATCGCTTGCAATGGTGCTTGCAGCCCACTGATAGCCGAATTCGCCGAAGGTGTAGTAGTCGCCAAAAGTCTTCCCAATTTGAACCGGGACTTTGTAACGCCACACGCCATCGCCAAGACCGTCGCGGCGGCCGGCCGTCGGAAATGTAACGTTCGGCGCAATCGACATTGCGGGCTGCCAGCCGCTCGAGTCTTCCTCAAGAAAGCGCCACTTGAATTTGAAGTCCGTATCGGCGAACCCGCTTTCGGATGCCCCGCCAACCGGCTCGATTCGCTTTTCGGCCAACGTCAGGTTCAATTTGAAGGTCGGAACAATCGTGTAGTTCAGATCGAGTGCGCCGGTCTCTATGGTTCCGTTGACGTTGTCTTCAAAGCTCGCTTGCGGGCGCACTTCCCAACCTTGGGCTACGAAGCCAGGATCGTCCGTTAGAAACGGTGCGCCCGCGCGGGCCGGATCCTCGCGAAAGATCGAGGCCGCGGATAGAAACCCCAGAACCCAGAAAACGCGCCCCTTGCCGCGTACGGCGCGCCGCTTCGCGTACATATTCAGATAAACGATGATCCCGGTCGCGCTTAGGATCACGAGTCCCAGTCCCCAAAGAAGGCCTATGACAACACCTGGTTCGCCAAGAATTTCGCCGCTGTGAATTCGAAGAAAGATGGATTCCCGCTCGTAGGCTTCGTCGCTTGTCACCTTGCCGCTTTGCGCATTCACAGTGATCCGGCGGCCGGGTTCGCCCGGCATCGTGACAAGAACCTGCGTTGTATCGCCCGCAAGCCGCAATTCAACGGACACAATAGGTTCGTTTGGCGCAGCGGCTCGAACGGCATCGAGAGACCGGGACAACATCGCTGCGAACGCGTCGTTTGCCGTCGAAGTCGAAACAGAGCCGCGAACGGATTGTTCCTCTCTCTCCCCTTCGTCGCCGGCCAACTTCTGCACCTGCAGGATCACCCCGCTCACCGCGACCACGAAGAGAAACAGCGCCACGGTGACGCCGGCCCAACGATGAATTCTACGCATTTCGATTTGCATTGGCTCAACTGCCTTTCGATTCTTCGCGGTCGATTCCTTCGGCGGTGTAGACGGTGGCGGCGAAGGTGGCGCGCGCAGCGTCACATCGCATCAGCACCTTTACGGCCTTTGGTTTGTCGTCATTCGGGAAGAAGTCTCGCGCCGCAATTTTTTGCAACCAAGTGGATAGCTTCGTGAAATCGTCTTCGATCTCTTCAAGCTCCGCGAACGTGAATTTCTTGAGCTTGCGCTCTTTCGCGATTTCACCAAGGAACGCCGTGCAGCGATCTTGAAATTCTTCGTACTCGCGGGCGCGATCCATAGCGAACTTGTCCCTGATGGCCGCTACGCCCGCCACCTCCTTACCGGACAGGATCGACGCTTGACCTCCCTGATCTCGGATTGTTGCAGCAAGCTCTACGAATAAACGTCGATGAGCGTCGTTCGCGGGCAGTACCCAGGCTCCATTCATAAGGCTTGCGGCCCCCGCCGCACGGAGCTGCCGCCAGAGGGACACGCGCGCACTTGACGGTGACGCGGGCAATTGCGCCAGGAGGACAATCCAGGATTCCGTTCCCGAGGCGCGAGCGTTCTTCACGGGGGAAAACTATGCTTGGGTCAGTCCAAATGCAACACATGTTACATTCCGCGGTAGCGTGGATAGCTGTTTGGGTTACGAACCACGACGGTCAAAAAATGCCTGAGACCTGAGGGGAGCACGCGTTGCTGATCCTTGTTGCGAGGCAGAGCCCCACCTACGGATTCAACAGACAGACCCCTCCTTAGTCACTGCGAAATCCTTCGCCGAAAACGTCTCATTCCGCACCAACTCCAAAATCTCCCGATCCACAACCGCCCGCAGCGGCTCCATCAAGTCGAACACAAGGTTCTCGCGCTTCTTGTTAGCGAGGTCGTGCATGAGTCGAATAGTCGGGTCCAAACCCACTCCAATAGCCTGAATGCGCATGTGTGTTCGCAGCACGGCATACATGCTATAGCCGCTGTAACTTCAAGGGGTAAAATCGGCAACCGGCTACACCCAGCCAACTTCGCGCCGAATGCACGTGTCGATCGAAAAGAGCCATGTGCCGAGATGCGCGGATTTCAAATGTCCTCGACCTCTTTCTCGCGGTGGAACAGGCGGTAGATGGCCGGAAGCACAAGAAGCGTCAGGATCGTCGATGAAATCACGCCACCGATGATGACGGTCGCGATCGGGCGCTGCACCTCGCTGCCCGCACCGACATTGAGCGCCATCGGAACGAAACCCAACCCCGCAACCAACGCGGTCATTAGCACGGGACGAAGCCGCGTAAGCGCGCCTTCGCGGATGGCTTGGTCGAGCGGCATACCTTGCTCGCGCAGTGCGCGGATGAAGGATACCATCACGACGCCGTTCAAAACAGCGACGCCGGACAAGGCGATGAAGCCGACCCCAGCCGAGATCGAGAGCGGCAAGTCTCTCACCAGAAGACCCGCCACGCCGCCGGTGAGCGCCAGCGGAACGCCGCTGAAGACAATGGCCGCGTCCTTGGCCGAACCGAACAGCGTAAACAGGATACCGAAGATCAAGAGCAGCGCGACGGGCACGAGGACCTGCAGTCGTTCGGACGCAGAAATGAGCTGCTCGAACGTGCCGCCGTATTCGACCCAATAGCCGCCCGGAACCTTTACCTGAGACGCAACGGCCGCGCGAGCTTCGGCGACGAAGGAGCCGAGATCGCGCTCGCGCACGTTCGCAGTGACGACAACACGGCGCTTGCCGTTCTCGCGGCTGATCTGATTGGGCCCGGTGGCGAGATCGAGACGCGCGACCTCGGACAAGGGCACGTAGGCTGGGCCGCCATTGGCGCTCGCACCCTGCGGCAACGGCACGAGAATCCGTCCGACCGAATCCAGATCGCCGCGAATGCCTTCGGGTAAACGCACGATCAGGTCGTGCCGCTGGTCGCCTTCGAACACTTGGCCCGCAACGCGCCCGCCAAGCGCGGTAGCGACGACATCCTGTACATCCGCCACGCTCAGTCCATAGCGCGACAAAGCCTCGCGATCTGGAACGATGGACAGTAACGGCAGACCGGTGATTTGTTCGACCTTTACGTCGCGGGCGCCGGGAATGGACTTTAGGACCGCCTCAATCGCCTCGCCCGTCTCACCCATCAGAGCAAGATCGTCACCATAGATTTTGACCGCGAGATCGGAGCGCACGCCGGCAATCAACTCGTTGAAACGCATCTGAATCGGTTGCGTGAATTCGTAGTTGTTGCCGGGTATCCCCTGCGCCGCGCGCTCAAGTTCGGCGACGAGTTGTGCTTTCGGCTTGCGTGGATCGGGCCAGAGTTTACGATCTTTGATGATGAGGAACGTGTCGGCCACACTAGGCGGCATCGGATCGGTTGCAACCTCGGCTGTGCCAAGCTTGGCGAACGTGATCTGCACTTCCGGGAACTCGCGCAAACGTTTTTCAAGTGCGGACTGCATGCCGACGGCTTGCGTCAAGCTCGTTCCCGGAATGCGCAGCGCATGGAGCGCGATGTCGCCTTCGTCGAGGCTGGGGATGAATTCCGATCCCATGCGCGAGGCCGCAAGCCCCGCGATCACCGCGAGCGCGGCAGCGCCGCCAACCATGAGAAAGCGGTTGGGAACGGCAAAGTCCAAGAGAGGCGTGTAAACCGCGCGCGCGGTTCGCATAATGATATTCTCGCGCTCTTCCACCTTGCCTTTAACGAACAGCGCGATAGCTGCCGGCACAAACGTCAGCGCCAGCAAGAGCGCGATCACAAGCGCGATGACGACCGTGAACGCCATCGGGTGGAACATTTTGCCTTCGACGCCCGTGAGTGCGAAGATGGGGACATAGACGATGGCGATGATCACGACGCCGAAGAGGCTGGGCTTGATCACTTCGCTGGTCGCGGAAGCCATGAGGACGAAGCGCTCGTGCCGGTCGAGCAAGCGGCCGAGCCGATGCTGTTCGACGCCCAGGCGGCGCAGGCAGTTCTCGCCGATGATCACGGCGCCGTCGACCATCAGGCCGAAGTCGAGCGCGCCGAGGCTCATCAGATTGGCCGACAAGCCGATCTCAACCATGCCGGTGATGATCATCAGCATGGACAGCGGAATGACGGAAGCGGTGATCAATGCCGCGCGAATGTTTCCGAGCAATAGAAACAGAATGACAATGACGAGCAGCGCGCCTTCCATCAAGTTCGTCTGGACCGTCGTGATCGTGCGATCGACGAGCGAGGTGCGGTCGTAAACGGTCTTGGCAATCAGTCCTTCAGGCAGGCTGTTGTTCAGTTCGATCATGCGCGCGGCGACGGCTTGAGACACCGTGCGGCTGTTCTCGCCGATCAGCATGAACACGGTGCCGAGGACGACTTCCTCGCCATCGACGGTGGCCGCGCCTGTTCTGAGTTCTCGGCCGAGCAAAACTTCGGCTACGTCGGATACGCGGATCACGACTCGTTCGCGCCGCGCCACGACGATGCGACCGATGTCTTCGACACTGCTCACTTGCCCCGGCACACGGATCAAGACTTGTTCGCCGTTGCGTTCGATGTAGCCGGCACCCGCGTTGGCGTTGTTGCGTTCAAGCGCAGTGATGACGTCGGCGACGGTCAGGTTCAGCGCCGTAAGCCGCTCTGGGTGGGGGGTGACGTGGTATTCTTTTTTGTATCCGCCGATCGTATTGATCTCTGTGACGCCGGGGATATTGCGCAGTTGGGGCCTGACCACCCAGTCCTGCACCGTGCGCAGGTCCATGGGCGTCCATTCCGAGCCGTCGGCCTTCCTCGCACCCGGTTTGGGCTCGACCGTGTACATGAAAATCTCGCCGAGACCCGTGGCGATCGGCCCAAGCTCCGGCTCCACACCAGGCGGCAATTGACCGCGGGCGCCTTGCAGCCGTTCGTTGATCAGCTGGCGGGCGAAGTAAATGTCGGTGCCGTCCTTGAAGACGACAGTGACCTGGGAAAGCCCGTAGCGCGACAGCGATCGCGTGTAGTCGAGCCCCGGCAACCCGGCGATCGCCGTTTCGATCGGATAGGTAATGCGCTGTTCGGCTTCGAGCGGCGAGAAACCCGCCGCTTCGGAGTTGATCATCACCTGCACATTCGTGATGTCGGGAACCGCGTCGATCGGCAGGCGCTGATAGTTCCAGGCGCCGAGTGCCGCGAGCGCCGCAACAATGACCATCACGATCCAACGCTGGCGTATCGAAAACAGAATGATCCGCTCGAATGTCGAGTGAGCCTCAGTGGTCATGTGAGGCGCCCGACTTCTCGATGTCGGCCTTAATCAGGAAGCTGTTGCCGGCAACGTAGGCTTGACCGGGGTCGATGCCGCCCAACACTTCCGTCCATTCGACGGTTCGCCGTCCGATTTCCAGCATGCGCACTTCGTAGGTTTCGCCGAACTTGGCAAAGACAACCTCGAAATCGCGAAATCTCTGAAGCGCCGCGGTCTTGACCGCGAGCGGCACCGGTGTCTGGGCAACGACCACCTCGCCCTTCACGCTCATGCCCGGCAGCAAACTGCCCGAGGAATCTTCGAACATCACGCGCGCGACGATGGTTTGCGTGACGGGATCCTTGACGGGCGCAACCGTTGCAATTTTTGCGCCGGCCGCGGCCGTGCCATGTACCGGCACGACGCGAACAGCTTGCCCCGCCTTGACGCGGCCGGCGTCGCGATCGAAGACGTGATAATCCGCCATGAGCTTCGAGGGATTGCCGACCGAAAACAGCACGCCATCGCCGGTTACGTCGCCCACATTCGCCGCACGCTCCAGAACCACACCGTCGAACGGCGCAGTGATCGCATAGGACTGCAGACTTTCGTTGCTCTCGATCCGCGCCAACATTTCTCCCGAACGTACCTTGTCGCCGACATTCTTCGTGACGCTCAAAATCTTGCCGGGAAAGCGGGCGCGAAGCTCGGCCTTGGCGCCAGGCGCGAGTTCGAGGTGGCCCAAAAGTTCGATGGTCTCTTTGATCGTTGCTGGTCCGGCCTTTTCGATCGTAACGCCTGCTTGCGCGGCAGCCTTGTTGCTGAACGCCGTGCGGCCTTCGTAAGATTCAAACGACCATTTGTGCTGCTTACCGGCGTGGACGGCCGCGACCTCGACATCGAACGAGTGCGGTTCTGCCACCGGGCCGCTACTGACGAGGTAGTCCTTATCCGGCTTAAAGGTGACAGTGTCCGTCTTGCCTCCAAGCCGTTTGAGCATGACGGTCAACGCGACGGTCGAGGGCGCAACCGGCTTGCCGCCTTTGTAGGCGTAAACATGGAACTCCGGCGGGACACCGGTTTCAAAAATCGTTATCTCGACGGCGAAGTCGCCTGATCGCAGCAGACGCCCGTTTTGCGGACCGCGTTCAGATTCAGCTTCGTCGGCGCCGTGTTCGCCGGAGGCGCCAGCACCGGCAGACTGTTCGCCGCACGCCGTCAACACTGTCGCGAAAGAAACAAACAATACGGCTGCCGCAACGCGGCTCCACCAAGTCCGGTTCATGGCTGTTGTCCTTGATCGGTTGAAGCAACCGCAATCCGGCCCGACAGGCGGTCCAAGGCGGCAAGTGCGAAATGAAGTTCGCGCAGCACTTCGACTTCGCGGGTTCGAAGTTCGTTGAGCGTGCGTTGCGATTCAGCGAGTTCCAAATAGCTGAACGCGCCGGCATCGTACCCGCGCCGTGCCGCTCGAAGAGCCGCCTCGGCGCGCGGCAGAAGTTCCTTGCGGATCGTGATCGCCTCGGCGCGCGCACGCGTCGCATCGGCCTGAAGGGTCAGTACATCGCGTTGCAAACGGCGCCTGGCTTGGATCAGATCGAGGTCGGCCGCGCGCTGTTCGGCGGCGGCGCGTTCGATGTTGCCTTCATTTCCATCGAAGATCGCGATCGGCACGGAGACGGACACGACGCCAGCCAGATCGCCGCCGAACTCGAACCGCCGCACGCCCAAGCCGACAGAGACATCGGACCTTGCGTTCGCGTTCTCAAGGGCGAATCTGGATGCCGCGCGGCGTGCTGCTGCTTCACTGGCCTTCAGATCGGGGGCTGCGTCCTGTTGCGCCTCCATGCTCACTTTCGGCGTCGAAAACAGAGCTTTCGCGTCTACGCTGAAGGACGCGCCGGCATCTCCCCATAGCGAGGCGAGCTTGCTCTTTGCGCTTTGGAGCGTCAGCGTCGCGCGATCGTACGCGCCCCGCGCCTCAGCGGTTTGAATCTCCGCACGCAGTTTGACTGTGATGGGATCGCGCGCTGCGTTCACCCGGCGAACGGCCATTGCTTCGATCTGCGACGCCGCGGCCAATCGCGTCTTTGCCGCATCCAGCAGCACGGTCGCCGCGCTTACATCGAAGTAACTGCGCCGCGCCTCGAGCGCGACATCCAAGCGGGCTTTATCGCGCTCGATCGCGGCGATGTCGCGCTCGGCCTTAGCCACCGCGACACGGCCGTCGCGCTTGCCCGAACGCTCGATACGCTGGGACACGCCCAATGTCAGCTCGCTGTCGTCCAAATTCCTGAATGGACCGGAACCGGCAAAGTTCTCCAACTCGACTTGGACCTCGGGATTGGGCAGCGCGCCACTCTGGCGAACGCCGGCGTCGGCACCGCCGATCAGTTCTTCGCGCGACTTGACCGTCGCCGACGCATTCAACGCCCGCGTCACCGCTTCGTTCAGCGAAACCGGCGGTTCCGCCGCGCGAACGTTTACAAGACTCAACACCGCGACGCTAAAAAGCGCCGCATACGTCCAACGAGACATGTTTTTGAACTACCGCTAATCCTACCCATCGAAGCCAAAATGCGCGCGTGCGCGCGCAAGCGTCGGGTCAGGCTAGCGGCGGTGGAACCGGCGGCAGCAATGTGCGCCCGTTGAAATTGTCATGGGTGAACGCGACACGGCGCTTTGCAATCGCAATGCGCGGCGACTCAAACGCGAACGTAGCAACGAACGAATGCCCCGCGCACTCGCCGGGCATGTGATCGTGAGTTGAGTCGGAGCACGGCACATGCTGGCAGTGCCCGCCCGTTGCGACCGCGATCACGTCCACGGCGCTCTGTGTCGCGCCGGCCGCGACAGCCGCCTCGCCGCCGCTTCCACACATCGCTTCGACAGGCGCGGCTGCAACGAACAGCGCCAACAGAAACGCGGCAATGGCAATCAGACTGCGCATAGAACCCAGGGACAGGATATTCGGACGATCAGTCACGAACGAAGCCAGCGTGAACGTCAAGTGTAAAAAATATCCTAAGCGGACGCATCGACCGGCAATGCCGCAAAAATCACGCCAATGTGCATCAAAGCCAGCGCCGCACCCGCGCGCAGTAGTTGCGATAGATCTCGCCGTGCATCCCTTCGAGATTGGTCTCCTCGCTGCGGATTTGTACTTCGAGCGCGGTATAGGTCGCGACCAAATGCGCTACAGTGACCGCGCTTGGCGACGTGGCATCGTTCCTGAGAAGGTACATCCTACAGCGACTATAGCTTCAAGCAGGAAATATTCGGGGCAATTCTGCCGCTGGACGGCGCCACCAACGCGCCAATGTTGTCGAAATCTTCGATCAACCCAAGAGGTCCCGCTTCTTCTGTTCGTACTCCTCCTTTTGAAGCTCGCCGCGAGCATAGCGCTCCTGCAGAATCTCAAGCGCCGTCCTCCCGCGCGAGCCCGATTGATCGGAGAACCATTTGATCAACGCGACGATGCCCACGATGACGAAGCCCCAAAACAAGATCATGAAAATCCAGCCGAAGCCCATGCCCCAGCCCCATTGTCCCATCATGTTAGTCATCTCCTTTAGCAACAGCGTCATCCGACAACGGTCGGCACTTAGAAAACCATCACGCGCTCCGCCGACGTCGTGATGACTGCGAGTTCGTCCATCGTGCTGCGGAGCGCGCCGTCCGTGATATCGTCATCCATCATACCGCGCGCATCCATGCACGTGCCGCAAAGAAGGACGCGGCCCTTGCCGAGAAGAACGCGTTTGAGCATGCGCTCCAGATTGTAATAACCCTCAGGCGTCTTCTGACCTTTTCGGGCGGCTGTGACCGCGTCCGCCATGAGGAAGATCGTGATTTCGGCGTCCGGCGCTTGTTTGGCGAGTGCGTGCGCCAAGCGCAGCGCGTTGTAACAACGCTCGGTGCCGTACGGCGGGTCATTTAAGATCAGGAGACTCTTCATCGCTCTTGTCGGCTCCTCGTATCAGTGCAGTACCGGCATCCCGAGATCGTTCCAACGTTCCATGCCGCCACGTAGAACCCGCACACTGCGAAGCCCCACATTCCTCACCGCGTCAGCGGCACGAGCCGAACGCCGATCGGTCCGGCAGACGAGAACCAATAGGCCCTCCTTGCCGCGCGCGAATTGATTTGGATCAGCAATGATAGCGCCCAACGGTATGTTGACGGCGTCGGGGATGTGGCCAAGGCCGCCCACGAACTCGTCGGGTTCGCGAACATCAATGACAATCGGCTCGTCGGCGCGCTGCAGCGCAGCCGAAAGTTCGGTCACGTCCATCCAGCATTCACCCTTGTCGCTTTCCGGCCGCAGGCGCTTCAACAGGCGCGGCAAGAATGCGATGATCGCCAGTGCCGCCAACCCGAGCAATCCGTACCAAATCGTGTCCCGATCGCCTGTGGTGGCGCTGCGCCCGGCAAAGCCAAGCCAGGCGTAAGCCGCGCTACCCGGGATCATGCAGACAAAGGTCGCAGCGACGTATTGAACAAACGAGATGCGCGTGAGGCCAAGCGTGTAGTTCGTGAGATTGTAGGGAAAAATCGGCACAAGGCGGATCAGTGCGACGAAGCGCCAGCCCTCGCTTTCGACACCTGCGATCAACTCTTTGAGTTTGCCGCCCGTCCGCTGCGCCATCCATTCGGACGCGGCGTACCGAGCGATGAGGAACGCAAGAATCGCTCCGAACGTGCCGCCGACGACGTTCAACGCGGTGCCCCAGAACGGCCCGAACAACGCACCGCCAGCAAGACCGAACACCGCACCAGGGAAAAAGACCACGGCCGCAACGCCAAACAGAAGCACAAAGAAAATCGGCGCCCAAATTCCGAGGCTATCGACGATGGCCGTGACCGCGCCGAAATTGAACTGTTCGCGCAAAAGGAACGCGGCGGTGACCGCGGCAAGCAGGGCGGCGCCTAAGACCAATCGTGCAGCCAAAGACCTTTTCACGACGATGCATCCTCTCGGCGGCCCACAGGATACGGACCTGCGTCGTCGCGAAGCGGCTGGATCAGCATGCGATCAAGCCAGAGATCGCGAGGCTGTCTGAATTGCACGATGCCGATGGTCATGGCGTCATGCCCGGCCGCCGGCTGCGCGCGGTAAGTGCCAAAGAGAAAATCCCACCACGGAAGATTGAAGCCGAAATTGCTATTCGTCTCGCCCGGTTCGATCGAGTGATGGACCCGGTGCATATCCGGTGTGACGACGAACCGGCGAAGCGCGGTATCAACGCCGGCTGGGAGCCGCCAGTTCGCGTGGTTGAACATCGATGTTGCATTCAGCAGCACTTCGAAGATGAGAACGGCAACGACCGGTGCGCCGAGTGCGGTGATAACCGCAACCTTGATGACCATCGACACCGCTATTTCGAGGGGATGAAACCGCCCGCCCGTGGTGACATCGAAGTCGAGATCGGCGTGGTGCATGCGATGAAAGCGCCACAGCAGCGGAACGGCGTGCAACATCACGTGTTGAAGATAGATCGCAAGGTCGAGGATCACGACGGCGGCGATGACACCGGCAAAGTCGGGCAGACCCAGCCACGGAATGAGTCCGATTCCGCTACCCTCAATAGCAAGGGCAACGCCGATTGCCGCTGTCGGAAACACGACGCGCACAAGTCCTGTGCTCAGGAACATCATCCCCAAATTGTTCGTCCAACGAATCCATCGGCTTACTGACCGCACGCGACGCGGAAAGATAGCTTCAAGTAGTGCGACGCCCGCAAGCACACTGCTGAATGCCGCCAGGCGGATTGCGGGCTCGTTACCCAGAAGAAAGTCACGCATAGGGCCGATTTGACAATCGCGACGAGGTTGATATCATTCAATTGATCTATTGAATATGTGAGTGACTAACCCAACAATGTCAACCCGAAACCCCAAAGCAGTGCTCTACGACGCGTTCGCCATCGTCGCCAAGGCATTGGCAAGCGGCCACCGGCTGAACCTTTTGGAGCACGTGGGGCAAGGCGAGCGGCCGGTTGAGGCGCTTGCCGCCGTTGCCGGGCTCTCTATCGCTAACACCTCGCAGCATCTCTTGCTGCTGCGCCGCGCGGGTCTCGTCGCCTCACGGCGCGACGGCAAGAACGTCCTCTATCGTCTGACCGATAAATCGGTGATCGATCTTCTGGCAGCACTGCGGCGGGTTGCCGAAACGAATGTCGCGGAAGCGCAGCAGGTCATCGCGCAATACTTCCACGGGCGCGATGCACTCGAACCCGTGTCGCGGACCGAACTCGTGAAACGCTTGCGTGAGAAGTCGGTAACGCTTCTTGACGTGCGGCCTGAAGATGAATTTGCGCTCGGCCATTTGCCGGGGGCCATCAATATCCCTCTCAAAGCCCTTGAGCGACGCCTCGCGCAACTTCCACGTGGGCGCGAGATCGTTTCGTATTGTCGCGGTCCGTACTGCGTTCTTTCCTTTGAAGCGGTCGCGCTTCTGCGCGAGCGCGGCTTCAAGATTCGCCGGTTCGAAGACGGATTTCCGGAATGGGCGGCCCACGGCCTGCCCATCGAAAGCGGCCCGGCTGGTCGCGCCGACGGATAAACCAAGCAGGGAGGTACAACAATGACGACGATTTCTCCGGTCACAGTTCAGCGGCTGCACGAACAGGGATTCAACGTCGATGAGGCGTGGCTCGCCGAGATAGCGCCGTGGCTGCGTTGGTCACCCGTACTGTGCGGAACGTTCGCGGCTGTCGGCACGGCTCTGGCCTCGCCTTGGATACTCTTTGCGTTGGCAGGCACCGCCTTCTTGGGCGCGGTACTGCCGTTTCATCCTTTCGATCTGATCTACAATTACGGGATCAGGTTTTTGGTGGGAAAGCGGCCATTGCCGCCCAACCGCGCGCCGCGTCGGTTCGCTTGCGGGATCGCCACTGCTTGGCTGATCGCAACCGCCCTTCTCTTCTCCAGCGGTCAAGTGACCGCGGGCTATGTACTCGGTGCGATGTTTGTCGGCGTAGCTGCACTCGTCAGTACGACCGACATCTGCATCGCGTCGATTATTTTCAACTTCTTCGCCCGCCGCCCACAAGGAATCGCATCATGACCACACCATCACCCGCACCCGACTTCACCGCGATCAAGCAGCGCCAGCAGGCCACCTGGGCCGCCGGCGACTACGCTGTCGTCGGCACCACGCTGCAGCTCGTCGGCGAACGTCTCTGCGATGCCGTCGACATCCGCGCTGGGGAGCGCGTGCTTGACGTTGCCGCAGGCAACGGCAACGCCTCGCTCGCAGCGGCGCGCCAGTTCGCACATGTGACATCGACGGACTATGTCGGCGCGCTTTTGGAGCGCGCCCGCGAGCGCGCAAACGCCGAGCGCCTGGACATCACGTTCCAGGAAGCCGACGCCGAGGCGCTGCCTTTCGCAGATGCCAGCTTCGACCTCGTGCTCTCCACATTCGGCGTCATGTTCACGCCCAACCATGAGAAATCGGGCGCAGAACTCGCGCGTGTCTGCCGCAAGGGCGGCCGCATCGGCCTCGCCAACTGGACGCCGGACGGCTTCATCGGTCAGCTGTTCAAGACAATCGGCAAGCACGTGCCGCCACCGCCTGGCGTCAGGTCGCCGGCTCTCTGGGGCACACAGGCTCACCTCGCCGATCTCTTTCCCGGTCATGACGTGAAGGCGACAAAGCAGATCTTCAACTTCCGCTACAAGTCGGTCGATCACTGGCTCAGCGTCTTCAAAACCTATTACGGCCCCACGAACCGCGCATTCGCCGCGCTCGATGCCAACGGCCAAAGCGCGCTGCAGGCGGACCTTGTCGATCTGCTCACCCGCATGAATCGCGGCGGTAAGGAGACGCTGATCGTGCCCAGCGAATATCTCGAGGTGGTCGTGACGAAGCGCTGATCGGGAGGCGTGGACTTCTGAAGCGTGCAGTGTTTGTCTGCACGATGAATCGATTCAGATGCCCTCAGCCCTAACCCTCTTGCGAGACCCATCCATCCTGGAAGTCTTGATGCGCGGCGGCGCCATCGGTGCCTTCGTCGGACTCGCAATCGCGATCGCGCGCCCGCCATTCACGCCGGCGCGCGTAACGGGCGTGCTGTTTTGCCTTGCCGCGGCGGCGCACACGTTGACGCAGCATCCTGCCATCAACGAAGCGCTCGGCCTTGCCCGGCCTCTGGTTTGGGCTTTCTCCTTTATGGGGGCCGGTCTTTTCTGGGCCTTTGCGACGGAACTGTTCGGCGACCGCCCCCGCCTTGAACCTGTGCGTTTCGCACCGGCGGCGCTTCTGCTCACGATCGGTACCGGGGCGATGCTCGCGAATGGCGCGGCGGCGAAAGGACTATTTCTCGCGCACAATCTCGTCGGCGCCGTCCTTATGGTGCATGTCTTGATCGTCATCTGGAGCGGACGGCGTAACGACCTCGTCGAGTCACGGCGCCGTCTGCGGGGCCCGATCCTGGCCGCCGCGGCGCTCTATGCCGTGTCCGTCATCGCGGTGCAGACATCCGAAATCCTGTGGCGCCCCGCCGATGCGCTGTCGCCGCTGGCGGCGGCGATTCTCTTTATCTTAGGCCTGGCAGGTATAGGCGCGCTGCTGCAAGCGGACCTCGACCTCTTCGCACCAGCGGCCGAACCACGGCCGATGCCTCCTCCGCAAGAAGCAGCGCCGGCGCGTTCCGGCGAAGATGAGAAGGTCGCACACCAGCTTGAGCGCCTCATGCACGAGGAGCGCGTCTACCGGGAGGAAGCCCTCACGATTACGGCGCTCGCGCTCAAGCTGAGTGTACCCGAATACAAATTGCGCCGGCTAATCAACCAGCAGCTCGGTCATCGCAACTTCAGCGCCTTCCTTAACCAGTGGCGCCTTGTCGACGCCAAGCAATCTCTATCCGACCCAGGGCAGCGCGACGTTCCCATCTCGACCATTGGGCTCGACGCCGGCTTCCAATCCCTCGGGCCCTTCAACCGCGCCTTCAAGGCCGAGACTGGCCTGACACCGTCCGAGTTTCGCGCGAACGCGCTAGATCAGCTGGCAGTCCCAACAGAAACGCCGCCTTGATCTGAAAGGCTTTTTCAGATTCGGCGAGCCCATTTCGGAATCGGCTAGCCGCTTTTCGAAGGCGGCGAGTCAGCCTGCCCGAACACGGATCAAATCTCTCGACGCCGGAATAGCCCGGCGCTGGAGCGATCCGTGGTTAGCATCAAATCGATCCTCGCCTGGTTGACTTGGCCGGCCATCCTCATCGGTCAGTTGGTCGCATTCGACCGCGCCCTTTGCGCGGGCTTCGATCCCGGGCTGACCTTGCTCGCGCTGACCGTCGTCAACATGGCGGTGATCGCCACTCTCGAACTCGTGCTTCCTGACAGGCCGGAGTGGCTCTGGACGAGCGACGGGCAGGTCGTCAACGATGTCGTCCACGGCGTGGGCAACGTGTTCGGCGACGGGCTCGGCCGCAGCGCGCTGATGGTCCTATTCGCGATTGCCGGTGGCAAACTTGCGGCGCAGGGCAACCTCGGACTCTGGCCCTCCGCTTGGCCGCTTTGGGGACAAATTCTGGTCGCTGTCCTGATCGTCGACTTCTTCGATTATTGGAAGCATCGCGCCTATCACGCTTGGGCGATCGCGTGGCCGATCCATGCGCTGCACCACAACATCGATCGCATGACGGTGTTCAAAGGCATTCGGCTACATTTTCTCGAAGCGACGATCCGCGCCCTCGTTGTCTATTCGCCGCTCGTCGTGTTGGGCGCGCCCGCCGGCGTGATGCTCTGGATCGCCGCGCTCATGACGTTCGGCGGCAGTCTCAATCATTCCAATCTTGCACAGAACCTGCCGCGTTTCGTCCACGCGATGTTTCCGACGCAGAAAACCCATTGGCTACATCACACCAAGGACTACACAAACGGCGCCTGCAATTTCTCGCCGCTCACGATGCTGTTCGATCACGTGTTCGGTACGTTTCGCCATCCGCTGGACGAGCCGCTCGACGAAGTCGGCATCGTGCCCGACCCGATCCCAACGAATATTCCGGCCCAACTCGTGTCGCCCCTCCTGTGGCCGCTGCTGATGTGGCACCTGCGCCGCCGTCGCCGCGCGGCGTTGGCGGAGTAGCCGATGAACGCGATCCCTCAGCTCTCAACACCTCACCCATATAAAACTTTGGAGCAAAATCATGAGCGAATTCAGTACGGTCTTTCCGATCATTGTTTCCGTTGAGATCGGCCGGTACCTCGTCACCGCCGCCCTCGTGAGCCTCATCGTCTGGGCGTTTTGGAGTGTTTACTTCAATGCGCGCAAGATCCAGGCGCGCGCCGCCGGCGCGAGCGACTATCGCCGCGAGATTTTCACATCTCTACGCACAACGTTGGTCTTTTCGAGCACCGGCTTTGGCACGTATCTCGCCGCCAAGTCCGGCTGGCTGACCGTCTACCAAGACTTCGCGGTTCGAGGCTGGAGCTATTTCGCGCTCACTCTGCTCGCAATGATCGTCGCCCACGACGCATACTTCTATTGGACGCATCGGGCGATGCATCGTCCGCGCCTCTTCCGGCTGTTCCACCGAACGCATCACAAATCCAAGACGCCCACGCCCTGGAGCGCCTATGCGTTCGACGTGCCCGAAGCCATCGTCATGGTCGCGTTCGTACCCCTCTGGCTCGCGTTCGTGCCAATGCACGATCTCGCAGTGTTCACGTTCGTGACGTGGCAGATCCTGCGCAACGTCATGGGACATGCCGGCGTCGAGCTGTCGCCGGTGTCGGGCCGGCCATCGCAGCTCTTCGGCTGGCTCAACACCACGACGCACCACGACCTGCATCACCAGGATTCGCGCAGCAATTTCGGTCTCTATTTTTCGTGGTGGGACCGCGCGATGGGAACGGAGCATCCGGATTATCAAGCGCGTGTCGCCGACGTTGCCAAGTGCGCGCGCCTTGCCGAACCGTACGAGGCGGGCAATGCGTAGACCGCGCTTAATCGCCGAGCAAGCACGGCACGCGAGCGGGCTGCTCGGACGCTTCGTCGCCTTCGTCATGGCGCACGAAACGTTTGCCGTCAACAAGCGCGCGATCGATGGGCTTGATGTCCAGCTTAACGATCACATCCTTGACGTCGGTTGCGGACCCGGGCGGGGCTTGGCGGTCTTGGCGGCGCGTGCCTCGAAAGGACGCGTGGTGGGCGCTGATCCTTCCGCACTTATGACCGAGATCGCGGTTGAGCGGAACCAAGGGCTCGTGAAAGCGCATAGGGTCGATGTCGTGATCGCCCGCGCCGACGCGTTGCCGTTCGCCGATAACGCGTTCGACAAGGCGCTGTGCGTCCATGTCGTCTACTTCTGGGAAAATCTCGACGCCTCGTTGCAGGAGATCGCACGCGTGCTGAAGCCAGGCGGACGCTTCGCCCTGGTCTTTCGAACCAACGCCGATGAAGCCGCGGTGCGGTCGTTCCCGTCGGAGGTTTACCGCTTCCGTTGCATTCCCGAGGTGATCGCTGCGCTCACGGAGAGCGGCTTTGCGATCGACATAACCGACGACGACGGCACGGAACCCATGCTTATGATCGCCTCGAAGCATGGCCGCTCGCGCGGTGTGTCATGATCCGATCAGGCCATCAGTAACCTGCGGCCATAGGTTGATGGTGATGACTTCAGGGACAGCCTCGCTTGCCACGGGCAATGGAGATCTCACTAGGTTCGTAGGCGACCTTGCGCAGTGCGACGTGGTTGCTTGGCGCTATACGGCGCAAGTACGGCAACGAAAGGGCTGTTTCCTCAAAGGAGCTATTTTCATAGCCTCGTCTGGTCGCAGATCAATCGCGAAGTGGGAGTCAGGTGGCGAAAGCCGCCAACAACGAACCGCGGTATCCGTTAGCAGGGTCCTGGCCCGCGCTGATGCACGCCGATATGGCCGCAGCATACCTTGATGAAGTGGATCGAAGGGCGTTTCTGCGGAAGGTACAGGACGGCGTTTACCCGAGTGCGGTGCGATTTCGAGGCTGTCGATTGCGATGGCGGAAAGCTGATCTCGACGCTACGATTCTTGGGTTGAAGGCGACAGTCAGCCTAGATGATGATCTGTGATGCGCAGCAAGAAGCCTCCGTGCTGGCCGAAGTACATGATTGCGAAGCCGCTGAAGGGTGGCGTCATCGCCTACTACTGGAATTTGCCGACATGGGCGACGGAACAAGGGTGCAAGCTGCATCGGGCAGACCTCGGCAAGGACTACGGTGCGGCGAAAAGGAAGGCTGCCGCTTACAATGATCTGTTCAAGGCGTGGCGGGCGGCGAACAAAGACCCGGGACCCGACGAACAGAAGAAAGTCGCGCGCGTCGGAACGATCGACTGGGTGATCGCGGAATTTCAAACGTCTGATGAATATCTCGAAGATATCGACGCGACGACGCGAACGAACTACGACTCGGGCTTAGAACTCATTGCGGAGCATCGGCGCAAATCCGGCATGCGGTTCGGGGACACGCCGATTGGCGAAATCCTGCCTCACCATGTCGATAAACTATTCAAGAAACTCCGCGATGGCGGCAAAGGTGGCAGGGTAACGACCGCCACGCACGCAATTAGAGCGATGCGGCGTGCGTGGAATGTTGCTCACCACTACAACGCGATCGTCGTTTCTGAAGCCAACCCGTTTAGGAAGGTGAAAGGGACAGGCTCCACCGGTCGTGAGACGGAATACGGGACACTGGAGCAGCTCGAAACGTTTGTCGCGAAGGCGAATGAACTCGGTCATCCCAGCATCGCACTCGCCGCACTGATCACCTACCATTGGTATCAGCGCGAAATCGACATTCTCGGTCGCATGGTGTGGAGCGACTATGAGCCGGGTGCCCGCGTGAAGGTGCGTCACTACAAGAATCGTAACCGGCGAAAGGGCGAGAAGGAAAACGTCATCTGGCTTGCGCTTAAGGATCCGCAATCTGGGTCCTCGCTGTTCCCCGAGGTCGAAGCGCAAATCGCCATAACGCCTGCGCGGGGGACCCTGATGGTCATGCGCGACAAGCCGGACTTGAGGCGCAGGAAGCCCCTACCCCACCAACCCTATACGGTTGACTACTTCGGAAAGCTCTGCCGCGAGATTCTCGACGCGACCGACCTGCCCAAGACGATCACGTTCGCATCATTCAGGCATGGCGGCTTCACCGAGACCGGAGATGCCGGTGCGACTGACTCGGAAATGCTGTCTGGTGGCGGTCACAAGACGCGCGGCGTGCTGTCGATCTACACCAAGCGAACAAACCCGCAGGCGATAAACCTCGCCCGGAAGCGTCTTAAGCTGCGCACCGCGCAAAGAACGAAAGGAGGGAATTTGTCAGAATAGGGGACGAAAAATTTGTCAGAATGAGATTGCGAGAATTGGGGGCAAGTGGTTGATTGGTCAGGGCAATGACCCCGTAGCTCAGCAGGATAGAGCGGCAGATTCCTAATCTGTAGGTCGGACGTTCGAATCGTCTCGGGGTCACCATTTCCTTTTCGAGGCCCAGCGTGGACGACCTTTTCAATTTGACGGGCAAGATTGCTCTCGTGACCGGCGGGTCGCGGGGGTTGGGCTTGCAGATGGTTCGCGCGTTCGCCGCGCGCGGGGCGGATGTGATCATCGCAAGCCGCAAGATCGAGGCTTGCGAGGCCGCCGCCGTGGAGGTTCGCGCGATGGGGCGGCGCGCGGTTGCCATCGCCGTCAACGCCAGCAAGTGGAGCGAGATGGATCAACTGGCTGAGGCTGCCTACGCGGCGTTCGGGCGGGTGGATATTCTCGTCAACAACGCCGGCATGTCGCCCGCGATCCCCTCGCACGAGGTGACGGAAGAGTGGTTCGACAAGATCGTTTCGCTGAACTTCAAGGGGCCGTTCCGGCTGGCGGCGAACGTCGCCAAGCGCATGGCGGACGGCGACGGTGGGGTGATCATCAACATTTCGTCCACAGGCGCGCTCGTGCCGCTGCCCGCGGTCGTGCCCTATTCCGGCGCGAAGGCGGCGCTGAACGCGATGACGGTGTCGCTGGCGCGCGAGTACGGGCCGAAGGTGCGCGTGAATGCGATTTCGGCGGGGCCGTTTCTCACCGACATTTCCAAGGCGTGGAGCGAGGAAGTGCGGCGCACAGCGCACAACTCGCTGAACCGGCCTGGACGTCCGGAGGAGATCGTGACGACGGCGCTCTATCTCGCGAGCCCCGCGTCGAGCTTCACGACGGGTGCGATCGCGCGGTGCGATGGCGGGCAGAGTTAGTGTTCTGAACTCCTTTTTGTTGGATAGGCTGTGAAGAAAGATTTCACCACCAAGCACACCAAGAGCACCAAGTTTCACCAAGAGGCACATGCCTTACTTCGGCGCGAAGCGCCTTTCATCCGTTCCGCTGCGCGCTATCGCGCGCGGATTCGCGCTCTTGATGAGTCTTGGTGCCCTTGGTGTGCTTGGTGGTGAAACCTTCTTCTTTCTGCCTTGCTTTCGCGCCAGCGTTGATTCTTCGCGTGACGCGCTACACTAGCGGCGAACGCGGACTTCGATTCGCGAGCGACATTGGTGAGGCGTGATGCGCGTTGGTTTGACGTACGATTTGCGGTCGGACTACCTGAAGGAAGGCTACTCCCTCGAGGAGACAGCCGAGTTCGACAAGGAAGATACGATCGCGGGGCTTGCGCGCGCGATCGCGAGCCACGGGCATGACGTCGATCGCATCGGCAATGTGAAGGCTCTGGTTGCGCGCCTGGCCAAAGGCGACCGCTGGGATCTCGTGTTCAACATCGCCGAAGGCATGCGCGGGATTGCGCGCGAGGCGCAGGTCCCCGCGCTGCTCGAAGCCTACGACATTCCCTGCACGTTTGCGGATGCGGGCGTGCTCACGCTATGTCTGCACAAGGGTTACACGAAGGCGGTGCTGCAAGCGGCTGGTGTCGCGACGGCGCCGTTTGCGGTGGTCGAGCGCGAGGCCGACATCGCACGGGTCGCCCTGCCCTATCCGCTGTTCGTGAAGCCGGTTGCCGAGGGCACGGGCAAAGGCATCACGCCGCGTTCGATCGTGCGCGATGCTGCGGCGCTGAAGCCCGCGGTGCTCGACCTTTTGAAGAAGCACGGGCAGCCGGTGTTGGTGGAGCCCTATTTGACGGGCCGCGAGTTCACCGTCGGCCTGTTTGGGTCCGGCACGACAACGCGCGCGGTGGCCGCGATGGAAATTCACCTGGGCGAGAAAGCGGAGCCCGGGCTCTATTCGCTGTCGAACAAAGAGAACTACGAAGACCGCGTGACCTACACGATTGCGACCGACGCGCTCGGGCGGGAGGCGAAGCGCGTGGCGATTGCCGCGTGGACGGCGCTGGGGTGCCGCGATGCGGGTCGCGCGGACTTGCGCGCAGGCTCCGACGGCAAGGTCTATTTCCTGGAAGTGAACCCGCTCGCCGGCATCAACGAGCAGACGTCGGATTTGCCGATTATGTGGCGGATGCTGGGGCGGAAGTATGAGGATTTGATCGGGATCATCCTCGACGAGGCGATGACGCGGGTGAAGCGGTGAGCCTTAGCTCGCCAATCGAACGGCAACTTCACAAGTTCCACCGCTGAGTTCGCGATGCTCGCAAATCACGGTGGCGCCGGATGGGAACTCCCACGTTTCGTTATCTTCGGGCTTCCCCACGAGCAGAAAGCGTTGGTCGAGAAGGCGTCGCGCCTGAACAGGGCGCCAGACATCGGTTCCTTCTTCGAGAAGCTTCACATAGACGGTGAAAAATTCGGACATCGGCTAGCGATCCTTGACTTTACGCCTTGGCTTGGCTCGTTTGGGTTTTGGTAGTTGCCGTGCAGGCCGCGTCGCCAGTTCGGCTTTCTGTTTGCGCGTGAGGCCCTGACAGACCAGTGCGTAGGAACGCTTGGTGAGGCTTTTTGCTTCGTTGAGCGGCACATCGGCGTCGAGGTTGATGCTGATCCAGAAACGTTTGTCGAGATGTGAGCGATGGCCGATGCCGGTGTATTGCTGCCGGAGAATGTCGGCCAGCGGCGGCTCGCATTTCACAATGACGTACTCTTCGCGGCGGACCGAGAGGATGGCAAAGACCTTGCCCATCACCTTGTACATCAAGATCAGCGGCTCAGTGGCGCGCGGCGGGATATAGGGATCCGCGACAGCACCGGGCATTGCGTCGAGAAGCTTCTTAAGCGTTTTGGTTCTTGAGGTGAGATCCACGAAACGATCCTCTGCACATTGTCTCGACCCTAGCGCGGCGCCGGAACGGTTTCACCTCTAACCAAGCAAGTTGTGGCGGCGACTAGGCTCGGCGTCTCAAGGGCAGGATCACAGGCGCTCCCGCGTGGTCGCCGATGAAGGCGTCGATGCCGAAGGTTTTGCGGAGGGTTTCGCTGACGAGGGTTGTCGTTGGTGGGCCGTCGGCGGCGACGTGGCCTTCCGAGAGGAGTAGCACGCGTGTTGCATGACGGGCGGCGATCGAGAGGTCGTGGAGGACGACGATGACGAGCGCGCCGGCTTCGGCTGCCGCCTTCAGCACTTCCATCGCGTGCAGCTGGTGGCTCGGGTCGAGTTGAGCGAAGGGTTCGTCGGCGAGGATGATCTTTGCTTCGCTGGCGAGCGCGCGGGCGAGCAGTGCGCGGGCGCGCTCGCCGCCTGACAGCGACGTCGCCGGGCGGTCGGCGAGGTGGGCGATATCGCAGGCTTGCATGGCGCGGGCGATGGCGGCTTCGTCGATGTCGCTCTTGGCAGCGAAGCGGTGTGCGTGCGGCAGGCGGCCCAAGGCTACGATGTTGCGTACGGTAAGGGGCCAATGGACTTCGCCGCCTTGTGGGAGATAGGCGATTTCGCGCGC
>JABFRX010000120.1 GCA_013140995.1 Alphaproteobacteria bacterium | reverse complement strand
GGGCTACCGCTATGTCGCGATCGACCGCCCGGGCTTCGGCCGGAGCGGCCCGGATGACGCCGTCACCTCACTCGCCGAGCAAGCCGCCGCCATCGCCGCCATCATCCGCGCGAACGGCGCCAAGCCCGCCGTCCTCGTCGGTCACTCGCTCGGCGGGCCGATTATCGCGCAAGTCGCCGCCGATGACCCGGACCTTGTCGCAGCGCTCGTCATCGTCGCAGGCTCGCTCGACCCTGCGCAGGAAAGCGTGCCGTTCATCCAGTATGTCGGCGACACCTGGCCGGTCCGCGCGCTGCTCCCCCGCATGATCCGCAACGCGAACCGCGAGATCATCGCGCTCGAGCCGCAACTCGCGGCCCTCGCCCCGCGCCTCGCTTCAATCAAGGTCCCGGTCACGATCGTTCACGGAACGAAAGATGATCTCGTGCCCTTCGCCAATGTCGACTTCATGAAGAAGCATCTGACCGGCACGAAGGCGATGGAGGTCACTGCCCTCGACGGCCAGAACCACTTCCTGCCATGGAACTCTAAGGACAAGGTTGAAGCCGCCATCGCGAAAGCCTTTGCCATGATGGAAACGCCGTGATCGATGACACCGGCACGCTGTTGCTCGCGCTGGGGTCAAACCCATGGGCGATCGCCGCCGCCATTGTGCTGGCGACGTTCATCCTGGAAGACGTGGCAACGGTCGCTGCCGCGCTCCTCGCCGCCGACAATATGATCACGCCGTCTCTGGCGCTGACCGCGCTCATTACCGGCATTTTCGTCGGTGACTGTTTGCTTTACGGCCTCGGCGCCGCAGCGCGCACTCAGCGCTGGGCCAAACGCTTCATCGGCGACGAGCGCATGGCAAAGGGCCGCGCATGGCTGAAGCGGCGCTATATCCCGGCCCTCATCGGCGCACGCTTCATGCCGGGTCTCCGCCTGCCCACCTACACGTCGAGTGGGTTTTTGAACCTGCCGTTCGTACCATTCGCGCTTGTCGCCGCTGCGGCAGGCATCGTCTGGACGACGCTTCTCTTCTCAGCTGTCTTCTTCTTCGGCGTGATGACGGTCAAGTATTTAGGCGAGTGGCGCTGGGCCATTGCTGCGGTCTTCGCTGCCCTCGTACTCGCAGCGCCCTATATCGTCCAACGCTTCACGCCGGCTGGCCGCGATGGCTGACGCGGCCCGCCTCGAAATCCGTCAACCGCACGCCGGCATGCCGCCGCTCGATATGTCGGGCGAGCAAATCTCGTTCTTCGAGTTCTGGCCGCAAAAATACTTCTACACGCCGATGTGCGCTTATTGGCTCTGGCTCACCATCAAGCACGGCTTCCGATTCACGCTGCCCACGATCTCGAACCCGCTGTTTCCGATGGGCGGCTGGATCGGCGATTCGAAAGCTGCCGTATTCGATCAAGCAGGCGAACACGCCCGACACTTCATCGCTCCCTGGGCCGTCTTCACGCGCACCAAAACCTCAACCGCCGCAGAAGCAGTGCAAACCGCAAGACAAGCAGGGCTAGCATTTCCCTTCATCGCCAAACCCGATCTCGGCTGCCGTGGCGCAGGCGTCCGCCGCGTGCGTACCGAGCAGGAACTACAGACATATCTCGACGGTTTCCCACCTGGCGAACGCATTGTCTTCCAAACACTCATCGATCACGAAGCGGAAGCCGGAATCTTCTACATCCGCAAACCCAGCGAACAGCGCGGCCGCATCACCTCCGTCACGCTGAAGTACTTTCCCTATGTCTTCGGCGACGGCAAATCGACACTACGCCACCTGATCGAACACGACCCGCGCGCTGGCCGGCTGCAACACATCTACCTACCCCGGCACAAAGACCGCCTCGATTGGATCGTGCCGCAGGGCCAGCCGTTCCGCATTGCCTATGCCGGCAGCCACAGCCGCGGCACGATCTTCCGGAACGGCAACCACCTGATCACCGAGGCGATGACCGACGCCTTCGACCGCATCGCCAAAGACGTGAAGGAATTCTACTTCGGCCGTTTCGACGTACGCTTCGGCACCATCGAAGATCTGCAGGCTGGCCAAAACTTCAAAATCGTCGAAATCAACGGCGCCGGCGCCGAAGCCACTCACATCTGGGACCGCAAAACGACGTTGCCAGAAGCCTACCGGGCACTCATGCAGCAGTACAAAGCGATGTGGGAAATCGGCGCCGAAAACGCGCGGCGCGGCTACAAACCTGCACGGCTAGCCGACTTGATCGCCGCTTATCGCCACGAAACGAAGTTGTGGGCGGAGTACCCGCTGACAGAGTGAAGGCCTTCGGGTAATCCTAAGCACCTAGGATTGCGGAGGATTGTCATGTCGCCCTTCTGGCGGACCTGGCTCATCGTATGGGCCACAAGCGTTATCGTGTTTGGCTTCGTCATCGCGGGCGGCGCTTTCGATGCGACCTCGAGCCCCATCCGCTTGATCTACGAAAGCCTCCAAGGCCCCGCCCCCTTCACCTTCGATGCACCAACGCGCTTCAGTCAAGGCGTCTTAGGCGCAGTAACGATCGGTTGGGGCGTCACCGTTCTCCTGATGCTACCGGCGGTCATCGACCTCGGCGAAAAAGGAAGGACGTTCTGGATTGCGATCGCCGCAGGTCTCGCAGCCTGGTTCGTCATCGACAGCGCACTCTCGATAGCAACAGGTTTTGGTCTCAACGTCATTGCCAACACCGCCCTCGCGGTAGGCTTCCTGATCCCCATGCTGGCGACAGGAACGTTGAAGAGATCTGCGGCGTAGCCTCCGCTCGCCATCGAACAAAGCTTTAGGCAAGATACCAAAATAACTTGAGTCCCAAGAACCCCATGGCTGCCGAAGTCGATAAGTTCTCTTACGCCTCACCGAACGATCCCGCCTTCAAGCGACTGGTCATACGCGCGATCGAGCGTATGTCCGGCCAGCCCGAACTGAAGGAAATGTATGAGGACTTCCAGGGAAACCCGCGCCAAGGCGAAAGTTTCTGGAACGCCGCCATACGCAAGCTGCAACTGAACATCGTCCTGAACGAAAATCAGCTGGCTCAAATCCCGGCGAAGGGTCCGGCGATCATCGTCGCCAACCACCCGTTCGGCGTGCTCGACGGCATCATGATCTGCTGGCTTGTCGCCCGCATCCGCCCGGACTTCAAAATTCTGACCAACGCGCTCCTCAATCGCATCGACGAAATAAAAAGCGCGCTGCTGCCCATCGATTTCGAAGAGTCGAAAGCGGCCATCGAAACCAACATCAAATCGCGTGCCGAAGCCAAAGCGCTCCTCGAAAACGGCGGCGTGCTGATCATATTCCCCGGCGGCACCGTCTCGACGACGCCGACAGTCCTCGCGCGCAAAGCGAAAGACCCCGAGTGGAAAACGTTCACCGCCCGCATGATCGTGCAAGGCAAAGCGCCCGTCGTTCCTGTGTTCTTCGGCGGCCAGAACTCGCGCCTGTTCCAAATCGCAAGCCACGTCTCGATGACGCTGCGCCTGTCCCTACTGTTCAAAGAGGTCCACGACCGCATCGGCCACGACATGGTCATCCAAATTGGCGAACGCATCCCCTACGAACAACTGAAAGCGATCCCAGACCGCAAACAACTGATGGAATTCCTGCGCGAAAGAACCTACGCGCTAGCCGACAAAGCCCCGAACGCCTCAAAACGAAAACGCCGCCGCCGCGAGGCAGTGGGATAACAAAGGGCCTAGAGCTTCATCGCTGCCGCGGTGAGCTTGTCGAGCAATCGTTCCAACTGCGCCCGCTCCACAGCGCTCAAATCCTGCGTGACACGCCGCTCATACTCGCGGGCCAGTGGCACGATCTCCGAGTAAACCTCATGCCCTGCAGCGGTGAGAAACAGATGCCGCGCACGCCGATCGCCTTCGACCGCGCGCTGCTCGATCCGTGCAGTCTTTTTCAGCCGCGCAACCGCCCGGCTGACCTGCACCTTGTCCATCGCCGTGCGCTCGGTGACTTCAGCCGCGGTTAGACCCGGAAACCGCCCAAGTACCGCCATCACGCGCCACTCCGGGATCGTCAGTTGAAACTGGCGTTCATAGCACTTCGCGATCCGCCCGGAGACCGTGTTCGACAGCACCGACAACCGGTACGGCAAGAAGTGCTCGAGAACGAGCAGCCCCTCGCCCGCAGGTTTGCGCTCAGGCCGCATCGGGCTGCTTCTCGGGTGCGGCTGCCGCGAACGCCGGATGTTCGCGCGCTGTTTTGTCGATACGAACCAGTGTCGGGAAGGCATCGACCGGCACCTTGAACCGGTACGCATTCGCCATCTGCGGCACGAGGCAGATGTCGGCGAGCGTGGGCCGGTCGCCGTGGCAGTACTTGCCCGTCTCCTTCGACGCGCTCAGCTGCGTTTCCAACGCCGCAAAGCCCAGCGTGATCCAGTGCGCGTACCACTTTGTCATAATCTCGTCTTCGGAATGACCCATCGCCTTCAACTGAGCGCGAATGCGCATGTTGTTGACCGGATGGATATCGCACGCGATCTCGTAAGCGATTTGACGAACCCGCGCCTTCTCCGCTGGATAGCTGGGTAACAGCGGTGGCGACGGATAAACCTCATCCAAATACTCGACGATCGCGAGCGACTGCCCGATCGTGTGACCGTCCGCCTCCAGCGTCGGAATAAGCGCTTGCGGGTTGATCTCCTTGTAGGCAGCCGAATGCTGCTGACCGCCGTCCTTGATCAAGCTGATCACCGCCCGCTCATACGCTATCCCCTTCAGGTTCAGTGCGATCCGGGCTCGGTAAGCCGCGGACGAAAACGCATAGTCATAAAGCTTCATTTCGGTCCCTCGTATTTCTTTACCTGTTGGTCGATCGCACCGAACACGGACAACCCATCCGGCAGCTTCATCTCAATCCGCACACGATCGCCAACGCGCATGAACGGCGTCTCCGGCTTACCTTTCTCGATCATCTCCAGCATCCGCACTTCCGCAAGGCAAGCCGAACCCGACTTGCGGTCCGCGTTCGACACGGTTCCGGAGCCAATAATCGATCCGGCTTCAAGTTCGCGTGTCTTAGCCACATGCGCGATCAACTGCGGAAACGAAAACGTCATGTCGACACCGGTGTTCGGAGACCCAAGCCGCTCACCGTTGAGATCGATAAGCAGCGGCAAGTGTACTTTCCCATCGCGCCAGTGTCCTCCGAGTTCGTCCGGCGTCACCGCGACGGGTGAGAACGCCGTCGCGGGCTTCGACTGAAAGAACCCAAACCCCTTCTCAAGTTCCTTCGGGATCAGGTTGCGCAGGCTGACGTCGTTCACGAGCATCAGCAAACGAATGTGATGCGCCGCTTGTGCTGGAGACATACCCATTTGCACGTCGCCGATTATCACGGCGACCTCGCCCTCCATATCGATGCCCCACGCTTCGTCGGCAGCGAGGATGTCGTCGCAGGGCCCGATGAAACTGTCCGACCCGCCCTGATAGATCAACGGATCGGTCCAGAACGACTCCGGCATCGTCGCCCCTCGCGCCTTGCGCACCAGTTCGACGTGCGTCACGTACGCCGAACCGTCCGCCCACTGAAACGCCCGCGGCAATGGCGCCGCGCAGTCCTGCGGCCGGAACGAAAACGACCCGATCGGCGCGCCATCGTTCAACTCGCGATACACCTGCTCAAGCCGAGGCGCCGACCGCTCCCACGTATCGAGCGCGATCTGAAGCGACGGCGCGATTCCATCGGCCGCGATGGCCCGCTTCAAGTCGCGCGAAACGACAACTAGCTTGCCGTCACGGGGCCCTTTGAGCGACGCGAGCTTCACTTCGCCCCTCGCCAACTATCCACGTAACTCCGATCCTCCACCGCCTCGGCCTCAACCGCCGGATCGAGCGCATCGCGCGCGTCAATCATCACGGCAACTTCGTCGGTTTCCTTCCGCTCCGACTTCGCGCCAGCCGCGAACGCCTTCGGGTGCGGCCCGTGCGTGAAGCCCGCCGGATGAAACGTCACCATCCCGGGCTTGATGTTGTCGCGGCTGAAGAAGTTACCGGCGTGATAGAAGATCACCTCGTCATAGTCGTCGTTGTTGTGAAAGAACGGCACCTTCAACGCGCCCGGGTCGCTTTCGATCGGCCGCGGCACGAACGTGCAGACAACGAACCGGTCGGCCAGGAACGTCGTGTGCACCGACGGTGGCAGATGATAGCGGTGGCTGACGATCGGGCGGATGTCCCGCCAGTTCAGCTTCACCGGTACGACCGTACCCTTCCACCCTTGCGCGTCCAGCGGATTGAACGGATAGACGATCGTTGAAATTTGCCCGCGCCGCTTAACCGCAACCTTCCATTCCGCATCGCCTTGTTGCTTCAAAAAGCGGTCGTCGATCTTCGGCGTGTCCAGCACCGCCGGATCGAATTGCGCATGCTCGCCCAGCATCCCGCGGTCGGGCAGCCGGTAGGCGTTGTTCACCGCCTCGATCAGCAGCAGCGAACAGTCGCCCTTCGGCTCGATCCGCCACATCGTCCCCCGCGGCAACACAATGTAGTCACCGTCGCGAAACGCCATATGCCCAAAATCGCAAAAGAGATCACCGGTGCCGCTATGCACGAACAAGAGCTCGTCACCGTCGCTGTTACGCGCAAGTTCTTGCATCGGACCCGAGGCATGCCACACGCGCATCTTCACATGCGCATTGCCGAGCAACGGTTTCGCCGACCATGGCGACGGCCCGAACCCCGAGAACTTCGTCGTGTCATAGGCGCGCGGCTTTAACGGCCCCGAGAACGACGTCCACGCCGTCGGCATATGCTTATGATACATATGCGTCGCGGGGCCGAAGAAGCCTTCACGGCCCAGCTCGCGCTCATACGTTCCCTCCGGCAAATCCGCGTGCGCTTGCCGCGATGCGTTGCCTTCGACCTTAGGAAAACTGATCCAATTCTTGCTCATACCTGCAAGACCCCGCGCCGGATTTGGTCGAGCTCGATGGATTCGAACAGGGCTTGGAAGTTGCCCTCGCCGAAGCCTTCGTTGCCTTTGCGCTGAATGATCTCGAAGAAGATCGGCCCGATCGCGTTCTGGGTGAATATTTGTAAGAGCAACCCTTTGCCGTCATGCGGCGCGCCGTCGATCAGGATCTGGTTGCGCTTCAGCCGTGCGGTGTCTTCACCGTGCCCCGGCAAGCGCTTGTCGATGCCTTCGAAGTACGTCTCGATCGTCGACTGAAACGCGACATGCCCTTTGCGCAGCCGCTCCACAGTTTCATAGATGTTGTCCGACGACAGCGCGATGTGCTGAATGCCCTCGCCTTTGTACTCGGCGAGGTACTCCGCGATCTGCGACTTGTCGTCGTTGCTTTCGTTGATCGGGATGCGAATCTTCCCGCACGGGCTCGTCATCGCCCGGCTCTTCAGGCCGGTGAGTTTCCCCTCGATGTCGAAATACTTGATCTCGCGGAAATTGAAGAGCCGCTCATAATAGCCCGACCACACGTCCATGTTGCCGCGATAGACGTTGTGCGTGACGTGATCGACTTCGACCAACCCCACGCCCTCGTGCCGGAAGCCAAGCGTCACGTCCGTCGGCACGAAATCGATGTCGTAGATCGAAACCGTCCCCGGCCCGTAGCGGTCGACGAAATAGATGAAACTTCCGCCGATGCCTTCGATCGCCGGAATGTTGAGTTCCATCGGCCCGATCTTGCCGTGCGCCGGCTTCGCACCAAGCTCAATCGCCCGCGCGTAAGCCTTGCCCGCATCGCGCACCCTAAACGCCATCGCGCAAGCCGACGGCCCGTGCGCCTTCGCAAACCGCGCGCCGTGGCTCTCGCCCTCGGCGTTCACGATGAAGTTGACGTCGTGCTGCTTATAGAGTGTGACGTTCTTGGAGCGGTGCTTGGCGACCGCGCGAAAGCCCAAGCTCTCGAAATAGCGCCCCAATGCAGCAGTGTCGGGGGCGGTGTATTCGATAAATTCGAACCCATCCGTTCCCATTGGATTCTCAAACAAATCGGCCATTTTTCATACCCCTCGAGGCGGTTTCGGGCGGCAACATAGTATCAATTGCAACTATTATCAACCATTTCATCCCTCCCGTGCACAATTGAATGCGAACCCCCTCACCCCCACATGCGTGGCCCCGTCCGGCCCACTGGGGATGGGTAGTGAGATCGAGGAGAGACTTCATGTCGAACGTATTCACGCAGCGCCCAGGCGGCCGTATGCCAAGCGGGTTTCCGAATTTCCTGAGCGTGCCGCTGGTTATTCTGATCGTCATTGCGGTGGCGATCTTTTTACTGTGGCCGTTCCGCACGATCGACCAAGGCGACGTCGGCGTAAAGCTGCGCTGGGGCCAGGCGGTCGACGTGCTCTACCCCGGCATCAACATCGTCATCCCAGGCATGGAGCGTGTCGTCCTGCTGCCGACGCGGTCGCAGAAGTTTAGTCCGCCGTCGCTCAACTCCTATTCCAAGGACACGCAGGTCGCCGACGTAAAGGTGTCCGTGAACTATGCCGTCGATCCGAAAAAGGCGATTGAGGTCTACTCCCGCTACGGCGCAACGTTCGTCGACACGATCATCAACCCAAACGTAAGCAAGCGCTTCAAAGAAGTCTTCGGCCGCTATGACTCGCGCGAGATCGTCAACAAGCGCAAAGAGCTCGGCGAAGAGGTCGAAACCGCGATCCGTCAAAGCATCCCATCGTCGATCATTATCGAAACCGTTCAGATCGAAAACATCGACTTCTCGGATACGTACGAAGCGGCGATCGAAGGCGCCGCTCAAGCCGAAGCCGCCGTTCGCAAGGCCAAGCAAGAGCTTGAGCAGAAAAAGGTCGACGCCGAACGCGTGGTCGTCCAAGCGACGGCCGACGCCACGGCCCGTATCACCGCGGCCAAGGCCGACGCCGATGCCATCCGCCTCAAGGGTGAAGCCGAAGCCTCCGCCATTCAAGCCAAGGCCGGCGCGCTGCGGGACAACCCCGGCTACGTCGCATTGACGGCCGCCGAAAAGTGGGACGGCAAACTGCCGACCACGTTCGTGCCCGGCTCGTCCGTACCGTTCGTGACGGTCCCGCGCGGCAGCGCACCGTAACAACCGCTCGCTTTCTCCAAGCGGCCCGCCCTCACCGGCGGGCCGTTTTCTTTTTGGCGGTAGGCGGGTTAAGAGAGGCCAACTCGGAGCCTCTCAATGTCCCTCTCAAAGATCGCGCAAATCGCGCTCACGACCCGTGACCTTCCGAAAGCGGTTGCCTTTTACCGCGATGTTCTTGGCCTCAAGCTGATGTTCGAGGTCTCGGGCATGGCCTTTTTCGATGCTGGCGGCACGCGCCTGATGATCGGCCAGGCGCAGCACGAAGGCCCGCTTCAGAACAACAGCTACATTTACTTTGACGCTGGCGATTGGCACGCGACGGAAGCGGCTCTCATCGCTCGCGGCCTCAAGTTCGACCGCGACGCCGAAATCGTGCAGCGCGCGGAAGGCAAGGAACACGCACTCCGCTTCTTCAAAGACCCCGACGGTAACGCACTCGCCATCATGGGCTGGCGCACTGCCGAGTAGCTCACGACTTCGTCTTCAACAGCACCAACTCTTCCGACGCAGACGGATGCAGCGCGACCGTTGCGTCGAAGTCGCGCTTCGTCGCCTTCATCTTCACCGCGATCGCCACGCATTGGATCATCTCCGCCGCAGCTTCGCCCATGATGTGGCAGCCGAGCACGCGATCACTCGCGGCATCGACCACGAGCTTCATGAAGATCAGCGTATCGCGCCCCGACATCGTCGCGCGCATCGGCCGGAACGCCGTCTTGTAGATGTCGACTTTCGAGTGAGATGCCCGTGCCTGCTCCTCGGTAAGACCCACGGTGCCGATCTCCGGCGTCCCGAACACGGCCGTCGGGATGTCCGCGTGATCGACCGCCGTCGGGCGGTCGTTGAACACCGTGTCGGCAAACGCAGCACCTTCGCGGATCGCGACCGGTGTTAAGTTCACGCGGTTCGTGACGTCGCCGACCGCGTAGATGTGCGGCTGCGAGGAGCGCGAATAAGCGTCTACTTTGACCGCCCGTTTGTCCGTCAATTCCACGCCGCAATGTTCGAGTCCGAGCGCACCTGTATTCGCGCGCCGCCCAACCGCGAACATCACCTCGTCGACGACATGCTCCGTGCCGTCTTTGAGCCGCACCCGCTTGCGCCCCGCCTCAGGCTTGATCGAAGCCACGACCGACTTCAAATGCACGTCGATGCCGCGCTTCTGCAACTCGTGCCGCATGCGCTCGCGCACTTCGTGATCGAACCCGCGCAAGATTTCGTCGCCGTGATGCACTAGCAGCGTCTTCGATCCCAGCCCCTTGAAGATGCCCGCAAACTCGACCGCAATGTACCCCCCGCCGACCACCATCACCGCCTTCGGCAGCGCCTCCAGATGAAACGCCTCGTTCGACGTGATCGCGAGGTCGTTACCCTCGACATCCTCCGGCACCCAAGCGCGGCCACCAGTTGCAATCAATATGTGCTTGGCCGTGATCGTCTTGTCGGCCTTTAGAAGATGCACAGTATGCGGATCGCGCATGACCGCGCGGTCCTCGAACAACGTCGCGCCGGCACCGCTGAGGTTCTTCTTGTAGAGCCCTTCAAGCCGCGCGATCTCGCGGTCCTTGTTCGCGATCAGCGTGGCCCAATCGAACGTCGCGTGCGGCACGTGCCAGCCAAAGCCCGCGGCGTCCGCGAAGTCTTCAGAGAAGCGGCTGGCATAGACCATCAGCTTTTTCGGCACGCAGCCGCGGATCACGCAGGTACCGCCAACGCGATATTCCTCAACGACGGCCGCGCGCGCACCGTACTGCGCGGCCATACGCGTCGCGCGGACCCCGCCGGAGCCCGCGCCGATCGTCACCAAATCGAAGTCGTAGGTCGCCATATCTCATCGCCGTTTCAAAGCCGAATCGCGGCTTCTAGCACAGGGCGGCGGCGAGAGACACTAAGGGCTTAGAGCCCCGCGCGCTTCATCACCGCATCGAGCGCCGGATCGATCGCGTGCGCATGCTTCTTTAAGAACGCCAGCAGCGCGATCTCGTTCTCATCGACTGCGCCGTCGGCCAAGATGCGAGCGGCGACCCACTTGGCCTCCTCCGCATCGACCTGCTCGCGCGCCAGCCGCTCAGCCACCGCCTTCGTCTCAGCCGCAGCTTCTTTCTTAGCGGCCGCCGCGCCGAACGGATCGACCTCTTCCCACACTTGCGCGAACGGCACGTTGCCGCGCGCGAGCGACGTCGCCACGCCATTGAGCAACTGGCCGACAGAACCGCGCTCATCGAGCCATTTCTCTCGCGCCACCGCCTCGTCGCGCGTCGGCACCTTTGGCGGGTTCATCGGATTGAGCAGATGGTTCGCGATCGCGCGCACGAAGAAGTCCGTCCACGCCGGATCGTTGTGACCCGCGCCCGTCGCGTCGTTCAACGCAAACAGCATTTCGGCTTCGCGCCGCGTGATGAGAAGGCTTCCGTCGCCCGCCGGCGCATGCACGGCCTTCGAGAGAATGGCGACGTCGCCAGCACCGATCGCGACTTGCGGGCGGTTCGCGCCGAACACCGTCTCACGCGAGAGCATCACGCTCTGGCGCACCGCGTCGATCACCAGCGCGGCCAGATCGCCCGGAACCTGACACGCCCAGTGCACGACGTTGAGCACGAGTTCGAGCTCCGTCTTCGCCGACACGTGCCCGTCCGCCGTGACGTTTTTGATCAGATAGGCCGCCAGTTCGTCCGTGACGTAGCCCTTGGGCTCCACCTGCCACACGAAATAGTCGGTCAAGGCCTCCACATAGAGCGCCGCGAACGCCGGATGCTTCTTCGAGCAGGCGCTGTCCAGCTTGAAGAGCACATCCGCGTCATGCTTCGTTACCGACCCCTTCGAATAAATCATGCGGCGGAGCGTGAGCGCGTGTTCGGCCTCGATGGCCCCCTTCGCGCGCAGATTCTGGTCGAGTTCGTCGATGCGGAGCGGCTGCGTCATGTTCTGTTCCTCAAAGGGCCCTATGGCGGCTTTCCAGGGACATTGTGCCAGATCGGCCTTAACGACCGGCAAACCCTGAAAATCCCGGGATCGCAATCCGCCCTCAAAGCCGCAGGCTGCCGAATTAACATTCCGGAAACCTCTCGCAGCCTTGCACCACCAAAGTGTCCCCACAACGCGAAAAACATTGCTGCTGCACGAAAACAATGCGAATTCTGCCGCTACGCCGCTACATTGGCAGGTTAGCGCCATTTTCGGCGCTACGCACCCGCTACCCCGGCGCTACTTTGTAGCGGCCCTTGCTGCTTGCCCGCAGCACTTGGATTCAGGCGTCTAATTACTTACAGTAATATCAATAAAGATAATGCAAAACGGCCAAAAAGTCAAGGGAAATCCGATCCGCCGCGTTGAAAATCCTTAAGCCGCAGCCGCCCCGAAAAGCCGGACGCGGCGCTCGGTAACGACTTCCGCGCGCGATCGGCGCATCTTTACGCCTCACGATTGATTCGTTCGGAGGGCATATGAGCAAAGCGCACAAACGCAATCAGGCGGTCGAGATCGAGCACGAGGAAGATACGCCCTCCAATTCAAACGTTTTCTCGATGGCGCAAGTCCCGTTGGCGTCATTTGCGGCGCATCGCTGGAAGGCACTGGCCGGCGTGGCCGTGGTCACCATCGGCGTGGTGTTGGGCACGGGCCTCGTCGATTTCGGCAAGCTCATGCCCACGATCGCGCAAAACGCACCGGACCGCTCCGGCGTTGCCGATGCGACAACGACCGATCAGCCAGCTGAACAAGCGGCGGTGGCACACACCCCGCGGGTCGCCTCGAAGCCCGCGCTCAAGACCTGCTTCACGCCGGGCGAGAACTGCATGAGCCTGATCGTGGCCCAGATCGACCGCGCGCAGTCCGAGATTTTGGTGCAGGCCTACAGCTTCCAAGCCAAGCCGCTCGTCAAAGCGCTGGGCCGCGCGCACAAGCGCGGCGTGAAAGTGCGCGTGATCCTCGACCGCGGGGATGAGCGTCAGTACGACCGCGCGGGCTCGCGCCTGATTGCCGAGCGCATCCTGCCGCACGTCGACACTGGCGTCGCCTCCGCGCACAACAAGGTCATGATCATCGACCGCGACGCCGTGATCACGGGCTCGTTCAACTTCACCGAAGCCGCCCAGAAGAAGAACGCGGAGAATGTGCTCTTGATCAAAGGCTACCCGGATGTTGCGGCAGCTTACGCGAAGAATTGGGAACTTCGCCTGGCCAGCTCCCGCCCCTACTACGGCACGATGGCGCCGGTGATGTAGGCCGGCGCCGCCTCCACAAGCACAGCGCGCGTGCCGCCAAACAGAAAGAAAGCTTCACCACCAAGACACCAAGTTCCACTAAGCTTTGCCAATCCGCGCGCGACAGCGCGCAGTCGAACGTATGAAAGGCGTTCCGCGGCAACCCTACTTCTTGGTGAAACTTGGTGTCCCTTGGTGTCTTGGTGGTGAAACTTCCTGTTTCAGCCCACCCGCCGGCGCAGGGACAAGGGTGTGCGCTGTCGCCGCGAAATGAGCTATCCTCACGCGATGCCCAAGCTCCATCCCCGCAACCGCGCCTTCGCTTGGCGCCCAACCGCGGCGCCGCACGCGATCCTCAACCCAGCCCAAGCCGCGCAATACGACCGCGACGGCTTTTTCCTGTTCGAACGCGCGTTCAACGCGGATGAGGTCGCGGCCGTCACCGCCGCGATCGACCCGTTCGAAACCGAAGGCGAACGCTGGCTGAGAAACCAACCCGACGGCAAATTCCTGATCGCCAAGGCCGACGCGATCACGTTCACGATCCACCTGGTCGCAAAGTCGCCCGCGCTAAACCGCTTCAGCCGCCACCCCGTGCTCGCCAAAATCGCGCGCGACACGCTAGGCCCGACGCCACGCCTCTACTGGGATCAAGCGGTTTACAAAAAGCCGCGCAACCCGGAAGAATTTCCCTGGCACCAGGACAACGGCTACACCTACATCGAGCCGCAGCAATACCTCACCTGCTGGATCGCGCTGACCGACGCGACGGCCGACAACGGCTGCCCCTGGGTCGTGCCCGGTCTGCACCGCTCAGGCACGCTCGCCCACGAAGCAACCCCCCTCGGCTGGCAGTGTTTGTCGAACCCCGACGACGCCATCCCCGTCGAAGCCAAAGCCGGCGACATCGTCGTCTTCTCGTCGCTAACGCCCCACCGCACCGGCCCGAACCTCACGAACACGACGCGCAAAGCCTACATCCTCCAATACGCCCCCGACGGCGCGAGGGCGTTCCCGAACGGCGGGGACACGGCAGTGGTGCAGGATGATGTGGCGCGGCAGTATTTGGTTTGAGGCGAATGAGATCGTGGCGCGTCCCCGGAATTCCGTCGCGCATCGCGTGGGAGAAGGTGGCGCCGCACGCCGATAGGCGGGCGGTGACGGATGAGGGCGCGGCCTCTGCACGGGGGATTGGGCAAGCTGTCCTGGTTCTTCTCCCGTTCTTCTCGGCGGCAGCATCTGGCTCGGGAGTTGATAATAGAGGGACAGCATACCGATTCCCCGCTCGGGCAGCGTCGGCCGGCGGCATCGACGTAGACCCACCCAGCGCGCGGTGTGACCGCGTCGCGACACGGCCTGCCTCGGAAGGCCCCGAAACCGGCGCCTTAGCGCACCAGCGTGTACTTGAATTCTAGCTTCTTCCCCTTCTCGTCGAGCGCCCCGACCGTCGCCTCCAGCGTGTCGAGGCCTGTGCGCCGGTATTCGATCCGTTGCGGAAAGTCGTGCGCGGGGTTGGAGAACACCAGCGTCTTCGCATCGTGCGCCGTCAGCCTGAAC
>JABFRX010000047.1 GCA_013140995.1 Alphaproteobacteria bacterium | reverse complement strand
GCGCGGGGCCTGCGGATGAAGCCGCCTTCGCCGCCTTGCGCGGCGCCGAGACGACCGGCCGCCCCTTGGGCAACGACGACTTCATCGCCGGGCTCGAGCGCCTGCTCGGCCGGCCCATCGCGCGGCGCGCGCCGGGACGCAAACCTGCGGGGGTGGAAGGGAGTCAGCCGGGGCTGATCTGAGCGGGGGAATATGTATCATGTCCCTCTATTTTAGCAGTTTGTTACGTGCCTAGAGTTTCTCAGCGGTAGACCTGCCGAGACAGGGTAGGCTGGGGCGCGAGCGCCTCTCGGTCATTTGGGCATCAGAAAAAAGCGTACGGTGCGCCTTTTTTCCTTGCTTTAGTTCTTGTTTTGTTCTATCTTCGGCACATGACACAAGCCGAGGGCTCCATGACAAGCGAAGATAGACGCCGTGTGCAGGCCAGACCGGGATTTGGCGGCGCTCAGTCGCGGTTTCTCAACCTAACTCCCGGGTACATGGGGTTGTTCGCTCAAATTCCGGCCCGGTATCCCCCCTGCGCCCCAGTCGTCCCAGGGTGCGCGCCTCCTTGCGATAGAAGGTGGCGGTTATTTGAGTTCCATTTCGACCATCTCGAAGGTGTCAGTGCCGCTGTTGTGGACCGCGCGCGTGAGACCGCTTTTCTGAACCGCGAAATCTCCGGCCCGCAGCGCCAGTGTCTGATCGGGCGCGCCGGGCGTCGCCGTCGTCAACAGCACGCCGCGCACGTAGGCTCATGGGTCCGCCTTGGCTTGCGCGCCGGCGGATGCAGGCGAGGACACCCGCGCTCCCAGGGTAAGCGCCTCTCCGCAGGGGTCGGTGCTTTACGACCAGTATAAGAGTTCAGGGGAGGTGTGGTGGCGGCTGCTGGCCGTAAAGCCCAGCCGCGTGCATAAAGAAAGCACTCACGCAGGAGCTTTAGCATGACCAAGGCTGTCTCCACCGGCGCGTTTGCCATTGTGCCGAGCAACGACTTGGCGGCGGCGATCCCGTTTTGGGAGCGGCTGGGGTTTGCGCGCACCGGCGGCGAGGCTCAGTACGTCATCATGACGGGGTGGGGTTGCGAGGTGCACCTGACGCAGGCGGGCGAGGGGCCTTGGCGCGTACCTTCGGCGCACAATCCGTTCGGCGTTTACATTCGTACGCCCGATGTCGATGCGATCGCGGCGCGCGTCGACGATCTTATCATCCGTCCCGGCGGTGTTCTTCGTCACCGCGAATGGGGCCTCTACGAGGTGGGCATTACCGGGCCGGACGGGCTGCTCGTGCGGATCGGGTGGCCGTCGTCGCTGATCAAGGGCGGGTAGCTTTAGGCGCGAGAAAACAGCGCGGTTGGCGGCGCGATTAGTGGATTGGGATTGCTTGGGCTATGGTTGCGCCGATCATTGATGCTGGGCGCGAAAGATCCAGCTTCTTTAGCCACTCAATCGGGCATGTTTCACGCGGGTCGCGCCGTTGGCGCGGCTCCGGGCGGCTGCCTTACGCCAAAGCCCCGTGGGCTGCGGGTGTATGCGCTTTACGCGCGTGCGCTCGCGCCTCGCGGGCGGCGGCGATCGAGCTCGTGAGGCCTTCGCGCGCGTTTTGCGCCGGGCGCCGGTTCGGTCGCCGCCTTTCATTGCTTGAACCGTTAGGAGGAACTACGTGACCGACATCACCGCCCGCGAGCGCCGCTTCAAGATCGGCAGCGTCGTGAATCTGATCGCCGACAAGTATCACCGCGGCACGCCCGACGGCATCTACAAGGTCGCAAGCCTGATGCCGGCAGAGGGGCAGGAATACCAGTACCGCATCAAGGACACGCGCACAGGCAACGTGTTCGTGGTGCGGGAGAACCAGCTGCGGTAGCGTTCGGCGTGTTGCCGGACACGCGGGCGGACTTGAAGCCGGACAGCTACTCCTGTCCGGATTGTCCGGCTTCGGCGAGGATGTTGGCGCAATCAAGGCGGCGCTAGAACGGTCACGTTGACGTGGGTGCGCAGTTCGAAGCCGAGCTGTTCGTAAAGCCTGACTGCCGGCGTGTTGCTGGCGTAGGCGTGAAGTATCGGGGTTTCGCCCCGGTTTAGGATTTGTGTCGCGACGATGCGGGAGAGCGTGCCGGCGTAGCCTTTGCCGCGGTGGGCGGGGTCGGTGCAGACGGCGCTCACTTCGGTGTAGCCCGGCAGCTTCAGGCGTTCGCCGGCCATCGCGACAAGGCGGCCGTCTATTTTCACGCCCCAGAAGGTTCCGAGTTCGTGCGTGCGGGCGAAGAACGGCCCCGGTTGCGTTGCGGCCGTGAGCGCCAACATCGCTGGGACGTCGGCGGCGGTGAGGCGCTCGACCGGCGGGGCAGGGTCGAGGGGCTCGATCCGGCGCGCGACCATTTGCACGCCGAGCATCGTCATCTGCGCCGTCGTGCCCGGCGGCACGGGGATGGCGCCCGCCTGCAGCAAGACGACGGGGCCATGCGTGCGTACGAGTTCGCCGAGATCTGCGAGCGCGTGAGGCGTGTCGTCTCTTGTCGCGGCGAACATGCCGGCATCGGCCACGAAGCGGCGAGCGCGTGCGGCCCCGATAGCATAAGCGAATTGGCGCTCACTCAGCGCGTGCCAGATGGGGCGGTCGAGGGGGTGGGTGAGGTCGGTCATTGCGTCCTTGGAACGTGCAGGGTCCGGCATGGTGCGATCAAGGGACAATCGAACGGACTCGGTTTCGTGTATTGCTGCTACGAAAGACTGTTTGAGGATCACGGCAATGAAAGTCACGATCTACGGCATCAAGAACTGCGACACCATGAAAAAGGCGCGCGCCTGGCTGGACGCGCACAAGGCCGCTTACGCGTTTCACGACTACAAGTCGGCGGGGATCGATCGGGCGACGTTGGAGGCTTGGGCGAAAGTCGCTGGGTGGGAGGTGCTGCTGAACCGCGCCGGCACGACGTTTCGGGCGCTGCCCGACGCGAAGAAGGAGGCGTTGAACGAAAAGAAGGCGATCGCCTTGATGCTCGAGCAGCCGTCGATGATCAAGCGGCCGGTGTTGGCGGTTGGGACGAAGCTCTTGGTCGGATTCAAACCGGAAACTTACGACGCCGCGTTCGGCTGATCGCGCTAACCGAATAGTACGCGCGCGAAAATGTCCGGACGAAACAGCTGGGCCGGGGGCTTGAGCATGTTCTGGACCTCGGCGATCGTTTGCGAGACGCGTGTGCTGTGGCTGGCAACGTGCTGCATGCGTTCGGTGTACCAGAGCAGAAAGCGGGTGGCCGCGTTTTGTGCCCCGGTATTGTTGCGTTTCGCTTCGAGGTCGGGGAGGCCCCACGCGGCGTCGACGATCGGCTTGATGCCCTTGTAGTAGGCCCGCGCGAAACCGTCCGCAGACGGATCGTTCTTGTCGAGGCATTGGCCGAGCCACTCAGCTTCGAGGGCGGCGACCGTCATGCCTTGGCCGAAGATCGGGTTGAAGCTTGCCACGGCATCGCCGATTGCCACGATGCCTTCTGGCGGATGGGCGAGCGCGTCGAAGTTGCGGCGGACGCTTGCGGCAAAGCGCGAGTGCGCGAGCGCCGTCACGGGCATGAGGTCTTTGATCGCGCGATAAGCGTCGGGCACGGGCAGCTTGTCGCGCAGGAACGCCAACATCTCATCGTGGGTTTGCGGCATCCGGATTTCGGCATTCGCACCCAGCGAAAGTTGGATGCGGTTGCCTTCGACCGCGAAGATGATGGCGCCGAGCTTGTCCTTGATCTCGGCGACTTGCAGCGTACGTGGGCGCTCGGCGCCCGGCTTCGGCTCGAGTTGGTAGGAGCAATAGACGGACGCGAGTGGCGAGGTTTCGTGCCGCGGCGGTTCGGCCCCCAACGCCTTCATCCAATCGGCGAGATTCGAGCGGCGGCCGCGCGCATCAACGATGAGGTCCGCGGCGAGAGTCCGATCGCCAAGCTTCACGCCTGTTACGCGCGTTGCGTCGCCGGTCATGCCGAGTGCTTCGGTGTCTTCGACGATATCGATTCTCGGTAGCGCGCGGACATGGCGGACGAGGGCCCATTCGATAAAGGGGCGCGTCGCGACCAAGATCCGGAGCGGATTGTCGTGCGGTTTGCGCCAGCCGGCGATGTAGATGCCGACGTCGTTGGCGCCAGCGAGCGTGGCGCCCTTGGCTGCCAAGTCCGCGGCGAAACCGGGGAACAGGACTTCGATGACTTGAAGGCCCTTGGCCAGCATGCCGTGGGCGTGCGCACCTTGTGGGGCGGCGTGGCGAACGTCACCGTTGGCGGCGATACGTTCTTTTTCGACGATGGTGATGCGGTCGAAATGATCGCAGAGGACGCGTGCGGCGAGAAGGCCCGCGATGCTTCCCCCGAGAACTACGGCGTGGCGTTTTCCGGTCGCGCTCATGCTCGGGGATGGATACGCTTTGGCCCGTTTCGTGTCACGTGTGCGGGGGAGGGGACGGGTGCTCTCGATGACGCAGCTGATGCTTGGTGCGGCGGCGGTTTTGCTGGTGCTGTTCGGCGTGCGGGTCGCGCGAATGCCGCGGTCGCTGCCGTTCGTGGCTGCTTATCTCGTATTCGTCGTCGTGCTGGTCGGTGGTGGGGTTGCGGTGTTCCTCGGTGCGAGTTGGGTCGCGGTGCTGCTGCGGTTGTCTAAGGAAGCCGCGCTGGCAGCGACCTTTGGCATGACGCTCTTGAGCCTCTTCTTCCTGTGGTGGGTAGCGAAACGCGCGATCCGGTGAGGCGCGCAACAAAAAAGGGCCGCGAAGTTTGCGACCCTAAGCGTACTTAAGAGGAGGAACGCTCGTTAGTTCAGCAAGAAGTCGAAGCGCAGCGTCACGCTTTGATCGCGCTCGTCGTCGCGCGGGAGCGTGCTCTGCTGAAACGTCGGGTTATTGAGTTGCTCGGAGTAGCGGTACTCAAGCCCCAAGGTCATCGACGGCGTGAACGAGTAGGTCACGCCAGCCATGCCTTGGTACGCGAACGTACCGCGCGGCAAGGCTTCGTTCAGCAGCAACGGCTCATCGCCCAGGTTCGTTTTGCCGAAGCCGCCGCCGACATACGTATCAAGCGACCAACCCGGCGAATAAACATAGTAGCCGTTCGCGGTGATCGATTCTGCGCCGTCATCGAGCAACGGGACCGAGAGCCCGGCTGCGATCGGCGCGATGCCGGTATCGGCGCCGAGGCCCGAATGCAGGCCGACAAAGAAGCCGCCCTTCTTCTGCGGCTCATTCGCTTTGGCGTTCATGCCGAGGTCGGCGTAGATCGAGGAGACGATACGATCGGCCGTCGACTCATCGGCGAGCGCGGGCGTCGATGCCGTGAAGACACCCGCCGCTGCAACCGCCAGTATGGTCATCGCACGTGTCATCGTGCTTTAGCCCCGTTGTTTCGGCTCTTGAGCCCCTTGGACTTGCGTCCCCGCTTTTGAGCCTTCCGTCACAAGCAATGTCGATTGACTCGTCCTTAATCGCAATTAGCGCAGGGAAAGATTGTCGGACCCTTGCAGAGAAGACACATGGTCTTGCGCTGTGGCCGAGGTGGCACACCTAGAAGTAGCGGGGCGTCTCGAAATTCCTGCCGCGTCTTGGTTGCACGGGGTGTGGAAATCACTGCATTTGCGCGAGAAAAATGGTTACTCGGCAGGGTGTTTTGGACGCTTGCCAAGGGCATATTGGGGCATGGTCCTGGGTCTGTTGCATGCCCGAACTTGAGGTGCGCGTGCGTCAGAATCAGCGGTGCATAGCGTCTCGTTAAGAAGTTGGTAACTTCTAGGTCTTGCAGCGGGGGTCAAATCAGGCGGTCAGGGCAGCGACTTTCGAATCGGATGATTCGTCGATTGCCTGACGGAATGCGGAATTGCGGGCCCTCAGCAACATGGCTAATGTCCCGCGCTCAATTCCAGCCGATGGCGGCCGTTTCCGCCCACTTGAAGGCTTTCAGTGAGCGACGTTTTCCAAGAAGTCGAAGAGGAATATCGCCAACAACAAATGGCGAAATTCTGGCAGAAATACCGCGTTCCGGTGATCGGCGCGGCTGCGGCCCTTGTTTTGGGTGTGGCGGGTTATCAGGGCTGGTCCTACTGGCGCGGGCAAGAAATCGAGAAATCCTCGCGCGAGATGGAAGCGGTCGGCGATCTATTGCGCAACGCCGGCGGCGAGAAACAGGCAACCGAACGGCTTGCCAAGCTCGGCGCTTCAGGTGCCGGCGGGTACACGACACTCGCCAAGTTGCAGCAGGCCGCGTTGGTTGCGCAGTCGGGCGACATCAAAGCAGCCGTCAAACTCTACGAGGCGGTCGCCAATAGCGAGCGTTCGCCGATTTTCCGCGACTTCGCGATCGTGCGGGCTGGTGTGTTTCTGGCCGAGGTCGAGCCGTACGACAATGTGAAAAAGACGCTCGGGCCGGTCGCGAGCGGCAGCGGCCCGTGGGCGATCCAGGCCAAAGAGTTGCTAGCGTATGCCGCGTGGCGTGCCGCCAAGGTAGACGAGGCCAAAGCGCTCTACGCCGACATCGAGAAGAACGCCACTGCGCCGGCCGGCGTGAAGCGGCGCTCGGTCGAAATGCAGGCGCTCATTCGTTCCGGCTTGAAGTTTTCCGACGTGAAGCCCGCGCCTACGCCTTTGCTTTTGCCGCAACCCGGTACCGAGTCCGGGCCGTTGTTGCTGCAACCGCCTGGGCCGCCGGCAGAGCAGCCCAACTCGTTGCTCGGTCCCGATCCGATTGCGCCGGCTCAGCCGCCGGTTGCTCCCACCCCAACGCCCCAGTGAAAACGAGATCCGACATGACTTACCGCGTTTCCTCCCGCTCCGTGGCGGCTCTCAGCCTACTCGCGTTCTCGCTCAGCGCTTGCGAAACGCTGGACCAGTTCATCACACCCGGCGTGAAAGTCGAGGTGAAGGGCGAGCGCGTCGCCGTGCTGCCGAGCGCGTCGGCGGTCGAGGTCGATCCGAAACTGAAGAACGACCCCGTTGTGCTTCCGAAGCCGGTGGTCAATGCGGAGTGGCCGCAGCCCGGCGGCTATGCCGACAACGTCATGCATCATCTGTCGGCGGTGGGTAAGCTCAATCGCGAGTGGAGTTCGAGCATCGGGTCGGGCTCGTCGTCCGATACGCGGTTGACCGCGTCGCCGGTCGTTTCGGCCGGCAAAGTTTACGTGCTCGACTCGCAGGTCAATGTCTCAGCCTATGATGCCAAGAGCGGCGACCGTTTGTGGCGCGTGGATCTGACGCCGAACGACGAAGACGCCGAGGAGGGTTTCGGCGGTGGCGTTGCGGTCGACGGCGACAAGCTTTTCGTGTCGACCGGGTTCGGCTTCGTTGCCGCGCTCAACGCGAAGAACGGTAAAGAGATTTGGCGTCGCTCGGCGACGGTGCCGTTCCGTGCGGCGCCGGTGGTGAACGGCGGACGCGTGTTCGTGGCCACGCAAGAGAACCAATTGATGGCGCTCGCCGAAGACGACGGGCGCGTGCTTTGGGATCACCGTGGCATCGCGGAGTCGGCCGGTATTCTAGGTTCGAACAGCGTTGCGGTTTCGGGCGACCTCGTCGTCGTGCCTTATACGTCGGGCGAACTGTTTGCACTCAACGTTCGCAATGGGCGGCCGGTGTGGAGCGATACGCTGGCGCGTTCGGGCGGGCTGACGCCGTTGTCGTCGTTGGCCGACATTTCGGGCCGCCCGGTGATCGACCGCGGCCTCGTGTTCGCGAACAGCCACGCGGGGCGTCTGGTTGCGATCGACATGCGTACGGGCGAGCGCGCGTGGACGATCGACGTCGGTGGGACGCAGCGGCCGTGGGTTGTTGGCGACTACGTCTATGTCATTACGGACAACGCCCAGGTGCTATGCGTGCGGCGCGCGGACGGGCGCGTCCGTTGGATTCATCAACTCGACGCCTACCGCGATCCGGAGGGCCGTCGCGGCGCGATCGCGTGGTCGGGTCCGGTCTTGGTGTCGGATCGCCTGGTCGCGGTGTCGTCGGAAGGCTATGCGGTTTCGATCTCGCCTTATACCGGTCAGGTGCTGGGCCAGATCGACATTCCCGACAAGGCGTTCATTGCGCCGATCGTCGCCAACAACACGGTCTATGTGTTGACAGATGACGCGAGGCTGACGGCGCTTCGCTAAGAAGCGCCGCTCTCGATTGAGCCAATGCCGTTCACCGTCGCGATTGCCGGACGCCCCAACGTGGGCAAGTCGACGCTGTTCAACCGGCTGACGCGCAGTCATGCCGCTATCGTCGACGATACGCCGGGCGTCACGCGCGATTGGCGCGAGGCCCAAGTGCAGTTGCTCGACCTCTCATTCCGCTTGCTCGACACCGCGGGACTGGATGAGGCCAAGAGCGACGATCTTGGTGCGCGGATTCAAAAGCAGACGGTCGCGGCTATCGAGCAGGCCGATGCGCTGCTCTTCGTGATCGACGGGCGCGAGGGGATCACGGCGGGCGACAAAGACGTGGCGAAGCTGCTCCGCCGGTCGGGCAAGCCGATCATCCTCGTCGTCAACAAGTCCGATACACGCGAAGCCGTAGCAACCGCGTCTGAGGCCGAGCGTTTGGGCTTTGGCGAGCCGGTGGAGTTGTCGGCAGCGCATGGACGCGGACTCGACGATCTTTATCGCGCGTTGATCGCGATCGCACCGGATGAGGCGCGCGACGAGACGGAGGACGAGGATGAAGGCCGGCCGCTGACGATTGCGATTACCGGGCGGCCGAACGCGGGCAAGTCCACGTTGCTCAACCGCTTGATCGGCAAGGAACGCTCGATCACGGGCCCTGAGGCCGGGATCACGCGCGATGCCGTCATCGCCGAATGGGTTTGGGATGGGCGCAGGGTCAAGCTCGTCGATACCGCGGGCTTGCGGCGCAAGGCGAAGGTCTCGGAGGACTTGGAAAAGCTGTCGGTTGCCGATGCGATCGACGAGATCAAAATGGCGGAAGTCGTCATCCTCGTTATCGACGCGGACATTCCGTTCGAGACGCAAGACTTACAGATCGCCGATCTGATCGAGCGCGAGGGGCGGGTGATGGTTGTCGCCGTCAACAAGTGGGATCTGGTCGAAGATAAAGCGAAGCGGTTGAAGACTTTGAAGGCGCGCGTTGACGAGTTGCTACCGCAATGGAGGGGCGTGCCGATTGTCGCGATCTCCGCACTTTCGGGCGAGGGCGTCGATCGTTTGATGCCAGCCATCGTCAAGCAGCACGAAATTTGGAACAAGCGGGTCACCACGAACAAGCTGAACGACTGGCTTGCGATGATGATCGAGCAGCACTCGCCGCCGGCGCCCAAGGGCCGGCGCATCAAGATACGCTACATCACGCAGGCACGAACACGGCCGCCGACGTTTGCGATTTCGTCGAGCCAAGCGGGCGAGTTGCCGGGCGACTACGGGCGCTATCTCGTCAACGGGTTGCGCGAGCATTTCGGGTTCACCGGCGTGCCGATCCGGATGAAGGTGAAGGCAGGGTCCAATCCTTTCGATAAGGGGCGCAGGCCGTAGGCGAACGGCCGTGTGGCCAATTGCTGCGTGTGTTCTGCAACCTTCTTTCCATGGCTGACAGCGCCGGGAGATTGGTTTTACTCTTGTCCATCTTTGTTGCTTTGAGGATTGGACCATGACCGTTCGTGCCGCAGCTTTGATGACGACCGCTTTGTTCTTGGCGCCAGTGGCGCTTGCCGATGTTCTCCCGCCGAAGCCTGAGCCGGCTGCGCCAGCAGAGCCCGCTGCTCCCGCGACGGGCGGGGAAGGGGTTGGCGGGCAGGTTGCACCTGAAGCGTCCGGCGATCCGGCAACGGTGCCAGCAGAAGGCGCGAAGGTGGAACCGCCGAACCCGCGCGAGATCGCGGCGAACGGTTTGGTGCAACGCGACGGGACGCATGCGCTGCCGGGCGGAAAGGCCCGCATCGTCATTGCCGAAGGGTTCGCGTTCCTCGACGCCGCCGATACGAAGAAGCTATTGACCGACGTTTGGGGCAACCCGCCGAGCGTGGGCGCACAAGCGCTTGGTGCGATCGTGCCCAAGGGAGTGAGCCCGTTTGCCGAAGAGAGTTGGGCGGCGATCATCACCTACGAAGACGAAGGCCACGTCGCGGACGACGATGCCGCGGGGATCAACTACACCGATCTGATGAAGGAGATGCAGGACGGAACAGCTGAAGAAAACAAAGAGCGCGAGAAGGCGGGCTACGGCACCGTCGCGCTCGTCGGTTGGGCGCAGGAGCCGAAATACGACAAGGTTGAGCACAAGCTCTATTGGGCCAAGCACCTGAAGTTCAGCGGGGAACAGGGAGACGATACGCTGAACTATTCGATCCGGGCGTTGGGCCGCGAGGGCGTGCTGCAGGTCAACGTCATCGGCGGCATGAAGCAGCTGAAGGACATCAACGACAAGGCCCCGGCCATGCTTTCCATGGTGTCGTTCACCGAAGGCAACCGCTATGCGGACTATAAAGAGGGCGATAAGCTTGCCGCGTATGGCTTGGCCGGATTGATCGCGGGCGGTGTTGCGGCGAAGGCGGGGTTGTTCAAGCTGTTGCTGGCGTCGTGGAAGTTCATTGCAATCGGCCTTGTTGCCGTGGCGGGTATTGCGTGGCGGTTTCTCGGCGGGGTGTTCACTCGCAAGTCGGACGACGGAGCGCAGTCATGACGATCACAGGCGGCTGCCATTGCGGCGCCGTACGCTATCAGGCTGAGGGTGAGGCTCTGACGCACGCGCTCTGCCATTGCGTCGATTGCAGGCGTCATGCGGGTGCGCCGATGGTCGGTTGGACGATGTATCCCGACAGCGCGATCAAGGTGACCAAAGGTGCGCCGAAGGTCTACAAGTCGTCGGAGCATGGGCGGCGTTCGTTTTGTGCCGATTGCGGGACGGGATTGTTCTTCACGAACGCGCTAGTGCTGCCCGGGATCATCGACATTCAAAGCGCGACCTACGACGATCCGGCTGCGGTGCCGGCACAGGCGCATATTCAAGTCGCGGATCGCATTCCCTGGATGGAGCGGGTGCACGAGTTGCCCACGTTCGACCGGTATCCGCCGCAGGATTAACTAGCGCTCAAACGCCACGCCTTCACCGTTGCGGGTTTCGGTGGGCATGGCGAGTTCGATGAGTTGGGCGGCGACGGCTTCCGGCGACGGGAGTGTTTGCGGGTCTTCGCCGGGGACGGCTTTGGCGCGCATCTGCGTGCGCGTGGGGCCGGGGTTGAAGAGATTCACGCGCACCTTGGTCGAGGCGCATTCCGCGGCGTAGGTGATGACGAGTGCTTCGAGGGCCGCTTTGCTGGCGGCGTATGTGCCCCAATAGGCGCGCGGATTTCTGGCAACGCCCGAGGTCACGAAGACGGCGCGGCCGGCGTCGCTTGCCTTTAGCAGCGGATCGAAGAATTGGATTAGGCGCAGGTTCGCGTTGACGTTGATGTCGAACGCTTCGAGCCAGTGTTTCGGGTTTATGTTGGTGACGGGCGTCAAGCCTTGCAGCACGGCGGCGTTGCCGATCAGGATGTCGAGCTTTTTCCAGCGTTCGGCGACGGCGCCTGCGAGACGGGGGAACGCCGCGCCGTCTTTGAGGTCGAGCGGTACCAGCGTTGCGGCGCCGCCTGCGCGCTTGATCTCGTCGTCGAGTTCTTCGAGGCCGCCGACAGTGCGCGCGACTGCGACCACGTGTGCGCCTTCCTTGGCGAGGGCGTGCGCTGTAGCGCGGCCGATGCCGCGAGACGCGCCAGTGACGAGGGCAATCCGATCCTTCAAACGCATGGGTGGCAAATCAGTTAGACGGCAAGGAGCGATAGCTGCGCGTTCTCTACCGTGCTGTCGCGGTCGGTTAGGGCGGTCGGGTAGTCGCCGGTCAGGCAGGCGTCGCAGAAGCGGGTGTTGGCCCCGTCACGGCGGCTTTGGCGGAGAGCGCGGTAGAGGCCGTTGATCGAGATGAAGTGGAGCGAATCCGCGCCGATGAAGCGGCACATTTCGGCGACGGTGTAGTTCGCTGCGAGCAGGTTCTTCTTTTCCGGTGTGTCGACACCGTAGAAGCAGGGATCGGTCATCGGCGGGCTGGCGATGCGGAAGTGCACTTCGGCGGCGCCGGCATCGCGCACCATTTTGATGATCTTTTTCGAGGTCGTGCCGCGTACGATGGAGTCGTCCACCAGCACCACGCGCTTACCTTTGATGCGGTCGCGGTTCGCGTTGTGTTTCAGACGGACGCCAAGGTTGCGGATGTGGTCGGTCGGTTCGATAAACGTGCGGCCGACATAGTGGTTGCGGATGATGCCGAGTTCGAACGGGATCTTCGACGCTTCGGCGTAGCCGATTGCGCCGGGCACGCCCGAGTCCGGTACGGGCACCACCATGTCGGCTTCGACCGGGGCTTCGCGGGCGAGTTCGGACCCGATCGACTTGCGCACGTCGTAGACGCCCAGGCCGTCGATGATGCTGTCGGGCCTTGCGAAGTAGATGTGCTCGAAGATGCAGAAGCGCTGACGTTGCGGCGGGAACGGCTGGTAGGACTCGAGTTTCTCGCCTTCGTCGGAAATAACCACGACTTCGCCCGGCTTCACGTCGCGCACGTAGTCGGCGCCGATGATGTCGAGCGCGCAGGTTTCGGAGGCGAGGACGTAGGCGTCTTCGAGCTTGCCGATGACGAGCGGGCGCACGCCCAGCGGGTCGCGCACGCCGATCAGTTTCTTTCGCGTGAGGCAAACGAGCGAGTAAGCGCCTTCGATTTGCTTCAGCGCGTCGACCAGCCGATCGACGATCTTATCGTACTTCGATGTCGCGATCAGATGGACGATACACTCCGTGTCCGAAGTCGAATAGAAGATCGAGCCTTTCGAGACCAACTGTTTGCGCAGGGCGATCGCGTTCGTGAGGTTGCCGTTGTGGGCGACCGCGATGCCGCCGTTCGCGACATCGGCGAAGAACGGTTGGATGTTGCGATTTAGCGTGCCGCCGGTCGTCGAGTAGCGGACGTGACCGATGGCGTTACGGCCCTTGAGCTTCGGCACCGGCCCGCCGACCGAGAACTTGTCGCCAACGAGGCCTTCTTGCCGTTCGAGGTAGAACTGTTCGCCGTCGGTGGCGACGACGCCGGCCGCTTCCTGACCGCGGTGCTGGAGCGCGTGCAGCCCCAAGACAACGAACGCGGCTGCGTCGGGTTTGCCCCAGATGCCGAAAATTCCGCACTCCTCACGCAGCCTGTCGTCCGCGAAGGGGTTCGTCGAGATGTTCTCGTCCATCACTCTTTCGAGGTGGATTTTACGAGCTCATCCAAGGCGCGCCGCTGGTCCGCGCTGTAAGATGTGCTCTTGTTCCCACCACCGCCTTCGTTTGGGTTGCCGGTGTTTTCGTCGGCGGCCGGCGGTTTTTGTACCGGTTCCGCGCTGTCTGATGTTTGCGTTGTGTCCGTTCCGGCTTCTGCGGCCAGTTCTTGCGTCTCTTTCTTCTTCTTGTCGCCAAGCGACAAGATGACCTCCGCGGTACCTCGGACGACGGGCAGGAGGCGCGCTTCACGAACCCAGCCGGGATGGTTTTCTTCCGAGGCGAGCGACGTGAAGACGACGTAGCCCAAGCCCACGACCAGAAGACCGCGCGCGAGGCCGAACACGAAACCCAGCGAACGGTCGAGCGGGCCTGCGCTGCTTTCGCGAACGAGTTCCGACAGGCGGAAGCTCATGAACGAGGCCGGGATCAGGATCAGGAAGAACACGCCGATGAGTGCCAAGATGTCGGCCAAAACGTCGGGCTGAAGCAATGCGCGGGCGAATGGCTTTGTCACCGGCCAAAAGAAGACGGCGGCGAGTGCTGCGATCAGCCACGAACTGACGGAGAGAGTTTCTTTGAGGAAGCCGCGATACGCCGCAATCAGGCCGGAGAGGAGCAACACCCCCAGCACAACGTAATCGACAATCGTCAGCTCGCTCTCCATGGGCTCCAGACACCTATCAGCAATGGTGTCGACCTTTTGGGTTAATGAAGCGTTTTCAACAGGGCAATCAGGGCTGCAACGGTCGGTACGGGCGTGACTTCTAGTCCCTTCGGCGGCGAAACACCCGGCGGCACAAAGGCGCGCTTGAAGCCGAGCTTTTGCGCCTCTTTCAGCCGCGCATCCGCCTGACCCACGGGGCGGACCGTACCCGAAAGCCCGATCTCGCCGAAAAAAACGCAGTCATGCGGGACGATCACGCCGAAGTGGGCGGAGACCAGGGCGCCGGCCACCGCCAAATCCGCCGCGGGCTCGCCGATCCGCAAGCCGCCCGCAACGTTCAGATAGATGTCCTCAGGCGAAATTCCAATTTCGGCCCGCGCGTCCAAGACAGCTAGCACCATCGCCAGTCTGGCCGAGTCCCAACCCACCACTGCTCGCCGGGGTGCGCCGTAGGCGGCATCGGCGACCAGGGCTTGGATTTCGACGAGCAGGGGCCGTGTGCCTTCGATACCGGCGAACACGGCGGCGCCTGATGCGCGCGATTCCTTGGGGCCGAGGAATAGGGCGGAGGGGTTGGCGACTTCGGAGAGGCCCTCTTCGCGCATTTCGAAGACGCCGATTTCGTCGGTCGGGCCGAAGCGGTTCTTGACTGCGCGCAGGATGCGGAACTGATGCCCGCGTTCGCCTTCGAAATAGAGCACGGCGTCAACCATGTGTTCGACGACGCGCGGGCCTGCGATTTGGCCGTCCTTGGTCACGTGGCCAATAAGGATTATCGCGGTGCCTTTGCGCTTTGCGTAGCGGATGAGTTCCTGCGCGCAGGAACGCACTTGGCTGACCGTGCCGGGGGCCGCTTCGATCGCGTCGGACCAGAGCGTTTGGATGGAGTCGACGACGAGGGCCGCTTGCGGGCTGGCACTGTCG
>JABFRX010000048.1 GCA_013140995.1 Alphaproteobacteria bacterium | reverse complement strand
CTATGTGCAGCGTCAGGGATCGTCGGCAAGCTTCCTGGAACGCGACGACGGCAAAGAAGGCATCGTTCACACGGCATCACTGCTTCAGAGTCCAGATCGCCTGCGTCTGAACTGGCCGCAGTTTCGCCGCGAACTCGAACTCAAGCGCGAGACCGTGGACCAAGCGGCCGCCTTCTTCCCGCGTCTCCCCGGAACGACATACGCTTACGCCGCACCTCCGCAGCTCAACGACGGCTGGCCCACGTCCCGCGCGCGCAACAGCGGCTTCGACGAAGCGGCGCTCGCGGCCTTGGTGAAATCGATCGCGGAGTCGGACCCGGCCGGCCGCCAACCCTCGTTCATCCATTCGCTGCTGATCGCGCGGCGCGGCAAGCTCGTGCTCGAAGAGTATTTCTTCGGCCACGGCCGCAACACGCTGCACGATCTACGCTCGGCCGGAAAGACGTTCTCGTCTATGATGCTAGGTGCGGTCATGTCGCAAGGCGCAAATCTGACGCCGGACACGCCGATCGCGCCGTTGCTGAGCGCACGCGGCCCGTTCGCAAATGCTGCGCCTTCGAAGGACCGCATCACGCTTGCGCATTTGATGACGCACACCTCTGGCCTCGCCTGCAACGACAACGACGAAAACTCGCCCGGCAACGAAGAGCGCCTGCAAACCCAACAAGCCGAGAAAGACTACTGGAAATACACGCTCGACCTTCCCGTGCTGCATGAGCCGGGCACGCGCTACGCCTATTGCTCAGCCGGGATGAACCTGATGGGCGGCGCGCTCACCACCGCGACGAACAAATGGTTGCCGGAGCTATTCGACCGCACGATCGCGCGCCCGCTTCAGTTCGGCCTCTACGCCTGGAACCTAAGCCCGAACGAGGAAGGTTATCTTGGCGGCGGCGCCCGCCTGCGCCCGCGCGACCTGCTGAAGATCGGTCAGGTCTATCTGAACGGCGGCACGTGGCAGCGCCGGCGCATTGTGAGTAGCGATTGGGTCGAAACCTCCACGGCACCGCGCGTCACCATCGACGAAGCGACCACGGGTCTCTCGAAAGAAGAACTCGGGAACTTCTACGCACCCGGCGGCGCCGACGCGCTTGCCTGGCACACGTACGAGATCAAAGTAGGCGACCGCACGGTCAAAGAATACGAAGCCAGCGGCAACGGAGGCCAGCTTCTGATCGTCGTACCGGAACTCGACCTCGCAGTCGTGCTGACTGGCGGCAACTACGGCCAAGGCGGCATTTGGGGCCGCTGGCGCGATCAAATCGTCGGCGGCGCGATCATCCCGGCGATCGTAAAATGAGCCGCTATTGCTGCTGCTGCGCCTCGGCGCCGCCCGCATCCGGCCGTTCGACGTTGTTCGTCAGCGGCCGCACCACGCGCAAGAAATCGTCGCGCCGCCGCGGCGCTTGTGCCGGCGTAACGCACACGGCAACGGCCAACTCACCGTTTGCAGGCCCCTTGAACACGCCGCGCGAAGGCGGCACGTCGCTGTAGTCGCGCCCGATCGCAACGCGGATATGCCGCTCGCCGGCGAGCACATTGTTCGTCGGATCGAAGCCCACCCAGCCGGCACCCGGCACGAGGGCCTCGACCCATGCATGCGTCGCATCCGCCGCCGACCGGTCGCCCGCTTCGCGCTTCGTGTAGAGATAGCCCGATACATAGCGCGTCGGGATGCCCCAACCCCGCGCCGTCGCGATCATGATGTGCGCAAAGTCCTGGCAGACGCCGGCACGCTTCTGCAAAGCGACATCGATCGGCGAGTCCACGTCCGTCTCTTCCGGCGCATAGGCAAACGCCTCGAACAACACGCGGTTCAAGCGGCGCATCGTCGTCATCGGATCGCTTGTCTTCGCCAAGGTGTGCGCGCTCAAAAACGCCGCAAGCGCCGCAGTCGGATGCGCCACGCCGTGCGGCGCCAGCATGTCGTAGTTCTCACCCTTCAGCTGCGGCGTGTCCAAAGCAGCCCACGCCGACGCATCGACCCACTCCGGCGGCGCGGGCATCGCCATCACCTCGACATCGGCATCGGCCTCGACGGTCAACTCCTGGTGCTCGCCGGGCACGTCGAAGTGATAGACCGCATTGCCGAAATGATCGGTATAGGCCTGCAAGCCGGCGCGCGGGTTCGTCGCCACTTGAAACGACTGAAGCCGCTGCGCTCCCTCGCTCTTCGGCTGCATGTAAAGCTGCATCACGCTCTCGCGCACCGGCGCATCGTAGCGGTGCCGCGTCACGTGCCGGATGGAATAGAACATGCGCGCTACCCTGGCAAAATTTCGTCGACGGCGTAGCCGATGAAGGCGTCAAACGTCGCTTGATGGATCTGCTTGCACGACGATTGGATGCCGCGCAGGAACGCGTCGATGTCGCCCGCCATCAACTCGTCGATCTGCCCGTAGTCCAGGCTCGCCTTCAGCCGCCCAGCCAGCCGTTCGGCCTGCAGCCGCTTACCCGATGCGCCGCCGGGCCCCAGATGCCGCAACTCCTTCTGGATACCGTCCACCGCAAAGCGGATCGAATGCGGGAACTCCGGATCGAAGATCAAGAACTCGGCGATCTTCGCAGGCTGCACATCCGCCGTGTAAACTTTGCAATAAGCCTCGAACGCGGTCGCCTGCTTCAAAAGCGTGATCCACTCGAAATAGCGCGGCGCCCGCACCTCGTGCGGCACGTCGTCGGGCATCTTCCCGAAGTGCAAGTCGAGCAAACGGCTGACCAACAGCGCACGCTCGATATGCCGGCCAAGCTGGATGAAGTGCCAGCCCTCGCCGTGCCGCATCGTCGAATCCGTGATGCCCGCAAACAGCAGAAAGTCGTCCGCGATATCGCGCAAGAACTCAACCGGCTGCGCCTTCCACAGCTGCGGCGCATCGTGCGCGGTCAGCCGCAGATACTGCTGATTGATCTGTCCCCACATCTCGGTGGAGATCAACTCGCGCACCTGCCGCGCATTGTCCCGCGCCAGGCGGACCGACGACATGATGCTGGATCGCTGCGCCTTCTCCAGCGTCAGCTGCCGCGCAATTTCGATCGGCTGGCCGCTCACCTCGTCCAGCATAGGCCAGGCCAGCGCGCCGACGACGCGCACCCACGCCTCCGCGGCATCCTCCGGCGTCTGATCGAGCATGGCCTCAAGCTTCACGGCCAGCACGCGCGAACTGTGCTCCGCCCGCTCCAGATAGCGCGCCATCCAGTAGAGCGAATCCGCCACCCGCGACAGCATCCCCGCGCTGCTCATCCCACCACCCACGTGTCCTTCGACCCGCCGCCTTGGCTGGAGTTCACGACGAGGCTGCCACGCTTCAGCGCAACGCGGGTCAACGCACCCGGCACCAGCCGCGTCTCGCGCCCGGTCAACACGTATGGCCGCAAGTCCACGTGCCGCGCCTCGATCCCGGCGCCGACGAAGCAGGGCGCCGTCGAAAGCTGAATGGTCGGTTGCGCGATGTAGTTTTCGGGGTCGGCCTTGACGCGCTGGCCGAACGCCGCGCGCTCTGCCGCCGAAGCGTGCGGCCCGACCAGCATGCCGTACCCGCCGCTTTCGCCGACCGCTTTCACCACCAGGCTGTCCAGATTGTCGAGCACATGGGAAAGCGACTTCGGCTCCCGACAACGGAACGTCTCGACGATGCCGAGCAACGGCTCTTCGCTGAGGTAATAGCGGATGATCGCCGGCACGTACGAATAGACCGCCTTGTCGTCCGCCACACCGGTGCCGATAGTGTTCGCGACGACGACGTTGCCCGCGCGATAGGCGTTCATCAGCCCGGCGATGCCGAGCGCCGAGTCGTGCCGGAACGCCAGCGGATCGACGAAGTCGTCGTCGATGCGCCGGTAGATCACGTCCACGCGCTTCACGCCCGATGTCGTGCGCATATAGACGACGTTGTCGTGCACCAGAAGATCGCGCCCCTCGACAAGCTCGACGCCCATCTGCCGCGCCAAGAACGCGTGCTCGTAATAGGCGGAGTTGAAGATGCCCGGTGTGAGCAGCACGATCCGCGGCTCGTCGCGAAACCCGACGGCGAGTTCTTTAAGCGTCGTTAGCAAATCCTGCGCATATGTCTCGATCGGCCGGACATTGCACGCGCGATAAAGATCGGGAAACGCGCGCTTCACTACCTCGCGGTTGGCAAGCATATACGACACGCCCGATGGCACCCGCAGGTTGTCTTCCAGCACAGCGAAACTGCCGTCCTCGCACCGGATAATGTCCGTGCCGCAGACGTTCACATACGCGCCCAGCGGCACGCTGACCCCGCGCATCGAACGCAGATAGTGCTTCGACCCATAGACCAGGTCGCGCGGCACGATCCCGTCGTTCAGGATCCGCCCCTCGTTGTAGATGTCTTTGAGGAACAGGTTCAGCGCCCGCAACCGCTGCCGCAAACCGCGGTCGAGCTTGTCCCACTCGGCCCCAGGCACAATGCGCGGTAGAAGGTCGGTCGGGATAATCCGTTCCGTCGCCTCTTCGTTCCCATAGACCGTGAACGTGATGCCTTGGTGCAGGAAAGACTGCTCGCAAGCCTGCTGCCGGCGCACCAGTTCGTCAGCGGGCAGCGTCGTCAGCGCTTCATAAAGCGCCGCCGAATGTGCCCGCTGACGAACTGGTGC
>JABFRX010000200.1 GCA_013140995.1 Alphaproteobacteria bacterium | reverse complement strand
ATGACCGAGCCGTAAGGGATCAGGTCGCCTTCGAGGCCGGCCATACCGCCGACGAATGCGTGTTTACCGATGCGGCTGAACTGGTGGACGGCGGCGCCGCCGCCGAGCCAGACGAAGTCGTCGACAACGACGTGGCCGCCGATCATGGCGTTGTTTGCGAAGACGCAGTTGCTGCCGACTTGGCAGTCGTGGGCGACGTGGCTGTCGGCCATAAACATGCAGTTGTCGCCGACGCGCGTGACGCCGGTGCCCTTTGCAGTGCCTGGGTTCATCGTCATGTGTTCGCGGATGATGTTGTTCGCGCCGATGACGAGGTCAGTCTCTTCACCCTGGTAGGCGAGGCTTTGCGGCGGCTGGCCGAGCGATGCGAACGGATAGACGACCGTACCCTTCCCGATCGAGGTCCGGCCGTCGACGCAAACGTGATTGATCAGGCGCACGTTCGCGTCCAGGGTCACTTTCGGACCCACGACGCAGAATGGGCCAATTTCGACAGTTTCGTGAACCTTGGCTGTTGGCGCGATGACGGCCGTCGGATGAACTTTAGTCATTGGTGGTTGTGGGCCTTCCTGCCTTGTCCATAATCATCGCACTGTACTCCGCTTCCGCACACAGTTTGCCATCGACGTAAGCCTCACCGGTGAAACGCCAAACGGGCGCGCGGGCACGCAGTAGCTTCACTGGAATGCGCAGCATGTCGCCTGGGACTACCGGGCGACGGAAGCGCGCTTTGTCGATCGACATGAAATAGACGAGTTTATCGGCGGCGTTCGCGTTCATCGAATACATGACGAGCGCGCCTGCCGTTTGCGCCATCGCCTCGACGATCATGACGCCCGGCATCACCGGGTGCCCCGGGAAATGACCCAAGAACACAGGATCGTTGATCGAGATCGCGCGAATGCCCGTGGCGCTCACGTTCGGCACGATATCGGCCATCTTGTCGATCAGCAGCATCGGCGGGCGATGCGGCAGAAGTTCCATCAGCCGCCTCGTGTCGACGGCGGGCAGATCAGTCTTTTCCGGCGTCGCGCTCATTCTTGCTCCGTGATGCCTTCGTCAAGCGCGCCAGGGTGCCAACTTCGCGCCGCCATTGTTCGATCGGATGGGCAGGATATCCCGCATAGACCTTGCCCGCCTCCAGGTTCCGCGTCACGCCGGACTTGCCCGCAACGAACGTACCGGCGCCGATCTTGACATGATCGCCGACACCGACCTGTCCGCCCAAGACCGCAAAGTCGCCGATCTCGCTGCTACCGGCGATCCCAACCTGGGCGACGATAATGCAACGCCGGCCAATGCGGTTGTTGTGGGCGATGTGAACCATGTTGTCGAGTTTCGTGCCCTCGCCAATCACGGTATCGCCCAAAGCGCCGCGGTCGATGGCCGCGTTCGCGCCAATCTCGACGTCGTCTTGGATGATGACGCGGCCAAGCTGGGGAACTTTGAAGTGACCCGCGGCGCCGCTGACGTAGCTGAAGCCGTCTTGGCCGATGCGCGTGCCGGCGTGGATGGTGCAGCGATCGCCGATGAGGCTGTGGCTGATCGAGACGTGGGCGCCCAGTTGGGCGTTGTGGCCGATCTGAACGCCGCGGCCGATCACGGCGCCAGGACCGATGACACAGTCGTTTCCGATCTCCACCCCTTCGCCGATGAAAACATCAGGCGCGATGACCGTACCCTTGCCCACCTGGGACGTTGGGGCGATTCTCTGCACCGGCGGTTTCGATTTCGGCCAGATCAGGCCGGCGTCCGGATAGAACGCGCCCGCAACCTTGGCGAACGCGAGCGCGGGTTGCGCGCAGATGATGGCGACTGCCGCCGAGGGGACGCTCGCAGCGAAAGCTTCCCCGACGAGAACTGCGCCAGCCTTCGTACGCTCTAGCGCCGCGCGAAACTTGACGCTCTCGCAATAGGAAAGGAGGCCGGGTCCCGCGCTATCCAACGCGCAAAGATCTGCGATCGTCAGGTCTGTGTCGCGCGCGGGCTTGCCGCCCGTCAGCCCGGCGATCCGAGCGAGCGTGAAAGGGCCGGCATTGTCGAAGAATCTCGGATCAGCCATCGGTCGCAAAGAATAAGGCCGGGCTCTTATCGAGCCCGGCCCTCTATCCGACTTCGGTTCGGGAATATCAAGGGCTTAACGCCCCGAAACGCCCCTTAGCCCGGTGGCTTTGCGCCGCCCGCGGGCTTAGCAACCGCTTTCGCCGCGACGGGGGTCACCGTAATCTTCGGAAGCGCCGTGTTCAGGCGCGCGATAACCACGCTTGTCACGTCGAGGTTGGTCGCGCCGAGCACGACCAGACCGCGATCGAGCAGCAGATTCGAACCGCGTTCGACCATGATCTTTTCCAGAATCGGACCCAGCGCCTTTTCGACTTGCGTACGCGCAGTGCCGAGACCGTTCTGGATGGCGGCCTGACGATCCTGCACCTTCTTCTGGAAGGTGGCGCGGCGGGTTTCCAGTTCCTTGATCTTCGCGGTGCGCGCAGCTGGAGCCATTATGTTCGCCGTCTTCTGAAACTCGGCGACATCGGTTTGGAGCTTCTTATTTTCCGGCGAGAAGTCGGCTTCCATCTTCTTAGCCAACCCTTCGACTTGGGCATACATGTCCTTACCCACGGCCGACTGGCGAAGCACGGTGCCGCGGTCGAGGAACAAGATCACGGCGGCCGGGGCCTTGCCCGCAGCTACGGGCTTAGGTGCCGTCGCGACGGCAGGCTTGGCCGGGACCGGCTGAGCGGAGGCGCTTAGCGCGCCGAATGCGAGCGCGACAACCGCAAGCGCGGCACCGGCCCAGAACTTCTTCGTCAACATAGTCTTTTTATCCTCCAATTAGCCGTTCGGCTTCGCCCCAGCGGGCTTCGCCGGTGCTTTTGGCGCCACCGGGGTCACCACGACCTTGGGCAGCGAGGTGTTCAAACGCTGAATGACTGTTGCGGTCACATCGAGGTCGGTTGCACCGAGTACGACGAGGCCGCGATCGAGCAAGAGATTCGCTCCGCGCTCGACCATAACCTTTTCAAGGATCGGTCCCAACGACTTCTCCACCTGGCTACGCGCCACGCCGAGGCCGTTCTGGATAGCCGCCTGGCGGTCTTGAACCTTCTTCTGGAACGCGGCGCGCCTCGTCTCGAGTTCCTTCACCTTGGCTTGACGCACGTCTGCGGAAAGGACGGCCGCCTGCGCTTGCAACGCCTGAACGTCAGCCTGCAGTTTCTTGTTTTCGGGTGCGAAGTCGGCTTCCATTTTTTTGGCAAGCCCTTCGACCTGCGCATACATCCCTTTGCCGACCGTCGATTGGCGAAGGACCGTGCCGCGGTCGAGGAACAAGATCACCGCAGTCGGCGCGCGACCAGTAGCGGCTGCGACAGGCTTTGCGCCGGCAACCGGCGGCTTTGCGGGAACAGGTTGCGCGGACGACGCAACGGTTCCCAGCATTAGCGTTACTGCCGCGAAAGCGGCGGCGGCCCACAGGGCCTTAGGCGTCTTCATATGCGTGCAACTCCTGGAGCGGACCTAAAACTTCGTACCGGCGCTGAAGCGGAAGGACTCGGTTTGGTCGTAGTCTTCTTGATTCAAAATCTGGGAGAAATCAAGCCGCACCGGACCGAAAGGAGAATTCCAGTACACGCTGATACCTGCCGAAGCGCGCAGTGACATATCGTCCACGATACAGATGTCGTTGTTCGCAGGCGGTGCCGGCAGACCGTCGTTGTCGCAAGCCGGTTTGTCGCTGACCATGCCAACCGTACCGAAGTCGGTGAACAGCGCCGTTTTGATGCCCAGCTCTTCCGGCAGGAAGTTCGGGAAACGCAACTCGACCGTACCAATCGCGTACATTTCGCCACCGATCGCCGGCGGTGTTCCGGCATCCGGCGCGATGTCGCGCGGACCGATACCCGATGTCTTGAACCCGCGGAACGATCCGCCGCCTTTGAAGAAGCGGTCGTTAAGCTCCAGAACCTCATCGCCGTAGGCAACGATGTAACCGGCCGATGCCGCGACGTTCAGGATCAGATCGTCAAGCCAAAGACGCTTGTACCAGTTCGAGCTGAGCTCGGTACGAAGGTATTTCTTGTCCCCGCCAAGACCCGAAACGTCGCCGCTCCAAGTCAGATCGAAGCCGTTCTTCGGCTCGATAGGATCATCTTTTTCGTCGTAGGCGTACGTGAACCCGACCAACGAAAGCGTCGAAACGCCGGGCGATTGGTAGAGCGAATTCGTCGACTGAATATCGTCTTGCCGCAAGGTGTAGCGCAGGCCCAAGCGTCCGTATTCCGACAGCGGGAAGCCAAGGCGCAAGCCGACACCGCGGATGTCCGCCTCATAGTCGGATTCTTCGTAAACCGAGTGCGTGTTGTAGAGGTCGAAACCTGCCGACATGTTGCGGTCGAGGAAGTAGGGCTCGGTGAAGCGCAGGTCGATCTGCTGGCGGATGCTCGAGATCGAGACCTGCAACCGCAGGAACTGACCGCGGCCGAGCAAGTTCTTCTCAGTCAAGCTGACCGCGCCGACCACGTTGTCCGCGGACGAGAAGCCTGCGCTGATCGAGAATTCGCCGGTCGACTGTTCTTCGACTTCGACGTTGAGGACGGTGCGGTCACCCGACGCGCCGGGCTCTTCGTTAATTTCGACCTTCTTAAAGAAACCAAGGCCGCGGATACGCGAGCGCGAGCGGTTGATCAGTACGCGGTTGAACGCGTCGCCTTCCACCAAGCGAATCTCGCGGCGAATGACCTTGTCGAGCGTGCGGGTGTTGCCGACGATGTTAATGCGCTCGATGTAGACGCGCGGACCCTCTTCGATCTTGAAGACGACGTCGACGGTCTTGGTGTCCTTGTTGCGGCGGACGCGCGGACGGATATCGACGAACGCATACCCTTTCGTGCCGGCGGCCAACGTGAGCGCATCCACGCTCTTGTCGATCAGCTCGGCGTTGTACTGCTCGCCGCCTTCAAAGCGGATAAGCTCGCGCAGATCGCCGACGGGAACGTCTTTCAGCTTCGTATCGATCTCGACCTTGCCGAAATCGTACTTGTCGCCCTCTTCGATAGTGAAGGTGATGTAAAAGCCGCTGCGGTCCGGCGCGAGTTCGGCAACCGCCGAGATCACCCGGAAATCGGCGTAGCCCTGGCTCAAGTAGTAGCGGCGAAGCTGCTCGCGGTCGAAGGTCAGGCGATCCGGATCGTAGTTGTCGTTCGTCTGCAGGAAATTCCACCAGATCGATTCACCCGTCGCGATCTTGTCGCGCAGCGTGCCGTCACTGAATGCCTTGTTGCCGATGAAGATAATACGGCTGACACCTGTCGTCGGGCCTTCGTTGATTTCGAAGACGAGGTCCACGCGATTTTGTGTCAGTTGAACGGTCTTGGGCTCCACAGATGCGGCAAAGCGGCCGGAGCGGCGATAGATTTCAATGATGCGCTGAACGTCGGACTGAACCTTCGAGCGCGTAAAGACCATGCGCGGCTTGAGCTGAACTTCATCCGTCAGCGTTTTGTCCGAGGTCTTGGAGTTCCCTTCGAACGCGATGCGATTGATGATCGGGTTCTCGACCACCTTCACCGTCACGGTGCCGTTCGATTGCTGGATTTGGACGTCGGCAAAAAGGCCGGTCGCATAGAGCGTCTTTAGCGATTGATCAACTTGCTGCTGCGAGTATGGAACGCCTTCCCGGACGACCATGTACGACAGAACGGTCGATTCCTCGATGCGCTGATTGCCTTCGACGTTGATACGCGAGACGACCGGACCGTCCTGTGCGGCGGCGGGCGCAGCTACGGCGACGAGTAGGGCGATCAAGAGCGCCAACGCCGTTCCGAGTACTCTTTTCATTCGTGTACGCCCCGCGGCCCAAACTAGGTAACTGGCAAGCACTTCAGAACAGCTTGAACTTCGTAATGTCGTTCCAAGTCGCAAAAAGCATCAAACCGACCACGAGTGCGAAGCCGATCCGAAACCCAAGCTCTTGCGCGCGTTCCCCCAAAGGACGCCCACGTACAGCTTCTATGCCATAGTACAGGAGATGTCCCCCGTCGAGCATCGGGATGGGAAAAAGATTAAGTAAACCGATGCTTACAGACAACACCGCCGCCAGGTTGATCAAAGCAACCACCCCGAAAAACACGAGAACTTGGCCGGAAACCTGGGCGATTCCGATCGGTCCGGACAACTGCTGATAGTCGCCGGTTCCGGTCAAGAGTTGGCCGATGAACGATAGTGTTTTAACTACGATGAACCAGACGGTGCCAGCGGCCCTCGATGCGGCTTCAAGTGGGCCGAATCTTACAAGGGTTTCAGACTCAGGCGCACCGGGAACGGTCGCCGTGAAGCCCGCCACTTCCTCAACGAAGCGGTCCGAGTCGGCCGTGGACGTCAGCGGGCCGGCGGGCGTGAGCGTGACCTCACTCTTCTTCGCCTTGTTGCGCTTCAGTTTCGGATCGAACTCGTCGCGATAGAACGTCACTTTGACAGGGCCACCGTTCGCAGCGCGAAGCCCGGCTGCAATGTCCTTCCATGTGAAGACCGGGGCTTTGTCGACAGCGACGACGATGTCATCAGCCTTCAAACCCGCGCGCTCGGCGGCGGAGCCTGGCGCCACGGTGCTGACCTTGCCTGGAATGACTGGGCGAACGCCGATGCCGGCGTCCTTGATCTTGTTGCCGAATGGATCTTCTTTTTCGATTTGCTGCGGCGTGACTGGGATATCGATCACCTTGCCGTCGCGCCGTACGCGGAAGATCAACTGCTGTCCTTGCGAGACGCCGACGCTGGTGATGATGTCTTGAAACTCAGTCACCGGGCTGCCGTCGATCGCAAGAACGGTGTCCCCGACCTTGAACCCGGCAAGTTCCGCCGGCAGCCCTTTTGCGAGCGCACCAATTTGCGCCGTCACCACGGACGTTCCGTAAATCCAGAAAAGGCCCGTAAGAATAACGAGGGCCAGGATAAAGTTCGCGACGGGGCCGCCTAAAGCGATGATCGCCTTTTTCCAAAGCGCTTTGTGATGGAATGAACCGGCCCGTTCGGCCGCTGAGGCACGGTCGATCTTTTCGTGATCGGGCGTGCTCGATACACCCTCATCGCCCCAAAACTTCACATAACCGCCAAGCGGCAGCCAGCCGACTTTCCAGTACGTGCCATAGCGATCTGTGAACCCGGCAAGCGCCCTACCGAAGCCGATGGAAAAGCTCTCGACCTTCACGCCAAAATAGCGTGCGGCCAGGAAGTGCCCGAGTTCATGGACGAAAACGACAAGTGTGATTGTGAAGACGAAGCCCAATCCGCCAAAGCCGATTAGGCCGGCCCATCCCAGAAATGTCGTCGGATATTCCATCGTTTCCGTTCCGTTGTTTTCTTAAGGCTCAGTTCGGCAGTAGGCGTACCGCCATGGTGCGCGCTAGGTCGTCGAGTTCTAGGGCCTCACCAACGGATGCAGGGCTCCGGCCACTTGTCTCGCACTGCCGCATGACCGATTCCACGAGGCGCGGGATGCCGGAAAAGGCCAATTTCCGCGCCAAAAAGGCCTCGACAGCCACTTCGTTCGCTGCATTCAGGATGGTAGGTGCCCCCCCCTGCCGCCGCAAGGCGTCCTGTGCCAGGGCGAGACAGGGAAATCTGACAGTGTCCGGCGCTTCGAACGAGAGCTGGCCGAGGTCGGCGAGGTTCAACCGCCGCGTCGGCGCTTCGATTCGGTCGGGATAGCCAAGGGTGAAGGCAATCGGCGTGCGCATGTCGGGGCTACCCAGTTGGGCGAGCACCGAACCGTCCACGTACGACACCAAGCTATGCACGATCGACTGCGGGTGGACGACCACCGACAAACGATCCGGTGCGATCGCGAACAGATGGTGGGCCTCGATCAACTCCAGGCCCTTGTTCATGAGCGTTGCCGAGTCGACCGATATCTTTGCGCCCATGGTCCAGTTTGGGTGTTTGCACGCTTGCTCCGGCGTAACGGACTCCATTTGTGCGAGCGTCCAGGTACGAAACGGCCCGCCGGAGGCAGTCAGCGTGATCTGTTCGATGGCGCTGGCGTGGTGTGCTTCAAAGCACTGGAAGACCGCATTGTGTTCGGAATCGACCGGAAGAAGCGTGGCGTTGCTGCGTCGCACTTCCGACATAAAAAGGTCGCCCGCACAGACGAGGCACTCCTTGTTTGCGAGTGCGACTGTTGCGCCGCGGCGGACGGCAGCGAGCGTCGGCCTTAAGCCTGCCGCGCCCACGATGCTTGCCATGACCCAGTCGGCGTCTCTTGCGGCCGCTTCTTCCAAGGCTGCTGCACCGGCGCCGATTTCGATCTGCGTGCCGGAAAGTGCTGCCTTCAGTTCCGCGTAGTGCGCGTTGTCGGCGATGGCGACAAATTCCGGGCGCAATTTGCGCGCTTGGACCGACAGTTCTTGCGCATTCGCGTTGGCCGTCAGCGCGGTGACGCGATAGGTGCCCGGCGCGCGTTTGTTGTGATGCTCGATCAGATCGATCGTGTTGGCGCCAACCGAACCGGTGGAGCCCAAAATCGTAACTCTGCGGCCCTGACCCTGTTTCACGAAGCGATCCATGCCAGCGGTGACATCTTGGCCGAAACAACATACGCGGCAAGGCCAAGTGTGGCGAAGATCATTCCGTCGAGCCTATCCAAGGCACCGCCATGTCCAGGGATGAGGTCGGAAGCGTCTTTCACGCCAAAGCTGCGTTTTAACACGGATTCGGCAAGGTCGCCGCACTGCGTCAAAAGCGAGAGAAGCGTACCCGCAGCGACAAATTTCGGATCGGCATCGTCGCCGAACCACTGCGCGAAGACAATTGTCGCAACGACTCCGGCCGCCAACCCAGCAATCGCTCCTGCCCAGGTTTTGCTCGGCGATATTGCAGGTGCGAGCTTTGGGCCGCCAACGGCAGAGCCTGCAACATACGCGGCGCTGTCCGTTGCCCAGACGACGAGGAAGAGCCAGATCACAAGTTCCAATCCGTGCGGACTGTGCTGGCGGAGCCATACGAGCGCGAGGCAGGGCACGGCGATGTAGAGGATCCCGAGCGCGACCCAGAGCCCACGCTCTTGCCTGCCCTGCGCGACGACGTTGCCAGCAAGGGCAACGAGCAAAATACTAGCGAATGCCCAGTCGGCATGGCCCAACGCAAGAAGCGCCTGCGATACGGCGAGCGCGAGCACGTGCAGACCGAGCCGCCAGCCCATGCGCTCGCGATGAACAATCGCCGTCCATTCAAGCGCCATCGCGACGCCGGCTGCCACAACCCATACGGCGAGTGCCCAATTTCCCACATAGACGGCGCCCAGGGCCGCTGGAACAAGTACCGCTGCTGCGAGGATGCGAGGCCAAAGACTTGAGCGCTTAACCTCTGCCGTCACGAGCGCCCGCCCGCCGCAGTTGTGAGCCCGCCGAAGCGGCGGTCGCGGGCCTGGTAGTCGCGGATCGCCGCTGTCAACTCTGCCTTACCGAAATCGGGCCAGAGAGCGTCCGTGAACACGAACTCCGAGTAAGCCGTTTGCCAAATCAAAAAGTTGCTCAAACGCTGTTCGCCGGATGTGCGGATGACGAGGTCAGGATCGGGAATACCTGCCGTTGCGAGGTACGACGTAAAGACGTCGCGAGTCACCGCGGCCGGGGCTATCTTGCCTGCCGCCACGTCTTCGGCAATACGGCGTGCGGCTTCCACGATCTCGTCCTGGCCGCCATAGTTGAAGGCGATGATCAGTTTGAGTTTCGCGTTGTCGCGCGTCCGGTTTTGCGCCTCCTCGATGAGGCCGATGATGTCGCCATCGAGCTGCTGTTTGGCGCCGATGACGCGGATTTGCACGCCGTTGCTGTGTAGTTCGTCCAGGTCGTCGCGCAGGTAGAGGCGGAGTAGCCCCATGAGGTCGTTGATTTCGGCCTTCGGCCGCTTCCAGTTTTCGGACGAGAAGCTGTAGAGCGTCAGGAATTCCAGACCCAGCTCGGGCGCAGCACGAACGATGTTACGGACGGCTGCCACCCCTGCCCTATGGCCCATCACGCGGGGCAGATGACGCGAGGCTGCCCAGCGGCCGTTGCCGTCCATGATGATTGCAACGTGGCGCGGGTTTGGGCGGTCTTGTTCTGCGGGCGCGGGTGGCATCCGGTTTTGGAATCAGCGGGCGGCTAAACCTGCATGATCTCCTTTTCTTTGGCCGACAGCCCATCGTCGATTTCCTTGATGTGCTGGTCGGTCGCCTTTTGCACGAGGTCGTGTTGCTTTTTGTGCTCGTCCTCGCTGATCTGATGTTCTTTCTCGAGCCGCTTCAGATGCTCCATACCGTCGCGGCGAATGTTGCGCACGGCGACGCGCGCGGCTTCGGCATACTTCGCGCCGATCTTCGACAGTTCTTTGCGCCGGTCTTCGGTCAGTGGCGGGATGGGTATGCGCAGCAACTGGCCGTCGACCTGCGGGTTGAGGCCGAGGTTGGCGCTGCGGATCGCCTTATCGACCGCGATCGCGAGCCCGCGGTCCCAGACCTGCACGGTCAACATGCGTGGTTCCGGCGCATTGATCGTCGCCACTTGGTTCAGCGGCATCGGACTTCCATAGGCGTCGACATGGACCGGCTCCAGCAGCGACACGGATGCGCGGCCGGTGCGCAGGCCGGCAAACTCGTGCTTAAGCGTGGCGACGGCGCCCTTCATGCGTTTGTGAAGGTCGTCGAGATCGAAGGGTTTCATTTGCGCCATTGGTTCCTCCCAGCGAAGGTTTTGTTTCGCGCGTATTAGTTCGAGATCACGGTGCTAAGGCCCTTGCCTTGCAGCACACGGACGAAGTTCATTTTTTCGTGGATGTTGAAGACGACGATCGGAATGCCGCTCTCCCGCGCGAGCGACACGGCGGACGCGTCCATCACCTTCAGGTCGCGCGAAAGCACGTCCATGTATGACAGTTTGTTGAAGCGTTCGGCCTTCGCGTCTTTCTTCGGATCGGCAGAGTACACACCGTCGACCTGCGTGCCTTTCATGAGCGCGTTCACGCCCATCTCGGCGGCGCGTAAGGCTGCAGCCGTGTCGGTCGTAAAAAAGGGGTTGCCCGTACCAGCGGCAAAAATTACCACCCTGCCCTTTTCCAGATGGCGCATGGCGCGGCGGCGGATGTAGGGCTCACAAACCGTCGTCATCGGGATCGCGGAGAGCACGCGTGTATCGACGCCGATACGCTCAAGCGCGTTTTGCATCGCAAGCGCGTTCATCACAGTTGCCAGCATGCCCATGTAGTCGGCGCTGGCGCGCTCCATCCCGGAGGCTGCGGCTTGCAATCCGCGAAAGATGTTGCCGCCGCCGATAACGGCACATACCTCCGTGCCGATCGCTTTCGCTTCTTTGATCTCGCCAGCGACGCGATCGACGGTGGTGAGGTCGAGGCCGTAGGAGCCCGATCCCATCAACGCCTCACCAGAGATCTTCAGAAGAACCCGGCGGTAAATCGGCGCTGATGACATCGGTTCGGTTCCTATCGGGTTAGCCTTTCGCTGCGGCGGCGACTTCGGCTGCGAAATCACTTTCTACTTTCTGGATGCCTTCGCCAAGTGCGTAGCGCACAAAGCCCTCAAGCGAGACCGGCGCACCGACGTCCTTTTCCGCGTCTTTCACGACGGTTGCGACGGTCCGGTCGGGGTCCAAGATGAACGGCTGCATCGGAAGCACGACTTCCTCGTAGAACTTGCGCATACGGCCTTCGACCATCTTCGCGATGATGTTTTCCGGCTTGCCTGACTGGCGCGCTTGATCCGCGAATATCGACTTCTCGCGATCGACGACCGCCGAATCGAGTTGCTCCGGCTTCATCGCGAGCGGCGGGAACGGCGTCCCCGCAACATGCATCGCAAGCTGCCGTCCGAGAGCGGCAAGCTTCGCCGGGTCGCCAGACGACTTCAGCGCGACCAGCACGCCGATCTTGCCGAGGCCTGGTGCCACTTGGTTGTGCACATAGCTTGCGACAACGCCGGGCGACGCGGCCAGTGTGCCGGTGCGGCGCAGGTCCATCTTCTCGCCGATCTTGCCGGAGAGCGCGGTCACCTGTCCCGCGACCGTGTTGCCACCGCCAAAGGTCATGTTGCCCAGCTTCGCGACATCGCCGCCGGCACTAAGCGCCAGTTCCGCGATCTTGCCGACCATCGCTTGGAACTCTTCGTTGCGTGCAACGAAGTCGGTTTGCGAGTTGACTTCGACGACCGCGCCGGTGCCACCCTTCGCCACAACCGCGACAAGGCCCTCGGCGGCGACGTTGCCGGCTTTCTTGGCGGCCTTCGACAGGCCCTTTTTGCGCAAGATGTCGATCGCGGCTTCGATGTCGCCGTTGGCTTCGTTCAGCGCGTTCCTGCAATCCATCATGCCCGCGCCGGTTTTCTCGCGCAGGTCTTTGACCATCGTGGCTGTAATTTCAGCCATGGGAGGCTCCTAATCGTTCGAGTGGGTGGCGCGCGGCATTTGAAGCCACGCGCACAATGTTTCCTAGTTCGGCAGCTCTTGCGCCGGGACTTCGCTCGAAGCGCCGATGTCCACGCCGGCCGTGCCTTGCGCCGCCGAGATACCGTCGATCACCGCGCGGGCAACCAGATCGCAATAAAGCGCAATCGCGCGCGATGCGTCGTCGTTGCCCGGGATCGGGAAAGAAATACCTTCCGGATTCGAGTTCGAGTCAACGACCGCCACGACCGGGATGCCAAGCTTGTTCGCTTCTTGGATCGCGATCGCTTCCTTGTTCGTGTCGATCACGAACAAGAGGTCGGGGACGCCGCCCATATCCTTGATACCGCCCAGCGCGCGTTCGAGCTTTTCCTGCTCGCGCGTGAGGTTCAGCGCTTCTTTCTTTGTGAGGCCCTGCGCGCCGGCGTTCAGAATCTCCTCGATCGAGCGCAAGCGCTTGATCGAGTTCGAGATCGTCTGCCAGTTCGTCAACGTGCCGCCGAGCCAACGGTGGTTCACGTAATACTGTGCGCAGCGCTTCGCGGCGTCGGCGATGCCTTCCGACGCTTGACGCTTCGTGCCGACGAACAAGACGCGGCCGCCTTGGGCCACGACGTCGCGCACCGTCTTCAACGCCTGGTGCAACAGCGGCACCGTTTGCGTCAGATCGATGATGTGGATCTTGTTGCGCGAGCCGTAGAGATATTGCTGCATGCGCGGGTTCCAGCGATGCGTCTGGTGCCCGAAATGCACGCCAGCTTCCAACAGCTGACGCATGTTGTAGTCAGGTAAAGCCATCTGGCTTTGTCTCCTTAACCGGTTGAACCTCCGCGGGCCATCACCGAGCCTTGCGACTCAGCACCGGAGGGCGGCCCGCCATATGGCGGCCAGGCAACCCAAGCCCGCGTGTGGAATGCGCCGGGTTTTAGGGGGTTGCGCTTGAGGGTGCAAGGGCGGCAGCTTCTAGGAGAACGCGACAAATCAGCCAAAATCGGGGGCTCATGACCGCCATTCGTTCGAACATCTTAGGGCTTGAGCGCAACGGCATCGGGGAGGTGTCGTTTTTGGGGCTCGGGCGCAAGGACATCATCCCGCTCTGGTTCGGCGAGGGCGACGTCGTCACCCCACCCTTCATCCGCGACGCGGCAAAGAGGGCGCTCGATGAGGGTAAGACCTTCTACACGTTCGTGCGAGGTATCACTGAGTTGCGTGAGGCGATTGCGGCATGGGCATCGCGTCAGTCGGGGCGCGAGATCGATGTCGGACGCGTGACGGTGCCGGGTGCTGCCATGATGGGCGTGCAGATCGCGCTCCAATGCGTGTGCGAGCCGGGCGACAACGTCCTGATCATCTCGCCGATGTGGCCGAACATTTTTCAAGCTGTGATCGGTTCCGGCGCGACGCCGCGGTTTGTGCGCCTCGAGGGCGGCGCGAACGGTGAGCCGTGGACGCTCGACATGCAGCGTTTGTTCGACAGTGCCGACGCGCGGACAAAGGCGATCTTCTTCGCATCACCGTCGAACCCTACCGGCTGGATCATGAGCGAACGTGAACAGCGCGCGATCCTTGAGTTCGCCCGCAAACGTGGGATTGCGATCATCTCGGACGAAGTCTATACGCCGATCGTCTACGACACCCCGGCGCCGAGCTTTGCCGCCATCGCAGAGCCCGATGACGATGTCTTCGTCGTCAACAGCTTCTCGAAGGCTTGGGCGATGACCGGCTGGCGCGTCGGCTGGCTCATCCACCCGCGCCGCTTGGCGACGCAGATGGCGGAGCTCTCCGCCTACAACAACACTGGCGCGACCGTGTTCGCGCAATACGGCGCGCTCGAGGCGATCACCAACGGCGACGACTTCATTGAGTGGCAGGTCGACCGCTGCCGCACCGGACTTGAGATCGTCGAAAACGCGATCGCCGGAAACAACCGCATGAGCTGGTCGAAACCCGCCGGCGCATTCTACGCCTTCGTCGCCATCGAGGGCATGACGGACAGCATCGCCTTCGCCAAGCGCCTGCTTGAGGAGGCGAAAGTCGGCGTCGCTCCTGGCATCGCATTCGGACCGAAAACTGATACGCATAACGACCGGTTCATTCGTTTGTGTTTCTTTCAAGACCCTGCGCGTCTCAATGACGCCATGGAGCGGATCGCGCGGGCGCTTTAGACCTCTTCCACTTCGCGCACGCCGTTGACCACCCGTATCGCTCCTTTGAGTGCCGGAGTCACCGCATACCGTCCCGGTAATTCCAACTCCACTTCACGTTCGCCGTTCTCGACCGGGAAGATGAGCGAGACTAGGCCTTTTCCTTTTTGGTTCTTCAGGCGTTCGGAGATACTCGGCAGCGGCTTCGGGTCGTCGATGAAGATGCGCAGGCCCGCGCCTGTCAGCGCAGCGGCTTCGTTCAGCCCTTGGACCCGCAGGATTTGGAGTTTGAGGTCGTCGCCGTCCCCTCTTGTTTCTCCGTCCAGGATTCCTCTCTTGCCGGGTTCCCCTTGCTGCCCGCCTTCAGCCACATTTTCTTCAAAGCACACGGCTTCGAAC
>JABFRX010000071.1 GCA_013140995.1 Alphaproteobacteria bacterium | reverse complement strand
AGATGAGGGCCAGGGCCGTTGTCGAGGTCGCGCGCAAGGTGGCCGAGAAGAAGAGCCTGCCGCGCGGACTCGTCGAAGCGGCGCTGCAGGGAACCCGACAGGCTTCGCAGGCCTGGGAGCAGGCCGGCCTGCCGGTGATCCGGGGAAGGAAGGCCATGTCGCTCGAACGGCAGGTTCGCATCGCTGCCGGTCCACACACCGGCAACGATTTGGCGCGTGTAGCCGATGAACCAAGCGTCCTTGAAATCCTGCGACGTACCCGTCTTACCCGCAGACGGACGGCCCGTGAGAGCGGCCGCCTTGCCCGTCCCCTCGCGGATCGACTTGATTAGCATCCGGTTCATCGCACCGGCAGCCTCAGCACTGATGGCATTGCCGAGCCCGGATCCCGACCGTTCGTAGAGCACCTCACCCTCGATCGTAACAACGCGTGTGACCCCGTGCGTGACCGCCTTCCGCCCACCGGTTGCGAACGGAACGTAGGCGCTTGCAAGCTCTGAGAGCGTCACTTCGGATGTGCCCAGCGCCAACGAAGGCACCGGCGACAAGTCCGACACGATCCCCATCCGGCGCGCAGCGCGTGCCACGGTCTCCGGCCCAACCTCTAGGCAGAGCTTCACCGCAACCGTATTAACCGACTTCGCCAGCGCGTCGGCCATTGTCATCTCGCCTTCATGCTTCTGCGAAAAGTTCGCGGGCGTCCAACCGCGATATGTCACTTCCGCATCAACGACCTTGGTTGCAGGCGTCCGCCCCGCTTCCAGCGCGGCAAGAAAAACAAACGGCTTGAACGCCGAGCCGGGTTGGCGTCTCGCCTGCGTCGCGCGGTTGAACTCCGAACTCACATAAGATCGCCCGCCAACCATCGCTTTGACCGCGCCGTCCGTCGTCATCGCGATCAATGCGCCTTGAACATTGGACCGCGCCTTGGCACGCAGAGTCTTCAACACCGCATCCTCGGCCAACCGCTGCAGCTCGAGATCGAGCGTCGTCTGCACGGTCAAATCGACCTTCGGCCTCCCGACGAGCCCCGGCAGCCGCTCCATCACCCAATCGACAAAGTACTGGTTACCTTGCGTCTCCGCGCTGGTCGCAAGCTTTGGCCGCGTGCGCAGTGCATCTTGACGCTGCGCCGGCGTAATCGCTTCGGTTTGAACCATCGCTAGCAAAACGATACCGGCACGCTCCTGAGCAAGCTCGATCCCGTTCACCGGCGAATACCGTGTCGGCGCCTTCAAAAGTCCGGCGAGGATCGCCGCTTCGACCAACGAAAGCCGTGAAGCAGGCTTGTTGAAATACCGCCGCGCCGCCGCATCAAGCCCATAAGCACCTGCGCCGAAATAAACACGATTGAGATAGAGCGTCAGAATCTCGTCCTTCGAGTACGACATCTCGAGATAGACGGCGAGCAGCGCTTCTTGAATTTTCCGTCCCAAAGTCCGCTCGGGCTTCAGGAACAAATTCTTGGCCAACTGCTGCGTGATCGTCGATCCGCCTTGGATCACGCGGCCCGCGTTCATGTTCACCCAAGCCGCGCGGCCCAATCCCCAAACATCCAAGCCGAAATGCGAATAGAACCGCCGGTCCTCGCTCGCGAGCACCGCTTGCGATACGAAAGGAGGCAAGTCCTTCAGCGTCACCGGCAAGCCCGAGTCGATCCCGCGCCGCGCAATCACCCGGCCGTTGACGTCGATCAGCGTGACGGCGTGCGTCCGCTCCTGCCGCCATAGTCCTTCGGTCGAAGGCAGGTCGGCAGCGAAATACGCCAGGATGGCGGCTATACCGACCCCGCACCAGATTCCCGCGATGGCAACGAAATAGAGAAATCGCCAACGACGCGGCGCTCCACCGTCGTCAAAGTCCTCGGCACGCGCACGGCGGCTGGAAGAGCGTGGGCTCGAACGCCGTTTGCCACCCTTGCTCATGAACCGCCGAAGCCTTTTCTGCCGAAGTGATCCCTTTACTTGATGAGCGATTAATGCCCGCTAAACCCTTGACCAGCCCTATTCAATTCCCCGCCAAGCCTGGTAATATTTTGCGGAAAGGTCGGTGCGGTTTCATGCGTTTCACGTCGTCTTTTGTCGCCAAGTCAGCGTGCAGGCTAGCCATGGCGGTCGGCGCTGCGTTTGCAGCGCTCGGACCCGCGCAGGCGAAACTCAACCTGTTCGGGGATCTGCCGATCGTCGAAGCAATCAAGGAAGACTCGCTCGACGCGACCAAGAAGGCGATCATCGACGGCGCCTCCGTTCATTCGCGCGCAGCCGACGGCACACCCGTCATTTTACTCGCCGTCGGCGAACGGAACATCGAGATCGTGAAGCTCTTGGTCGAGAATGGCGCCAGACCCGACGACCGTTCGAAGAAGGACGAGACATCGCCGCTGACACTGGCCTCCGCAAACGGCGACCTGGAAATCGTGATCTATCTGCTCGATCGCAAAGCCGACGTCGATTTGCCCGGTGCGCTACGCGAGACGGCGCTGATCAAGGCAACGCGTGCGCACCACAACGATGTCATCAGGCTGCTGCTCGAACGCGGCGCGAATACCGACGACACGGACTCCGCCGGCGCGACCGCGCTTGAGATCGCGCAACGCGCGGGCTGGAAGGACACCGAAGCTCTGTTCAAAACTAAGAAGGCGACCACAAAATAGCGGCCCTTGGACAAACCTCGGACGCGCAAGGCACAAAGCCGCGCAACGACGTATCGTTTCTTCCGACCTCACTCATCTCGGCCGAAGGCGCGGGCATCAGTTCCAACCTGCGCATGCGCACGCTTCTGGTCATCCGCACGCTGGGCCTCATCGGCCAGGCCGTCGCAATACTGATCGTCTTCTTCGGCTTAAGGTACCAGTTGCCGATCGCGCAATGCGCCATGGTGATCGCAGCGACCGCAGGGCTAAACGCCGTCTTGTTTTTCCGCCATCGTGGCGTCCGCGTGATGAGCGAACGCGAAGCCGCTGCCCAATTGGCGTTCGACATTCTGCAGCTGACCTCGATGCTGGCGCTCACTGGCGGCATCGAAAACCCATTCACGCTGCTATACCTCGCCCCCATCGTGATTTCTGCCGGCAACTTGAGCCTAGGCGCAACCCTAGCACTCGCGCTTCTCGCGTTCGGCAGCATCTCGTTCGTCTCGGTTTTCCATTGGCCGTTGCCATGGGACCCCAAGGCGCCTCTGGAACTGCCCGCGCTATACGTTGCGGGCAGTTGGATCTCGCTTACACTCGGCATCGGCTTCTGCCTCATCTACGCCTGGCGCACTGCCGACGAGAGCCGCCGCATGCAGGCAGCGTTGGCGGCAGCGCAAGCCGCTCTCACGCGCGAACAGCGCCTCTCCGATCTGGGCGCGTTGGCAGCAGCCACGGCACACGAACTCGGCACGCCGCTGGGCACAATCGCCGTCGTCGCCCGCGAGCTTGAGCGCGGCATGCCCAAGAACAGCGAGTGGCTCGAAGACGTGCGCCTGCTGCGCGGCCAAGCCGAACGCTGCCGCGAAATCCTGTCGAAACTTTCGCAGCAAGACACCGAAGAAGACACGATCGCCAAACGCCTGCCCCTGCCCGCCCTTATTGACGAGATCGCAGAGCCGCACCGCGGCTTCGGCGTCGACATCAATGTCACGACGACGGGCTCCGGCACGCTCACCGTCCGACGCACGCCTGAGATCGTGCACGGCCTCGGCAACTTTATCGAGAACGCCGTCGACTTCGCCGAGAACCGGGTCGACATCGAGGCCACTTGGGATGACGAAGCCGTACACATGACGATCGCCGACGACGGCGCAGGCTTCGACCCTGTGATCCTCGCAAGATTGGGCGAACCATATGTGACCTCCCGCGCCGGCGTAGATCCAGAGCGCGAGACGACCGGCAACGCGCACGCCGACGGGCACGCAGGCATGGGCCTGGGCTTCTTCATCGCTAAAACGCTGATAGAACGCATCGGCGGATCCGTTAACTTCGGCAACCGCCCGAAGGCGGGCGCCGTGGTTCGCGTGGACTTCCCGCGAAAGAGCTTGGAGAACCCTGCAACTTCAAGAGGATAAGCAGCAAGACCCCGCTGGCCTCAAACCGCGCGTCCCCCTATATTCCCGGCCAGCAAGCTTCTCGAGGGAATTCTCCGTGGCCTTATCCGCCGAAGGACTGCCGGACAAAACGCTTCTGATCGTCGATGATGACGCGCCGTTTCGCCAACGCCTCGCTCGCGCCATGGAAGCGCGAGGCTTCCTCGTCACCGCAGCCGAAACCGCGGAGGAGGCAATCTCGCTGGCCCGCAAGACACCGCCCGCCTTCGCGGTCGTGGACTTGCGCCTCGGACAATCCGGCAACGGCCTCGATGTGATCGAAGTGCTGCACCAAGCCCGCCCAGACGCGCGCGTGGTTATGCTGACCGGCTACGGCAACATCGCGACCGCGGTCACGGCCGTGAAGCACGGCGCCATCGACTACCTGTCGAAGCCCGCCGACGCCGACGATGTGGCGAACGCACTGCTCGCCCGCCCGAACGCAAAGCCGGCGCCGCCGGAAAACCCGATGTCGGCCGACCGCGTACGCTGGGAACACATTCAGCGCGTCTACGAACTCTGCGGTCAAAACGTGTCGGAAACCGCACGGCGGCTGAACATGCATCGGCGCACGCTACAACGCATTCTGGCCAAACGCTCGCCGAAGTAATCAGCGCGTCATCCGCGTGATCGTGCCCGTGGTGCTTTGCCCGGGCACGAGATCGATCAGCAAAACGCGCCCGCCATAGGACGCAACAACGTCCGCGCCGACGACCTTGTCGATGGTGTAGTCGGCACCCTTCACCAATAGAGTCGGCGTGAGCGCCTCGATCAATCTGATCGGCGTATCCTCGTCGAACAAGACCACCGCATCGACGGTCTCAAGCGCGGCCAGCACCACGGCCCGCGCCGTCTCACCGTTCACCGGCCGGCCTTCGCCTTTCAACTTGCGCACGGACGCATCCGTGTTGAGCCCGACGATCAGCCGGTCGCAATGCGCCCGCGCCTGCGCAAGCAACGACACGTGTCCCGGATGGAGAAGATCGAAGCATCCGTTCGTGAAACCGACGGACAGCCCCGACGCGCGCCAACTTGCGACGCGCTCAAGAAGCCGGTCGAGTGGCACGATCTTGCCCTGACCACTCGCAAGCTCGGACGTGCGAAGCACCCGCAACAACTCGTCCGCGCGCACGATCGCGGTGCCCGCTTTACCGACCACGATCCCGGCAGCGGCGTTCGCAAGTGTCGCCGCATCGTTGAGCGAAGCACCAGCGCCAAGCGCGAGCGCAAGCGTTGCAAGCACTGTGTCGCCAGCACCGGAAACGTCGAACACCTCGCGCGCCTCAGCCGCAAGATGCTGAGCTGCCTGCCCCTGCTCGACCACGGTCATCCCGCGCTCCGCACGCGTAACCACAACGCCGCCAAGCTCTAGATCGCCGATCAGCTTTGCCGACGCCGCCTCGACATCCGCGTTGCTCCGGGCCGCCGTACCTGTCAGCGCCGAAAGCTCCCGCGAATTGGGCGTCAACAATGTGGCCCCGCGAAACGCGCGAACGTCCGCCGCTTTCGTGTCGGCAATGACTGGCTTGCCCGCAGCCCGCGCCGCAGCGATCACCCGCTGGGCAACGCCTTGGCTGACCGCACCCTTGGCGTAGTCCGAAATGACCACCGCATCCGCATCGCGGACTTCGCCGTCGATCGCATCCAACAGACGGCGCTCGACATCGCCCGCAATCGGCGCTGCGTCTTCGTGATCGGACCGCAACAGCTGCTGACCCTGCGCGACAAACCGCGTCTTCAGCGTCGTCGGCCGCCCCGGCAACACGACGAGATTGCCGCTGAGCTGTCCCTCCGCCCCGACAAGCCGAACGACCTCGCGCCCGGCCTCGTCGTCACCCACCGTCGCAATCAGCGAAACCCGCGCACCAAGCGCCGTTGCGTTGCGCGCGACGTTGCCGGCGCCACCCAGCATACGCGCCTCGCGTTCCACTTTCAGAACCGGGATCGGCGCCTCCGGCGAGATGCGTTCGACCGAACCGTAGATGAAGTGGTCGAGCATCACGTCGCCGATGACGAGAAGCTTCACCCCCGCCATGCGCTCAATGTGCCGTTGAAGAGCCGTACGATCGACCATCAAGCATGTTGACCATGGCAGCGCCGCCCGATCAACGATTTGCCGCTGTTAAGGTGCAAACGGGTCGGCGGCCCGCACGAACCGTTCCGCAGCAGTGCGCGCAAAGCGGATCAGTAACGATTTCCGCCGTGCCGCTATTATTGGTGAATGCGGCGCCTCCCGCACGATCGCGCCCCCGAACTTGTCGGCCACGATCAGCCCGTGCGCATCCGGCAAGACCTCGTGCGGAAACCCATCCGGCACCGCGAAATAGTACCGGTCGCAATACTCCAGGTACTCGGTCCATTTCTCGTCCGCACGAAAATCGGCCAGGCTGACTTTGATCTCGACCGCCGCGATCTCGCCCGCGTCCGAAATCGCGGCGACATCCAGCCGCCGCCCGTTCGGCAACGTGAGTTCAAGCAGCGGCGAATACCCGCGGTCGAGCAACATTCGGCTGACGCCGCGCGCGACATCGCTGGTCAGGCCGAAGACACCGGGTGCAACAAGAGCCATCCCTGAACGCATAGCAGAAAAGCAAAGGGGCGGCCCGCAAGGACCGCCCCAAAACGCTTCTGCGATGTGGAGATTACTCCGCCGCCATCAACACCGAACCCTTGTGTTTGGTGCCGAAATTGATGGTTTGCAGGTACTTGATGCCTTCCTCGGCGATCGCATCGCCGATCATCTGGTCGCCCTCGGCCTTGAGCTCTTCCATATCGACATACATCGCATAGAACGCCTTCGTACGGTCGGTGATGATACCGGCTTTGAGCAAGGTCTTGATCAGCACGCGGAAAATGTCGGTGCCCTCACGCATACGCTCGCGGCGGTGTTCGTCCGTGATCGCCTCCATCAACGAATGGTGCGCCGCCTGCCAATCGATTCCGACGAGCGCATAGACCGACTTCATCTGCTCCGGATTGATCAGGTTGAACAGCAACGTCTGGAAGCAGCTCGCCGCCCAATCTTCGACGATGTTCTGCTCTTCTTGGCTCAGCTTGGGGATCGTGCGATCCGCCCAGATCTTGCCGAATTTGTGATGGAAAGCCTCGTCGGTCATGACGAGTTGGCAAAGCCGGACCAACAGCGGATCACGCGAACGTGTGTAAAGCGTCGCGAACGCACCCATCGCCAACCCTTCGACCAGCATCTGCATGCCGACGATCTTTTTGTAGACCTCCGGCGCGAGCACGAGTTCCGTGAGCAGAGTGCCGAGGGTCGCGCCGACCGGCAGCGGCTTGCCCCAGCGCGCTTGGATATAGCGCGAGAAACCCGTCACGTGCCGAGCCTCTTCACGCGTCTGGTTTGCGGCGTATTCCTGTGCACCGGGATCGCGCAGGATGTGGCAGAGCGAAGCCGACAGCGACAGCGCACCCTGCTCGCCATGCAAGATCGAAGACAAGATCCAGCGTGCGGATTCGTTCGAAAACTTGATCTTCTGTTGGCGGGTCAGCGCCTCGCCGAACTTCGTCTGAAAGATCGGGAAGAATTCGTCCGGCAAAATCTGCTCGTTCTCGATGTCGAAAGGCTCGCTGAAATCGATGTACTTCCTGTCGAGCGGATCCCAGAAATGGTCGTGGGTTGCCGAGATGATTTTGTCGAACGCAGTCGAGCGCGCGTTGTACCGTTCGACCTCCATCATCGCCGGAAAATCCGTCGGATCGAGCGCGTCGTAGGCGTTGTCTTTCGTAATCTGCAGCGCGGTCATAGGCGTCGAACTCCTCGAAATGATGACGACTAGCGATCATAAAGCATAAAAATGACGCATCCGTCAACTTAATGCCTGACGCATTCGTCACCAATCGGTTAGCGTGCGGACCGTTAGAGTCACCTTAAGGGGGCGCCCGTTATCTTGCGCGCAACCATAGATAGAACGGCGGGGGACTTCGGACATTGGCAGTGCGGCCCTGGCTCCACACCAGGGCCGGGTAATCGATTCAGACTCAACCTGCCAGGTTCGCGCAATCTCATGATTGTGTTAGAGCAATTCCAAGGGGAGAAGCTGCCCATCACGGGTGGCCAGCCAAATGCGGCATCGAAGCGCTGGGGAGCGCGCGGTGCAGCCGGCGCTCTTGCGGGGGGAAGGGACGCGTACGTGTGTGGTCGAATTGCGCCTGAGTACGCCCTGACGCCGGCCATCGCCCGGCCGACTAATGACAACCAAATTCCAAGCGAGCCTGCACCCGGTACCGGTTCGCGTGTTCGCTATTGAGGCAATAAAACGTACGGCCGGTGAGCACGTGCGAAGGGGAGTAAACGAGTCCAATGATCCGGTTTCTTGAAACGATCTTCTTCCGCGGTCGCGTGCTGGTTCTGGCGATCATCGCCATCATCACGATTGTGCTCGGCTACGAAGCGACGAAGCTGCGCATGGACGCAGGCTTCTACAAAGGCCTCCCCGTCGGCCACGAGTACATCGATACGTTCCTCGAGTATCAAGATCGATTGTTCGGCGCGAACCGTGTCATCATCGTCGTTGAAAACACCAAGGGCGACATCTGGAACAAGCAGTTCTTGAAGACGTTAAACGACGTCACGCAAGACATCTTCTATCTCCCCGGCGTCGACCGCCGCACGGTGACAAGCCTCTGGACGCCGAACACGCGCATTCTCGAAATCACCGAAGACGGCATCTCCGCCCGCGACGTGATTCCAGGCAAAATCACGCCCGACGAAATGGAAGGCGTCGCGATCAAGCAGCTGAAGAACGACGTGCTGAAGGGCAACCTTGTCGGCCGTTTGGTCTCGAACGACTTCACCGCCTCTCTCGTTGTCGCCGAACTCCTGGAATATGACCCCGGCACCCAAAAGAGGCTGGACTACATCGACCTCGGCACGCAACTCGAAGAGAAAATCCGCGACAAGTTCGAAAAGGGCGACCTCAAGATCCGCATTATCGGTTTTGCCAAGAGCATTTCCGACATTGCCAAAGGCGGGCTTGAGGCAACTCCGTTCTTCTTCGGCGGCGCGTTCCTTCTGACGGTCTTTGCCGTCTACTTCTACTGCCGCAACTGGCCGCTCACCTGGCTGACGGTCGGCTGCTCGCTAACCACCGTGGTCTGGCAGTTCGGCATGCTCACCGTGTTGGGCTACGGGCTCGATCCGCTTGCGATCTTGGTGCCGTTCTTGGTCTTCGCCATCGGAACCAGTCACGGCGTGCAACAGCTGAACATGATAACGTCTGAGCTGTCATACGGGACCTCGCCTGAGGCGGCCGCCCGATCGAGCTTCCGCGGACTGTTGATACCCGGCTCGTTGTCGTTGATCACCGCCGTCGTCGGCTTCGCGGCGCTCTACGTCGTTCCAATTCCGCAGATTCAGGAACTGGCCGTCACCGCCTCGATCGGCACGGGCTTGAAGCTGATTTCAAACCTGATCATGCTGCCCGTCATCGCGTCGTACTTCACGTACGATGACGGCTACCGCGAACGCATCACGCGCGCGCGCGCATCGCGGCTCGGCTTCATGAAGATCATGGGCGTCTTCGGCACGCCCGCCGTAGCATTCCCGATGACGTTCCTCTTCCTGGGCCTGTTTGGTGCCGCCATCTGGTACAGCAAGGACCGTCACGTCGGCGACCTGCACGCCGGTTCGCCCGAACTCCGGCCCGACTCGCGCTACAACGTCGATGCGCAAACGATTTCGAAGAAATTCTCGGTCGGCCTCGATCTGCTGACGATCGTGGTCGAAACGCCGCCACAAGCATGCGTGAACTACGCGTCGATGAACTATCTGAACGAGTTCAGCTGGTACATGCGCAACGTCGATGGCGTGCGCGAAGTACAAAGCTCGCCGTTCACGGCCAAGCAAATCGCCGCCGGTTGGAACGAAGGTAACCTGAAATGGAAGGCTCTGCCGCGCAACCAGTATGCGCTCGTTCAAGCCGTGGGCCCGATCCCGTCGTCGTCTGGCTTGATCGACGTTGATTGTACGCTGTTGCCGCTCCAGGTCTTCTTGACCGACGGCAAGGCCAAGACGATCCACCACGTCATCGATGCGGTGAAAGAGTGGATGAAGGAGCGGGGCTTTCCGCTGATCCTGTCTGCCGGCCGGAACAACGGTGACCGCGTCATGCCGCCGGAGTTCCTGGCCGATGGCAAGCCGCGCCGCGAACCCTCGAAGCCGACCTCCAGTTGGACGCTTAATCGTGACGAAGTGGCGGGCTTAACCTACAGCTCGCCGGATCAGTTGAAGGATCAGGTGCAGATCTTCACGGTGAAGGGCTACGAACCGCCGCCGACGGGCAAGATCGAGTACTTAGGCCTCGTCGGCAAACCCGTTGCGGGCGCGGAAGGTACGATCGAAGTGAAGCCCGGACCCGACGGCAAGGCGAAGGTCGATCTCGCATCGCTCATTGCCAAGCCGGAGTTCAAAAACGCGACACTGTTCGTGGTCGATGGCGTGCCCGACTCGTTCACGATCCGCCTCGCCTCCGGCAACTCGGGCGTGACCGCGGCGGTAAACGAAACCATCGAACTCTACGAACAGCCCTCGACGCTGATCGTGTATGCGATGGTGCTGTTCCTGACCTACATCACCTACTTCGACTGGCGCGCAGCGGTCGGTTGTATGCTGCCGCTCTTGTTCTCGACGTTCTTCGGCTATTACTTCATGCTGATCCTCGACATCGGCCTGAAGGTTTCGACGCTGCCGGTGATCGTGCTCGTGGTCGGTGTCGGTGTCGACTACGCGTACTACATATACAACCGCCTGCAGTACCACTTGAGCCAAGGCAACTCCGTCACCGACTCGTACAAAGAGACGATCCTCGAGACGGGCAACGGCGTGTTCTTCACCGCTTTGAACTTCGCGCTCGGCGTCTCGACATGGTCGTTCTCGCCGCTGAAATTCCAAGCCGACATGGGCCTGCTGCTGACGTTCATGTTCTTCACGAACATGGTCATGGCACTAACCGCCCTGCCCGGCATCGCGGTCGTGATCGACACGTTGCTGCCGCGCAAGACGCTGCCCTACCCGGGTCCGGAGCCGGGCGGCCACTGGCACTAACCAACGGACAAAAGTCCAAAACCAAAGGGCCGGAACGCGAGTTCCAGCCCTTTGCCTTTTGGCCCGCACATGCCAAATTTAGCGGCAACCCAGCCCCCCATAGGATGAGACCCGCCATGTTCGACAAGATCGTCGCCTATCTCGAAAAGCGCATGGAGAGCAACGCGATCAACCCTGACCCGTTCGAGCGTCGGCAGGTTGCGGTTGCCTCGCTTCTGATCGAAGCTTCGCGTCTGGACGGCCACTTCGACCCTGTCGAGCAAGGCACGGTTGTCCGCCTGCTCAAGGAAACGCTGAAACTCCCCGCGGATCAGGCGCGCACCCTGCAGTCGCTCGCCGAGATTCGCCAAGCGAACACCTACGACGACTGGATCTTCACGAACGCGATCCGCAAGGGCTACTCGATGGACGAGCGCAAGGACATCGTGAAGAACCTGTGGGAGGTGGCCCTCATCGACGGCAAACTTGACCGGATGGAAAACCTCATGATCGACCGCGTCGCGACCGAGTTGGGCCTCACCGTCGCCGACACACTCGCCGCGAAGAAAGCCGCACAAGCCAAGACGAACGGTTAGATCCCGACAAAGGTCGCGAATTCGTCGAGCGGCGCGCGATCCGTCCGAAGCGTGTTGATCGGGTGCGCCTCATCCATGTGCCCGATCCCCATCCCGCAAAAGAGCATCAGCTCGGGCGGGATGGACAGAAATTCTCCAAGCGTCTTGTGCCAAATCGCCCAAGCCTCTTGCGGGCACGTGTGTAGCCCGTGCTCGCGCGCAAGCAGCATAATCGACTGCATAAACATACCGAGATCGGCCCACTGCCCCTGCTGCATCTGCCGGTCGATCGCAAAGAAGAGCGCGGCCGGCGCGCCGAAGAACTCGAAGTTTCGCGCGAAGTTTAGCAACCGCCCAAACTTGTCCTCGCGCGCCACATTGATCGTCGCATACATGTCCTCGCCGCACTTGAAGCGCCGCGCTTTGTACGGCTCCTTCAGCTCGCCCGGATAAATTTGGTACTCCGTACCCTCCCCGCGCGGAGTTACCGCAATCTTCTCCTTGATGAGCGCCTTGAAACGAACGATCTCCTCGCCCCCCAGAACCCACACATGCCAAGGCTGAAGATTGCCCCCCGACGGGGCGCGCTTTGCCGTTTCCAGGATCGAGCGCAGAACGTCACCCGAAACCGGCTTGTCCAGAAACGCACGCGTCGTGATGCGCGAGTTGATCGCGCCGGAGACATTCATTGGCAAACCTCGTGAAATGTCGCAGACACAACACTATGCACGCACTTCAGTGCAGTCGAGCGCCGCACACAACCGCTACGGCTTGGCTGACTAGACGTCGAGGTTCGACACCGCGAGCGCGTTCTCCTGAATGAACTCGCGCCGCGGCTCGACGACATCGCCCATGAGCTTTGAAAAGATATCGTCCGCCGTGTCGCCGTGGCTAATGCGCACCTGAAGCAGCGAGCGCGCGTTGTCGTCGAGCGTGGTTTCCCAAAGCTGCTCCGGGTTCATCTCGCCCAAGCCCTTGTAACGCTGCAGCGTGAGCCCCTTCTGACCCCAAGCCAAGATCGCATCGACAAGCTCGCTGGGTCCGCGCACCGGACGCGTATCGTCGCCGCGCGTGATCGTGGCCGCCTGGCCATACACGCCGTGCAGCTCCTTCGCCCACTTGTCGAGCCGCCGCGCATCGGCAGACGCGACGAGCGCCGAGTCGAGCACGACCTCCTCGTCCACACCGCGCACGCGCCGCTTAAAGACGAGGCCGTTGTGCCCGCCTTCGCCTGTCCATCCGGTCTCAAGCTCGTTCGACACCATATCGAGCCGCTCGGCGACGGCCTTCGCTGCCGCCTCGGCGCGGGCGGGGTCGGACAGCGTATCGGCGTTGAGCGCGCCCACGATTGCCGCCTGCTCGACCGCAAACGCTGGGTACTTCGAGGCGAGGCTTTGAACCGCACCCTTCGCCGTACGTGCGAACTCGGCCATGGCGCCGAGATCGGGCCCCGCCATCTGTTCGCCGTTCGCGAGCTTCAAGACAGCGTCGCGCACGCCTTCGGCCATCACGAAAATCTCGAACTCGCGCTGGTCCTTCAAATAGCGCTCCGACTTGCCGCGCGTGACTTTGTAGAGCGGCGGCTGCGCGATGTAGAGATACCCGCGCTCGATCAACTCCGGCATCTGCCGGTAGAAGAACGTAAGCAAAAGCGTGCGGATATGAGCGCCGTCGACGTCGGCGTCGGTCATGATGATGATCTTGTGATAGCGCAGCTTATCCGGCGCAAACTCCTCGCGACCGATCCCGGTACCCAGCGCCGTGATCAACGTCGCGATCTCGCCTGACGACAGCATCTTGTCGAAGCGCGCGCGCTCAACGTTCAAGATCTTGCCGCGCAACGGCAGCACCGCCTGATTCAAGCGGTTACGCCCTTGCTTCGCCGACCCGCCCGCCGAGTCGCCCTCGACGATGAATATCTCGGCCTTCGCCGGATCGCGCTCCTGGCAGTCGGCAAGCTTGCCCGGCAAACCGCCGTCGAACCCGCTTTTCTTGCGTGTCAACTCACGCGCCTTGCGCGCAGCCTCGCGCGCGGCCGCCGCTTCGATGACCTTGCCGACGACGGCCTTGGCTTCGGCGGGATGCTCCTCGAACCAGCTGCCCAGCTGCTGGTTCACTTCGCCTTCGACGACAGGCCGCACTTCCGACGAAACAAGTTTGTCCTTCGTCTGCGACGAGAACTTCGGATCCGGCACCTTCACCGACAGCACGCAGGTCAAACCTTCACGGCAGTCGTCGCCCGTCAGCGCGACTTTCTCCTTTTTCGCTAACCCGCTCTCGTTCGCATAGCCGTTGACGACACGCGTCAGCGCCCCGCGAAACCCCGCCAAATGCGTGCCGCCGTCGCGCTGTGGAATGTTGTTCGTGAAGCACAGCATGTTCTCGTGATAACTGTCGTTCCACCACATCGAAACTTCGACGGTGATCCCGTCCTTGTCGGTCTTGAACGTGACCGGCTTCGAAATCAGCGGTGTCTTCGTGCGGTCGAGATAGCGCACGAACGCCTCCACCCCGCCATCGTAGTGCAGCGTGATTTCCTTCCGTTCTACGCCACGGGCATCCGCGAACTTGATCGTGACGCCGGAATTCAAGAATGCAAGCTCGCGCAGTCGATGCTCGAGAGTAGCAAAATCGAACTCCGTCTTCGTGAACGTTGTCGACGCCGGTAGAAACGTCACCTCCGTCCCGCGCTTATCCTTCGTCTCCCCGACGACCTTCAGCGGCGCCTCGGGGTCGCCGTTGCGGAAGCGCACATAGTGCTCTTTCCCGTTGCGCCAAATGCGCAGGTCCAACCACTCGGACAGCGCGTTGACCACGGACACGCCCACGCCGTGCAAGCCGCCCGAAACCTTGTACGAGTTTTGGTCGAATTTCCCGCCGGCGTGCAGCTGAGTCATGATCACTTCGGCAGCCGACACGCCCTCTTCCGCGTGGATGTCGGTCGGGATGCCGCGTCCATTGTCGTAGACCGTGCACGAACCGTCGGCGTTCAGGCACACGTTCACTTCCGTCGCATGGCCGGCCAGCGCCTCGTCGATGGCGTTGTCGACGACCTCGTAGACCATGTGGTGCAACCCGGACCCATCGTCCGTGTCGCCGATATACATACCCGGGCGCTTACGCACCGCATCGAGGCCCTTCAGGACCTTTATCGAATCCGCATCGTAGTCGCCGGTCTTCTTGGCGTTTTCGTTCGGCTTTTCCGCCTCTTTCTTCTTCTTGTTTTCGCGGTCTTTGTCGTTGCCGTCGTCGTCGATCGTCGTCATGTCGGAAAATCCAATCGAATTGTCGAAATCACATCGGCCGGATTTGGCCGTCACCCACGCGCTTGAACTGCGCGCGAGCCTCGAGCGCCGCAAAGGCCGGCGCATCCGTACCCGTCATCCAGGCCTGAACGTTCAAGGCATCGATCTCGTCGAACAACGCCCGTCTGCGCCCCTCATCGAGGTGCGCGGCAATTTCATCGAGCAGCAGCACCGGTGCCTCCGGC
>JABFRX010000137.1 GCA_013140995.1 Alphaproteobacteria bacterium | reverse complement strand
ACGACACCGCGCACCTCGTTCGTGCCGGAGCGCGCCACGTCGAGTGCACACAAGCCGCCGAAGCAGTAGCCGATCATCGCAATGCGGTTCGCGTCGACGGATGGGTGGGCTTTGGCGGCGGCGACCGCCGCCATCAGACGCGCCTTCAACTTTGCGCGATCGTTTAGCCACGGTCCCATCAGCGCGCTGTTGTCGCCTTGCGGGTCGCCGCGCACGCCCTTGCCGTAGTTGTCGATCGCAAACCCCACATAGCCTAGCTGCGCCAACTCTTCGGCGGTTGCGCGCTCCTGATCGAAAGTGCCGGCCCACGCGTGGGAAACCAGCACGCAAGGGCGCTTTTGCCCAGGTTCGTGCGCGATATATCCCTCGCAAACTGTCCCGCCATCCTTGTACTCGAACGCTTCCTTGCGCATCGTCGGTTCTCCAATTCGTGAGTGTGATGACCGACACTAGCAAATCACGATGCCGCCTGTACAAGCTCACGTTGGTTGCGCTTTCGTGATCATCCACACGTGACGGTGATTACGGCCTTGCGCGAAACGCCTTCACACTCGTCCTGCCCAATCCCACTTGCCGCAACGGTGGGAGCATTGGGACCCATAGCGCTTCAAGGAGAGACCGCAATGAAGAAAGCACTGATGGTTTGCGCCGCAGCCTTGCTCGGCCTGTCTGCTACCGCATCCGCCGACCCGTCGAATTTCGGGCATGAGCGGGTGACGCTCAACGTGCCCTACGGCGACCTCGACCTCTCGCGTCCCGCCGGCGCAAAGACGATGGTCTACCGCATCCGCCACGCCGCCGCGGACGCCTGCGGCGGCGAACCCTACATCCGCGAAATGCGCGAACGCCGCGTGTTCAAGAAGTGCCTCCGCGTGGCCATTGCCGAAGCGGTTCAAGAACTCGGCTCACCGCTGGTCGCGTCGATTTATCAAGAGGAAGTGGCCGCAGACCGTCTCGGTTGAGGCCATAGAATGCGGTACTTAACGCCAAGGGGCTCCGGAAACGGAGCCCCTTTCTTTTTGCACTCTTGCCGCTTTGACCCACATGCCGCGCTTTGCTAGAAGCGCGCGAACAACAGCCACAAGCCCTCCGAAGCTTCAGCGTCGGCGGGTGGGTCCCGAGGGGGATGGCAATGGAACGGAACATGATGCTCTTCGACCGGCCGGCACGAATTAGTCTCGCGATCGCTTAGACGCATCGCCGAAGCCCACGCGCTTGCGCGGCAGCCGAGCCTCAACACTCTCATTGCGAAGAGCATTCTCATGACGACCGACACCGCCCAACCGGCGCGCGAATACAAAGATACGCTGTTTCTGCCCGAGACCGACTTCCCGATGAAGGCGGGCCTGCCGAAGGCCGAGCCCGAGTGGCTCGCCTGGTGGGACAAGATCGGGTTCTACAAGCGCCTGCGCGAGAGCGCGAAGGGCCGACCAAAGTTCATCTTCCACGATGGTCCGCCCTACGCGAACGGCCACATCCATCTTGGCACCGGCCTCAACAAAATCCTGAAGGACTTTGTCGTGCGCAGCCAAGGCATGCTGGGCAAGGACGTGCCCTATATCCACGGCTGGGACTGCCATGGCTTGCCGATCGAATGGAAGGTCGAGGAGAAATATCGATCGGCCGGCCAGGACAAAGACAAAGTTCCGTTGGTCGAGTTCCGAAAGGAATGCCGTGACTTCGCGAACCATTGGCTGAACGTTCAGCGTGCCGAGTTCAAGCGGCTGGGCGCGACCGGCGAATGGGACAACCCTTACGTCACGATGGCGCCTCAGAGCGAGGCGATCATCGTGCGCGAAATCCAAAGGTTCGTGATGAACGGCGCGCTCTATCGCGGCTCGAAACCCGTGATGTGGTCCGTCGTCGAAAAAACCGCGCTTGCCGAGGCCGAGGTCGAGTATCATGAGAAGCTGTCGCCCACGATCTTCGTGAAGTTTCCGGTGCGCTCCGGCGCGAACGGCGACGTGGCGAAAGCGAAGGTCGTGATCTGGACCACTACGCCTTGGACGATCCCCGGCAACCGCGCGATCTGCTACTCGCCGAAAATCTCTTACGGCCTCTTCCGGGTGACTGCGGTGGGTGAGGGCAGCGGTGCCGCTGTCGGCGAACTGCTGCTGCTCGCCGACACGCTGGCGGACAACGCGAAGAACGCGGCGAAGATCGAAGCCTGGGAACGCTTGAGCGACGCTGATCCCGCTGGTCTCGTTTGCGCGCACCCGTTCGCCGGCCACGGCTACGACTTCCCCGTTCCGTTGTTCGCGGGCGAACATGTGACCGACGACACCGGCACCGGCTTCGTGCACACGGCACCCGGCCACGGCGAGGAAGACTTCGAAATCTGGATGCAGAACCCCAAGGCGCATCCGAGGGCAGGGCCGCCGATCCCGTTCACCGTGTCGGAAGACGGTTCATTCTATCCGGACGTGCCCATCTTTGCAGGCAAGAAGGTGCTAACCGCGGACGGCAAAGATGGCGACGCGAACGGCGCCGTCATAGGCGAACTGATCAAGGCGGGCGCGTTGCTGGCCAAGGGCAAGCTGCGCCACGACTACCCGCACTCTTGGCGCTCGAAGGCACCCATCATCTTCCGCAACACGCCGCAGTGGTTCATCGCGATGGACCGACCGATCGCCAACCTCGGTGGCAAAACCCTGCGCGAGATGGCGCTGAAGGCGATCGACGACACGACGTTCGTGCCGGCCCAGGGCCGCAACCGCTTGCGCGCGATGGTCGAGAAGCGTCCCGACTGGGTCATCTCGCGCCAGCGCGCTTGGGGCGTGCCGATCCCCATCTTCGTTCGCAAGAGCGACGGCAAAATCCTCCAAGATAACGACGTGAACGACCGTGTCGCGGCGGCTGTTGAGAAAGGCGGCACCGACGTCTGGTTCACGACCGACCCGCAAGTTTTTCTCGGCAACAACTACAAGGCCGCCGACTTCGATAAGATCGATGACATCATCGACGTCTGGTTCGAGTCGGGATCGACGCACGCGTTCGTCATCGAACCGGAAATCGGATGGCCGGCGGACCTCTACCTCGAAGGCTCCGACCAGCATCGCGGCTGGTTCCAATCGTCGCTGCTCGAAGCATGCGGTACGCGCGGCCGTGCGCCGTTCAAGACCGTGCTGACCCACGGCTTCGTGTTGGACGAGAAGGGCTATAAACAGTCGAAGTCGGTCGGCAACACCGTCGAACCGCAGAAGGTCGCCGACCAGAACGGTATCGAGATACTGCGCATCTGGACGGCGTCGTCGGACTTCACCGAGGACATGCGCCTCGGTCAGGAAATCCTGAAAGCAAACGTCGAGAGCTATCGCAAGCTCCGCAACACGATGCGCTACATCCTTGCCAACCTAAAGGATTGGAGTGAGAGCGAACGTGTGGCAGCGAAAGACATGCCGGAGTTCGATCGCTGGATTCTGCATCGGCTAAGCGAGATCGACACGACGGTGCGCGCGGGCTACGAGGCATTCGATTTCAACCGTGTCTTCACAACGATCTTCAACTTCGTGACGTCGGACTTATCGGCGTTCTATTTGGACGTCCGTAGAGACTCTCTCTATTGCGACGCCCCAACTTCGCTTCGCCGCCGCGCCGTACGCACGGTGCTCGACCATCTGTTCAACCATCTGACCGCGTGGCTTGCGCCGGTCATGGTGTTCACGATGGAGGAGGTCTGGCGCACGCGTCACAAGGGCGAACACGACAGCGTTCACCTGCGGGTCTTCCCGACGGTTCCAGCGGAATGGAACGACAAGCCGCTTGCCGAGAAATGGAGCCGCGTTCGCGACCTTCGCCGCGTCGTCACGGGCGCGCTCGAAGTCGCCCGCCGCGACAAGACGATCGGCGCGAGCCTTGAGGCTGCTCCGACGCTCCATGTGGCGGATACGAAGGACGCGGAATTGCTTAAAACGCTCGATCTCGCCGAAATCGCGATCACTTCGATCGCCGCGTTATCGACGGCTCCGGCCCCAGTGGGAGCCTTTAAGCTTGATGACGTGGCCGGTGCCGCTGTCGTTTTTGCCAAGGCTCCGGGTTCGAAATGTGCCCGTTGTTGGCGTATTCTGCCGGAGGTCGGAAAGAGTGCCGCTAATCCCCACCTTTGTCTCCGCTGCGAAAGCGCGGTGGCGGAGCATGACACGAAGTGATGAACGCCCTCAAGCAACTGAGCCCTGCGCGCCTCGGCCTTCTGGTCGCGGCCGCAGTACTGCTGCTCGATCAAGGGTGGAAGGTTCTGTTCCTGCACGGCTTCGGCTGGATCGACACGCTAGAACAGCCGGGCAACCCGCATCAAATCGAGTTGCTGCCGTTCTTCAGCATCGTAATGGTTTGGAACAAGGGCATATCTTACGGACTGTTACAGGCCGACACGGCGTTCGAGCGCTGGCTCTTGGCGTTCTTCGCTCTTGGGATCACCGGGTTCCTCATTTGGTGGTTGCGGGGGATCAAGGACACCCGGTTGGCTCTCAGCCTAGGGTTGATAATCGGGGGTGCCGTGGGAAATGTGATCGACCGCATCCTTTACGGCGCGGTTGCGGACTTTTTTTATCTGCACACATTCGATAAGAGTACTGGCTGGTACGTATTCAACCTAGCCGATACGGCGGTCGTGATGGGCGTCGTGATTATGGTGCTTGACCTCGTCATCTCCGAATGGCGATCTCGCACGCGCGGCGCGAAGGAGGATCAGACGTGACGACAGTATTGCGTAAAGCTGCCATCGTTGTGGCCGCAGCGGGCATCGGCCTTGCCGGCTGCACCGGCGTTAAGGAATCTCTCGGCGCCGCCAAACAGGCGCCCGACGAAACCGCGATCACCACTCGCGCGCCGCTTGTCGTGCCCGCGACGTTCGACCTGAAGAACCCGCAGCCTGGCGCTCCGCGCCCGCAAGACGCCGATGTCGCCGGAGCGGCGCAAAAGGTGCTCGGCGGTCCGGCGAAGCAAACCGCCGCCACGCAAGGCGAGCAGCAACTGCTTGCCGCTTCCGGTGCCGAGAAGGCCGATCCCACCATTCGCCAGGAGCTGCGCAGCGAGGTCCGCGAAGCGGGCAAGCGCAAGTCTTACGCGGACGGCGTGCTGTTCTGGCGCGGTAAGCGCGGCGAGGAAGGCACCCCGATCAACGCTACCAAAGAAGAACAACGTCTGAACGCAGCAATGCCGGTCAAGCCGGTCGAAGATGCACCTGTCATCGAAAAAGGCTCCGCCGAGCCCGTCGCCGAGAGCAAGAAGAAGAAGGACAAGGACGACGAGGACGGCGGCTGGTTCGACTGGTTCTGACGCCACAGCCACCATTGTGGACAAGGATTTGAGCGGGGGCGGGGATCTGCCCCCGTTTCGTTTCTGGGATTGCCCTTCCCGAAGGTGAGCGTGGGCGCTACATCTCGCACGCCACATGACCCTGTTCACCCACGACATCTCCGCCGCCATCGCAAAAGGGCCGCTTCGCGCCGCGTTCGAGAAACGCCTCGGTGAGGCCCAAGCTGCGCTCGACTATTGGCGCAAGACCGACGACACGAACTTTACCGCCCTCCGCCGCTCGGTCGATGACGCGGAAGACCTCGCCCGAGCCGGCGAAGTCGCCGAGCATCTGTTGAAGAACACTACCGATCTCGTCGTGTTCGGCATCGGCGGCTCCAGCCTCGGCGCGCAGACGCTGGCCCAGCTCGCCTTCTGGGGGACGCAGGCCTACAAGCCCCGCGCCGGCCACCCGCGCCTGCACATCGTCGATGGCATCGACAGCGCCGTCTTCCGCACGATGCTGACGCTGATGGACCTGCGTACGACGCGCTTCTTCATCGCCTCGAAATCCGGCACGACGACAGAGACGCTGATGCAGCTTCTGGTCGCGATCGAGGCGCTCGAAGAAGAAGGCGGTGGTAAGTACCTGAAACACCACTTCGCCGGCATCGCGGAGGAGGGCGCCAATCCGCTTCGTGCAATCCTAACCGATATGGGCGCGCCCGTGATCGCGCACGATCCGAACCTCGGCGGCCGCTTTTCCGCGTTTTCTAGCGTGGGTCTGGTGCCGGCTTTGATCGCCGGCCTTGACGCGAAGGCGATCCGCGCCGGTGCCTGCGAAGCGCTGGACGCGGCGATCGCTGGCACCGTGCCTGCGGTCGAAGGTGCGGCGCTAAGCGTCGCCGCACGCGACGTGGGCTTGAGCCAAAGCGTCATGTGGGTTTATCGCGACCGTCTCGCGCGGCTGCCCAAGTGGTGGCGCCAGCTCTGGGCCGAAAGCTTGGGCAAGAACGGGCAAGGCACGACGCCCATCGATGCGCAAGGCCCGGTCGATCAGCACAGCCAGCTGCAGCTCTACCTCGACGGTCCGAACGACAAGCTGTTCACCCTGATCGATGCTCCTGCGCTTACCGATGCGACGGCAAACAAATTCTGGGCCGAGAAACACAACCTGCCGCTGCTCGCCGGCCGCGGCATGTCGGACGTCGTTGCGGCCCAAGTTCGCGCGACTGCGGAGACGCTCACGAACGCTGGCCGCGCCGTGCGGCGAATCTCGTTCGCGGCGCCGCTGGAGGAACGCACGCTCGGTGCGCTGATGATGCATTTCATTCTGGAGACGCTGATCGCCGCCCGCCTCTGGAACGTCGATCCGTTCGGCCAGCCCGCCGTCGAAGAAAGCAAGCGGCTGACCCGCAAGTATCTGGGCGGATGAGCGGACGTATCCGCAGGCTCGCCGAGGGCACGATCAACCGCATCGCCGCGGGCGAAGTGGTGGAACGCCCAGCGTCAGCGGTTAAGGAACTCGTCGAGAACGCGATCGACGCCGGCGCCCGCAACGTGGACATCACGATCGCGGGTGGCGGCATGACGCTGATCCGCATCGCCGACGACGGCATCGGCATGAACGCGGACGAACTGACGCTCGCCGTCGAACGCCACGCGACCTCGAAACTCCCGCGCGACGCGCAGGGCACCGACGACCTGATGGCGATCGCGACTTTGGGCTTTCGCGGCGAAGCGCTGCCGTCGATAGGCTCCATCGCAAGGCTTACCATCACCTCGCGTGCCAAAGGCGCGAGTGAGGCGTTCGCGATCACGGTCGAAGGCGGCGTGGTCACCGCACCTCGCCCCGCGCCGTTCGAAGGTCACGCCCCACACGGCACGATCGTCGAGGTGCGCGACCTGTTCTACGCGACACCCGCGCGTCTCAAGTTCCTGAAATCCGAACGCGCCGAAACCGCCGCCGTTATCGAAATCGTGAAGCGCCTGGCGCTCGCGCGCGCCGACGTCGGCTTCCGCCTCGCTACCGATGATCGCACGGTGGTGAAGGCTGCCGCCGAGCCCGGCGATCTATTTGACGGCCGCCTTCGCCGCCTCTCGACGATCTTGAGCGCCGACTTCGCCGAGAACGCGCTTCCCGTCGACGTCGCGCGCGACGGCGTAAAGCTGACCGGTTACGCAGGCTTGCCGACCTACGCCCGCGGCACCGCAGCCCAACAATTCCTGTTCGTGAACGGACGCCCGGTGCGCGACAAGCTACTCGTCGGCGCCGTACGCGGAGCCTACGCCGACGTTCTGGCGCGCGACCGGCATCCGGTCGTGGCGCTATTCCTCGATCTCCCCGCGCACGATGTCGATGTCAACGTCCACCCGGCCAAGACGGAGGTGCGCTTCCGCGACGCCGCCCTGATCCGCGGCCTGATCGTGAGCGCGCTGAAAGCGGCGATCCACGCCGGCGGGACGCGCACGTCGACGACGGTCGCAACGAGCACGCTCGGACGCCTCGCTCCAACGCAAACCTACGCGTTCGCCGAAGCGCGCCCGAGCCCAGGCCTGCTGCGCGAAGCCGCCGCGCTCTACGAACCCCCGCAACGCGGCTTCATCGACGCGCCGCCACTTGCCCGCCCGCTCGACCAAACGCAACCAGCCAACGACCGCTTCCCCTTGGGCGTCGCGCGCGGCCAGCTGCACAACACCTACATCGTCGCGCAAACCGGCGACGGTATCGTCATCGTCGATCAGCACGCCGCCCACGAACGCCTAATGCTCGACCGCATGCAGCGCGCCATCGCCGCCAAAGGCATCGAACGACAAGCGCTGCTGATCCCCGAAGTCGTCGACCTCGACGGCCCGAGCGTCGACCGCCTGACGAGCCGCGCAAGCGAACTCGCCGAACTCGGCCTCATCCTCGAGCAATTCGGCACCGATGCGATCCTCGTCCGCGAAGTCCCAGCGTTACTCAAGGGCGGCGACATCAAAGGCCTGATCCAAGACCTCGCCGACGAAATCGCCGAATATGGGGCCACCCTCTCGCTCAAAGAACGCCTCGACGAAATCTGCTCGACGATGGCGTGCCACAGCGCAGTCAGGGCAGGGCGAAGCCTCACGCTCGAGGAAATGAACGCGCTGCTCCGCGAAATGGAACAAACCCCGCTAAGCGGCCAATGCAACCACGGCCGCCCGACTTACGTGGAACTGAAGCTTGCCGACGTCGAAAGACTCTTCGGCCGCCGCTAACCCGCGTAGTACACGCCCGCCTTTCGCGGAAAGAACGGCGCGACCAGCTTCGACGGCTTGAACGGCTTCCACGTACCCCACTTCTGCGCGAGCCGATCCGCGATCGCCCACAGCGCCGGCGGATGGAACCCGAGCCCGATATGCGTCGAGCGTACTTCGACGTTTTCGCGGTTCTCGCCCTCGCGTTCCAGACACGCGCGCCACGCCACCACGCCGTCCTGTTTCGTGTAGATCGCCGTCGCTGGAACCGGGATCGGTTCGGCGAGTTGTTTGATCCGCTCAGGGTTGCGCGGCACGTCCTCGCCCGTGATGAACTTCCAAATCGCGCCGACATTGTTCGCCGTCGGATCGGCGAATGGACTTCCGAGCGTGATCACCATCCGAACGTCGTCCGGCACCTGCCGCGCAATCTCGCGCGCCATGATCCCGCCGCGGCTCCAACCGATCAGCGTCACAGCCGCGTTGTGCTTCGCCTTCAGCGCCTTGACCTGCGCCATCACCGACGGCAAGTCATCACCCGGCCGGCGCACATTCCGCCCGCGGTTCCATCCGTGGACATCGTAGCCGAGCAGCGACAAATAACGCCGCAGCAACAACGTCGACCGATCATCCGCCCCGAACCCCGGCAGCACGACCACCCCATGCTTCCGCCCCCGCGGCGCGCTCAGCAAAAACGGCGCCGCGATAAGCAGCGTCGGGATATCGATCAGCCCGCGCGGTTCCAAGAACAAGAGCCGCCGCGGTGGCGGCGAAATCGGTTCGTCGGTCATGAGCCTGAGCTTACGTCACGGAAAGCGTTAGAAACACCACCTTCGTATCGCCATAAGTCCGCTCGTCCAGCGCTGAAAACCCTGCAGGCATCGCGGGCGCCTCATCCGCCGCCATCTCGGCAACGACAAGCGCATTCGGCGCGAACCACTTGCCGTCGCGCGCGCTGGCCAATGCCACCTCGACGAGGCCCTTGCGATACGGTGGATCGAGGAAGGCGAGGTCGAACGGTCCGCCAGCGTTGCCCGGCATTTCGCCCAGCGCGGTCGCGTCGCGGCGCCAGATTTTCGTCGCTCCCGTCGCGTGCGCCGCTTCGACGTTGCGCCGGATCAGTCCGCGGCTTTCGAAGTGATCGTCCACGAAGAGTACATACGTAGCTCCACGCGATAACGCCTCAAGGCCCAGCGCACCCGTTCCCGCAAACAGGTCAAGCACCCGCGCGCCTTCGAGCGCGAACCCGGTCCCGAAATCGTTGTGCGCCAGCACGTTGAACAGCGCCTCGCGCACGCGGTCCGACGTCGGCCGCACGCGCGCGTCTTTCGGTGTGGCGAGCGACAGGCCCCGGTGCTTGCCCGCAACGATCCGCATCAGGCCCAGCCCACGCCCTTCTTGATGCCGAGTTGGTCGCGAAACACCTTCGCCGGAATCTCGTCGGCGTCGCCTTCTTTGAGCTGCCCCAGATGGAACGGCCCAAATGTCACGCGGATCAGACGGTTCACCTTCACGCCGATATGTTCCATCAAGCGGCGCACCTCGCGGTTCTTGCCTTCTTTCAGCGCAAGCGTCGCCCAGGCATTCCCACCTTGCTGCCGGTCGAGCTTTGCCTCGACGGGTTGATACTTCACGCCCTCGATCTCGATGCCCTTGAGCAACCGGTCGAGGTCGGCCTGCACCAACTTGCCGAACACGCGCACACGGTAGCGCCGGATCCACCCACTCGACGGCAGCTCCAGCTTGCGCGCCAGGTCGCCGTCGTTCGTGAGCAACAACAGCCCTTCGGAATTGTAGTCGAGCCGCCCGATCGAAATCACCCGCGGCATGCCCGCGGGCAGGTTCTCGAACACCGTCGCGCGCCCCTTCTCGTCGCGATGCGTGGTCACGAGCCCCTTGGGCTTGTGATAGCGAAACAGCCTCGCCCGCTCCGGCTCCTTTACGGGCTTACCGTCGACGGTGATCTTCGCCCCCGCCTTAACCTTGAACGCAGGCGTCGAGAGCTTTTCGCCGTCCACCGTCACCCGCCCCTCCGCAATCAACCGCTCCGCATCCCGGCGCGAACAAACGCCCGCCCGCGCCAACACCTTCGCGATCCGGTCGCCGTCGCCCGCCTCTTTGTCGCTCATGGGCGGGGTTGTACCAGAGGCACGCGGAGGGCATACGGAAATGATGACGCAAGCCGACGATCGCTGGATGGACGTCGCCCTCGCCGAGGCCGAGGCTGCGGCCGCGCGCGGCGAGGTTCCGGTGGGCGCCGTCCTCGTCGGTCCGAACCCCGGCGAGATGCTCGCCTCCGCCGGCAACATGATCGTCGAGACGAAGGACCCAACCGCGCACGCCGAGATGCTGGTTATCCGTTCGGCGGCCAAGCGTCTCGGCAACGAACGCCTCGTAGGCGCAACGCTCTACGTGACGCTTGAACCCTGCGCGATGTGTGCGGGCGCAATCTCGTTCGCCAGGATCAACCGCCTCGTCTACGCGGCGCCGGACCCCAAAGGCGGCGCCGTCGCGCACGGCCCCAAATTCTTCGAGCAACCGACGTGCCACCACCGCCCCGAAGTTGCGCGCATGGACGGCGGCACTGAAGCGAAGGCGGCCGAGCTTCTCCGCGCCTTTTTCCGCGCCAGGCGTTGATCTAGGCCCTGGAGGCGCCGCGGGCGCCCCGCTAAGGTCCCCCCCATTCGTCATTCGATTGGAGGACCAACATGAACTTCGATTACACGCCCCGGCAAAAAGAATGGATGAAGCGCGTCGGCGACTTCATGGACAAATTCGTTGTGCCGGCGGAGAAAACCTACAACGACCAGATGGCCGAAGCCCGCGCGAAGGGCAATCCGTGGATCGTCGTGCCGGTCGTCGAGGAGCTGAAGGCAAAGGCGAAGGGGCAGGGTCTCTGGAACTTGTTCCTGAATGAGAGTTCGCACGGCGCGGGCCTCACGAACCTCGAATACGCGCCGCTCGCCGAATTGATGGGCGGCATCGGCTTCGCGTCGGAAGTCTTCAACTGCTCGGCGCCCGACACCGGCAACATGGAAGTGCTGGAGCGGTACGGCAACGAGTGGCAGCAGAAGAAGTGGATGAAGCCGCTGCTCGACGGCGAAATCCGCTCCGCCTTCATCATGACGGAGCCCGAGGTCGCCTCCTCCGACGCAGCGAACATCCGCACGCGCATCGAACGCCAAGGCGATCACTACGTCATCAATGGCCGCAAGTGGTGGTCGTCAGGCATGGGCGACCCGCGCTGCAAGATCATGATCGTGATGGGCAAGACAGACCCGAACGCCGACAAGTATCGCCAGCAAAGCCAGATCCTGGTCGAAACGAACACGCCCGGCGTCCACATCAAGCGCATGCTGCCCGTCTTCGGATTTGACGACGCGCCGCACGGCCACGCTGAAATCGTGTTTGAGAACGTGAAGGTCCCAGTCGAGAACATGATCCTGGGCGAAGGCCGCGGTTTCGAAATCGCGCAAGGGCGCTTAGGCCCGGGCCGAATCCACCACTGCATGCGCACGATCGGCGCCGCGGAACGCGCGCTGGCCTCGATGTGCAAACGCTTGATGACGCGCGAAGCGTTCGGCAAGCGCATCTCCGAGCATTCGGTCTGGGAGCAACGCGTTGCCGAAGCGCGCATCAACATCGAAATGTGCCGCCTGCTCACGCTGAAGGCGGCTGACATGATGGACAAGGTCGGAAACAAAGTCGCCCGGACGGAAATCGCGATGATCAAAGTCGCGGCCCCGCGCATGGCGCTGCAGGTGATCGACGACGCAATCCAGGCCTGGGGCGGCGCAGGCGTGACAACGGACTCGGGATTGGCCCACCTCTACGCCGGCCAACGCACTCTACGCCTCGCCGATGGCCCCGACGAAGTGCACAACCGCACGATCGCAAGGCTCGAGTTCGGCAAGTACTCCAACCAACTCCGCATGGAAGCGGCGGAGTAGGGCCGGCAAGAAAGAAATTCTCACACGACGAAACGAAGAAGCGACGGGCGCGCCAACTGGCGCGCCTTTCTTTTCGCTTCTTCGTCGTTCCGTCGTTTCGTCGTGTGAATCGTTCTTTCGGACGGTCACGGTTTCGCCGCCTTTCTTGGGTTTCTTCTCGTCGTCATAGGGGGATGAACCGAACCGATGAAAGACATCGAAGGTTTGGCGAAGTCAGCAATCGACTGCGCTTTCGTAATTCACAGGGAACTCGAGCCGGGATTGCTCAAAACCGCCTACGAAGCGCTGATGGCGCAGGCGCTCGTCGATCTGGGGTCGCGCGTCGAACGCCAGAAGCCGATTCCGCTCGTCTACAAGGGCGTTAGACCTGACGAAGCTTTTCGCGCCGACCTGTTGGTAGAGAGCGTATTGCTCATTGAACTAAGTCTGTCGAGCGGATTGCGCCGGTGCATCCGAAGCAAGTCCTCACATCCCTTAGGCTGTTGGAGTTGCCCTTTGGGCTATTGATGAACTTTGGTGCTGCGACGCTCAAGGAAGGTTTGCAGCGTGTCATCAATGCAAAAGCGGATCTCTCCCGGCTTGAGGATTGGCGGGGTCAAACAGTCAAGCAAAGTTCGTCCTAAGCCGCGCGCTGGGTGTTTGGTGTGCGCAGCGGCAACGTTACGGTCACCGTTGTGCCGTGGCCGAGCTTGCTTTCGAGCGTGAAGTCGCCGCCGTGCAGCTGCGTAAGCGATTTAACCAGCGCGAGGCCTAGGCCCGACCCGCCATGCGCACGCGCCGGATCGTTCGTCGCTTGCTCGAACGGCCGTGCAAGTCTGGGCAAGATCTCGGCTGGAATGCCGACACCCGTATCGGCGACGGTCAGACGCAGTCGCTCGCCCGCGATCGCCGCTGCGACTTCGATTCGGCCGCCGACGTCCGTGAACTTCACAGCGTTCGACACGAGATTGAGCAATATTTGTTTGAACGCGCGTGGATCAGCAAAGAGCCGCAAATCGGCGGGTTCGACGCGCGTGGTCAGGGTCACGCCCCGGCTTTCCGCGCGTAGGGACAACAGACGAACGCAAGCCCCGATCGTGTTGCCAACGGCGAAGTCTTCCGGGTGCAGGTCGAACTTGCCTGCCTCGATCTTCGACATGTCGAGCAGGTCGTTGATGAGGTCGAGCAGCAAGCCGCCGGACTCGTTGATGAGTCGCGCATAGTCCGTGTAACGGTCATTGCCTATCGGCCCGAACATCTCGCGCGAGAGAATGTCGGAGAAGCCAATAATTGCGTTCAGCGGCGTGCGAAGCTCGTGGCTCATGTTCGCCAAGAAACGCGACTTCGTGTGGCTTGCAAACTCTGCTCGCTCGCGTGCGGCGTGCAGTGCTTCTTCGAAATGCTTGTGCTCGGTGATGTCGCGCGAGACGGATATCGCGCCGAGATGTGCGCCGGTTGCAAGATGGAAGACAAAGCGCACGCGAGTTTCGCACCAAACGTAGCGCCCGTCGTTGTGACGCATGCGATAGGTCAGCGTCGCCGTCTTCCGGCTTTCGCGCGCCTCCAAGAGCACCCGCTGCACCATCGCGAGGTCGTCCGCATGGACGCGCGCATACCGCGGCTCGTTTAAGAACGTGTCCGGTTCGCAGCCAAGCAGCGATTTCACCGCGGGTGAAACAAAAAGGAACGAGCCTTCCCGGTCGTGCCGGATGATCATGTCGGTCGCTTCTTCCGCGATAAAGCGATAGGCGGCTTCGCGATCCTTGATCGTGCGCTGCGCTTCGACCTCGGCGGTCACCTCGCGCACGACACCGATCACTGCGGTGACTCTGCCGGTTTCGTCGCACTGAATATCGCCATGCGTGTCGAATGTGCGCTCCGGGTCGTCCGTATTCCAGGACCGCGTACGGTAGTTGAAGGGCTTGCGTCCCTTGATCGCTTCTGCAACCGCGGTCGCGATTTGCGTGCGATCGTCGGGATGGATGCGCTCGATCAGCAGCTGGCTCTGCGGCAAAACTTCGGCGGGGTCGAGCCCTAGCATCGCGTACAAGCCGGGTGACCAATGCACGGTGCCGTCGGTCAGCTGATGGCGCCAATAGCCGATGCCCGCGGCGCGCTCGGCCAGCGCGAAATGCGCCCCGAGTTCGAGCAGCTGTACGGCCGGTTGATGCGCCGGATTGACTGACATGGCCCCTGGTTCACGCGACAGGAACGCAGCCTAGGGCTATTGCGTAAATTTGCATTGAGTAACGATGCTTAAGCGGCGGTAAATCTGGCCTCTAACCTGCCTCGTGCGCCAGCCGCCGCGCGTGTTCGGCAAGGAACTGGCAAGTATTTCCGAACGTGGCCGCGTTCGCGGAGCTCGCATTGCCGTCGAGCCCGCGTTTGTAGACCCCTTGTGCGATCGAGGCCAAGCGAAACACCGAGAAGCTCAAATAGAACGGCCAATTCTCGATGCGGTCGCGGCCGACGCGTTCGCAGTATTTCGAAACGTAAGCCTGCTCCGTCGGGATCCCCGTCGCCGCAAAATCGACGCCGACGAGCCCGCCTTGCCGCGGGTTCTGCACCCGGTAGCCCATGCAGTTATAAGCGAGGTCGGCGAGCGGGTGGCCGATCGTCGAAAGCTCCCAATCCAGTACCGCGATCAGGCGCGGCTCGGTCGGATGAAAGATCGAGTTCTCGAGCCGGTAATCGCCATGCGCAATCGAAATGCTGTCGTCGCGCGGGATGTTCTTCGGCATCCACTCGATCAGCTTTTCCATGTCCGGGATGTCGTCGGTTTGGGCCGCC
>JABFRX010000144.1 GCA_013140995.1 Alphaproteobacteria bacterium | reverse complement strand
GCGCGTTCGTGCGATGGCGGCGATCACGGCGTGCAGTGCGGCTTGGTCGCCGGTGAAGGCGCGGCAATCGACAATCGTCGGTTGGGCCGCGATGTTCTCAGCCAATTGTAGCGGTGCGGCGCCCGTCGTCACCGCTTGCGCCATCGCGTTGCAATCGGCGATCCATGCGCCGCGGTCTTTGCGCACTGGGGGCGGCAGCGGTGGCATGACAGTGGGTTTGGTCGCGACGACGCGGGCGGCGGGGTCCCCGCTCCGGCGCAACATCGCATTGAGTGCGGCCGTCATCGCCGCTTCGTCCTTAGCGGCGCGGACGGCGGGGATCGCTTCGATCAACGCTTGGTCCCACTCGGTGCCGCTTGTGGTTAGGTAGGGATCGAAGAGGTCGACATAGACCCAGATGCGGCCCAAATCTTCCAGGCGCTGTACCTCGCGTGCGGACGGTGCGGCTGCGCCGAGCGCCGGTGCGGCGGCGACTGCGCTCAGCAGCAAAAGGTATAGAATTCGCAGAGGGTCTCTCATTGGGGCGGAGCCTAGTACGAAACCAGGGCGGCGCGCTCGTAACCGAATGGTTACTTTTGCCTAACCCGATCGAAATTTGTTTGCCGTAGCGTTGCCTCTAATGGGCGCCGGAAGAGCGCCCGAACGGAGGGTCTCTCTCATGGCGAACTACCGGCAGAAGATGGCAGGCGCGTTGGCGACGGCGGCCCAAGCCTTGGTTGGGACCGCGATGGCGTGGGCGCCGGTGGCGGCGTCCGAGCGGCAGCGGCCGGTCGCCGACGTTTTGGACGTGTCGCAGACGTTCGTGCCGGGCTATCCGCAGGCGTTCGAGCCGACGCGCCAGATTCGCATCGTTAGCGAATAAAGCCGAGTTCGCGGCCGGCGGCGGTGAACTGCGCGACGGCGAATTCGAGATCGGCGCGCGTCAAGGCCGCCGACATTTGCGTGCGTATGCGCGCTTTGCCGTGCGGCACGACGGGGTAGGAAAACGCGATCACGTAAATGCTTTTGGTCAGCATCGCTTCGGCGAAGCGGGCGGCCAGGGCCGCGTCGCCGATCATGATGGGCACGATCGGGTGTTCGCCGGGCAGGAGGTTGAAGCCTGCATTCTCCATTTCGGTGCGGAAGAACTTTGTATTGTCGTTGAGGCGGTCGATGAGGGCGCTTGAGGATTTGAGCAGGTCGATGGCGGCGATCGACGCGGCGGCGATCGCGGGCGGCATCGAGTTCGAGAACAGGTAGGGGCGCGAGCGCTGGCGCAGGAGGGCGATGATCTCCTTGCGGCCCGACGTGTAGCCGCCGCTGGCGCCGCCGAGCGCTTTGCCGAGTGTGCCCGTGATGATGTCGATCTTGTCCATCACGTTCGCGCGTTCGTGGCAGCCGCGGCCGTGTTTTCCGGTGAAGCCGACCGCGTGCGAGTCGTCGACCATGACGAGTGCGTTGTATTTTTCGGCGAGCGCGCAGATTTCGGGGAGCTTCGCGTAATAGCCGTCCATCGAGAAGACGCCGTCTGTCGCGATCATGCGGAAGCGGGCGGTGCTTGCGTCTTTCAGCTTTGCTTCGAGGTCTGCGAGGTCGCCGTTTTTGTAGCGCCCGCGTTGCGCCTTACACAGGCGAATGCCGTCGATGATGCTGGCGTGGTTCAGTTCGTCGGAGATGACGGCGTCTTCTTCGCCCAAGATCGTCTCGAACAGGCCGCCGTTCGCGTCGAAGCAGGAGGAGTAGAGGATCGTGTCTTCGGTGCCTAAGAATTCGCTGATCTTCGCTTCGAGCTGTTTGTGGATTTCCTGCGTGCCGCAGATGAAGCGGACGGAGGCCATGCCGTAACCCCAGCGGTCGAGCGCTTCGTGCGCGGCTTTGACGATCGCAGGGTGGCTCGCTAGCCCCAAGTAGTTGTTGGCGCAGAGGTTCAGGACATCTTTGCCGCCCGTGACGCGGATGTGGCCGGACTGCGGGGTTGCGATCACGCGTTCCGGCTTCTCGAGACCGGCGGCTTTGATTTCGGCCAGCGTTTTCGCGATGTGCTCGCGGACCGCGCCGTACATTAGAGGTCGCTCCACTTTAGGACGACTTTGCCGGAGCTTCCGGTTTTGGCTGCGGCGAAGCCTTTTTCGAAGTCTTTGTAGTCGAAGCGGTGGGTGATGACCGGGGCGATGTCGAGGCCGGATTGGACGAGGACCGACATCTTGTACCAGGTCTCGAACATCTCGCGGCCGTAGATGCCTTTGATGGTCAGCATGTTGAAGATGACCTTGTTCCAGTCGATCGCCATGTCGGCCGATGGGATGCCCAGCATCGCGATTTTGCCGCCGTGGCACATGTTGTTCAGCATCTCGCGAAACGCTTGCGGGTTGCCGGACATCTCCAAGCCCACGTCGAAGCCTTCGCGCATGCCGAGTTTTTTCTGCGCGTCGGCGACGGTCGTTTCCTTGACGTTGATTGCGAGGTCCACCTTCATTTTGCGCGCGAGGTCGAGGCGCGCCTCGTTCAGGTCGGTGATGACGACATAGCGGGCGCCCGCTTGGCGCACGACGGCGGCCGCCATGATGCCGATGGGGCCCGCGCCTGTGATCAGTACGTCTTCGCCCAGCACTGGGAACTGCAGCGCCGTGTGCACCGCGTTGCCGAACGGGTCGAAGATCGAAGCGACGTCGAGGTCGACGCCGTCGTGATGGTGCCAGATGTTCGTCATCGGCATCGCGATGTACTCGGCGAAGGCGCCGTTGCGGTTGACGCCGATGCCGCTGGTGTTCGCGCACATGTGGTAACGGCCGGCCATGCAGTTGCGGCAGCGTCCGCAGACGATGTGACCTTCGCCGGAAACGATTTCGCCGGGTTTGTACTCCGTGACGTTCGAGCCAACCTTCTCGATCACGCCGACGAATTCGTGGCCGATCGTGAGGGGCACGGGGATCGTCTTCTTCGCCCAGTCGTCCCAGTTGTAGATGTGCAAATCCGTGCCGCAGACGCCGGTGCGGAGCACGCGGATCAAGACATCGCTTATGCCCATCGCGGGCATCGGCACATCTTCGAGCCAAAGACCCGGTTCGGCGCGGGATTTGACGAGGGCTTTCATGGGGCTTGGCGCTCCTTTTTCGGCGCCTCCTTGATCATGTTTCGCCGGACCGGGCAAGATGGGGGCATGATCACCGGACCAACCTCGCATAGCTTCATCTCCCAGCGGCTTCGCCTGCGCTACGTCGATTGGGGGAACCCTGGCGCGCCGCCGCTCATTTTGCTGCACGGCGGGCGGGACCATTCGCGGAGCTGGGATTGGACGGCGCAGGCCCTGCGCGACAAATGGCACGTTATCGCGCCGGACCTGCGCGGGCACGGCGACAGCGATTGGTCGCCGAGCGGCGACTATGGCGGGCTGACGACGCTCTACGATTTGGCACAGCTTGTTCATCAGCTGCAGCTCGCGCCGGTCACGATCGTGGCGCATTCTTATGGCGGCAACATCGCGCTGCGCTACACGGGGACGTATCCCGCGAACGTGCGCAAATTGGTTGCGATCGAGGGGCTTGGGCCGTCCCCGAAGATGATGGCGGAGCGGGCGGGCAAACCGATCGATGCGCGGTTGCGCGAATGGATCGACGCGAAGCGCGCTCTCGCCGGTAAGCTGCCGCACAAGTACGCGACGCTGGACGAAGCGTTCGCGCGGATGAAAGAGGCGAACCGTTACCTCAGCGACGAGCAGGCGCGGCATCTGACGGTGCAAGGCACCAGCCAGAACGAGGATGGGACTTATAGCTGGAAGTTCGATCCTTACATGCGGGTGTTCCCGCCGTTCGACCTGGGCCACGCTGAGACGGAGACGTTGTGGAGCGCGATCACATGTCCGACGCTGCTGATGTATGGCGCGGACAGCTGGGCTTCAAATCCGGAGAAGGATGGCCGCTTGAACGCGTTCAAAAACGCGCGCGTCGTCGTGTTCGAGAAGGCGGGGCACTGGCTGCACCACGATCAGTTCGATCGCTTCGTAGCGGAGCTGAAGGCTTTCCTCTGACGTCTATTTCGCGTCGCGCGACGACCAGTGGATGTGGAGGATCTTCCAGGCCTTGCCCGTCTTGTGCAGGACCATCGTTTCGATCGAGACCGAGTTCACGGGCTTGCCTTTGTAGGAGCCCGTGACTTTAGTCTGGCTCGTGATGTAGGCGAGGTTGCCCAGGATCGCGCCGCCGCGGTTCGTGCGCGTTTCCCTCGTCGCACCAGAGAAGGCGATGTCGGCATCGAGATGCGAGGCGGTGTACTCCGCCTTCGAGCGTTCGACGCTGCCTTGCTCGAAGATTTCGACGCTGTCGTCGAGGAGCGCGAGCGCGCTTGTTTTGTCGCCCGTCTTCAGCGCTTTGTGGAATCCGTCCACCGCCGCGGTTGCTTCGGCCAAGACGGCCGTGTCGGGCGGGGCCTTTGCGGGTTTGGTTTCGCCTGCGGCGAGCGCGGCGGCGGCGCTCAGAACGAGGGCTAATGCCAACAGTGCTGGTTTCAACATTTCGGCACCTCACGGGGACGGCGAATCGAGGCCACTGCGATTGATGAATCAACGCCAGGCTGTGCGCAAGACTTTTGCACCTTAGCTTGGCGTTGCTTAAGGTGTTCTCTCATCTATTCAGAGGGTTTTACGCATGCGCAGCATCGTTGCTTTGGCTTTGTCGCTGATCATCGCCGGTGCGGCGCTCGCTGCGCCCCCGCAGAAGATGACCATCAAAGAGGCGCGCAAGGGCTACGAAATCGACATTTCTTATCCGCGTTTCGGGCGTCCGGCGATCGACCGGCAGTTGGAGACTTGGGCACGCGGCGTTGCCAAGGCGTTTGCGGAAGTCTCGCGCGAATCGACAGGTGAACCGAACCCTTGGGCGACGGAGGTTAGCTACGAGATCAAGCGTAACGACGCGCAGATGTTCGTCGTGTCCTTCCAAGAGTACAGCTACACCGGCGGCGCACATCCGAACACGTCGTCAGAGACGTTCAACTTTCTGATGCCTGATGGGCGGCGGGTCGAGATCGCGGAGCTTTTCTCGCCCAAAGGCATCCGGCGCATCAGCGACATTTCGATCGCGCAGTTGAAGCAGGACACCGGCGGGTCCGACGGCCTTGCGGACATGGACTGGGTCCGCCGCGGCGCCGGACCGAACGCGCGCAACTTCGCGTCGTTCCTGCTGATGCCGCGCACGCTGCACATCACGTTCGATGCGTATCAGGTGGCGGCCTACGCGGCCGGGCCACAAGAGGTCAACATCCCGCTCTCGAACTTGCGCGATGTGTTGCGACCAAATCCGCGCGCGCTGGCGCCTTCGTTCGACTGTCTCGCGGCGCGCAGCGAGGTGGAACGGGCGATCTGTTCGTCGAGCGACCTCGCGCGGCTCGACCGGCACATGGGCGAGGCGTATGCGGGCAAGCTTGTGTGGATCGATGCGACGGCCGAGCAGCAAGCTTTTCGCGCGCGGCAGCGGGCGTGGCTGAAGCGGCGCGACTCGTCTTGCCGGGGGCCTGCGATTGCGGCGTGTTTGACGTCGATCTATCAGCAGCGCCTTAAAGAGCTTGAGGAACCGGGTTAGCGCGCTCTAAGCGTCGAATGCCGCGCGCAGCGCTTCCGTCTTCGCTTCAAACAACGGGCGGGCTTCACCCATTGCATCGACGACGCAGCGGCCGCCGCCTTTTGCAATCGTTCGCAGCACGGGTTCGACGATAACTTCGGGTCCCGGTGTCTTGCGCCATGGGTCGCCGACGTTCTCGGCCATCCGCCGTTCGCCACCGAAACGTTCGGGTCTCGCGCGGGCCGAGTCCCAGATGTTCGTATTCAACATGCCGGGATAGAGGATCGTGACGCCGATGCCTTTGGGCGTGAGTTCGGCGCTCAGCGCCTCGGCGATGCCAGCGGTGCCCTGTTTGCTGGCGGCATAGAGCGTGAAGGGGCCGCGGACGTTGACGATGGAGGCTGAGGACGCGGTCACGCCGACATGGCGCGGACCGGTTGTTGCCAGCATGCGGGGCACGAACGCTTGTGTGGTCCACACGACGCCGAAGATGTTGACGCTCAAAACCCACTCGACCGTGCGGGGCGAGGCGTCCGTCGTATTGGCCGCCACACCCACGCCTGCGTTGGCCCAGAGGATCGAGGGCACGATGCCGTCTGCGGCAAGCTGTTCGGCCGCTTGCATCATGGCGGCGCGGTCGGCGACGTCGGCCGTATTGGCTTTCGCCTGCACACCCAGCGCTTCGGCTTCTTGCGCAACGCTTGCCGCCGCATCGGCGCGGATGTCGCTTGCGACCACGTTCATGCCTTGACGTGCGAAGGCGAGCGTGAGTGCCCGGCCGATGCCGTCGCCTGCACCCGTTACAAGGGCCCAGCGGCCACGATAGTCGTTAAGCTCCGTCATCGTTGTCCGGTCCTTCGCGGCAATCTGCCGTTCCGCGGGCGTTGCCGGGCCATATTGCATCGTGGACCCAGTTACGCCATAACCCTCGGCCTTGAATCTAAGAGCGCGGGCGTAGCTCAGGGGTAGAGCATAACCTTGCCAAGGTTAGGGTCGGGCGTTCGAATCGCCTCGCCCGCTCCAGATTCAGATAGCTAGTGGCCCGATGAACTCTGGGTCGCAGTCAGGTCAATCCAACATCGTCGACAAGCCAACCCTGAAGGTGGTGGCCGTGTAGTGGCCGCCAGCGGAGCGGTACTCGGACAGGCCCGCTGCGGCGACGAGGGCGACGTTGTCCCACAATGGTTGGGTTCGTTGGAGCGTGACGGATCGATTGTTCGCATTGAAACTGTCGTCGAATTGCGACGATGCTGCGTCACCCACACTCAGCCACAATTGCGTGCTTCCACCGCCTTCGCTGTCGTCGAGCCTCAGGTTGATAAGATGCGCGAAGAAGTCGTCGCCGTCGACCTCGGCGCCCGTGAGCCGGTAGGCGATCGAGCCACCCTCGAAATAGCGCCGCACGCCGAGCGATGCGAATGCCGCTTCGTTGCCGCCGTCGTATTCCGCCCAGCGTATGCCGGCCGTCACGGTCGTCCGGTCGGCGACGCGCACGGTGACGTCTTGAGCGACATCGATATGGGCGAAAACGGGCGTCTTCTCGGCCAGAAATACCGTTGTCCGGGTTGAAACGACGGGCGACCAGTCTTGGTAGACCGTTCCTCTCATTCCCACGGCGTCGTAGGTCGCGCTCGGCGTGTCGCGTTCGCCGATGGTTGGGGCGAGCACGATCGTCGTGTCGCCGCGGCGAATTTCTTCTTCGACTGTGATCGAACTCAAGGTTCCGCGATGGTCCGAGAACGAACGGACTTCCGCGACTATGCCCAGTGTTTGCCGCAGTCCCGCAGGCGAGGCGGTCTCGGCCGCAACCGAGGGCGCCATGGAGACACTTCCAAGCAGCAATACGGTCGAGCCGATGAGCGGTGTTTTTTTCATTGTTCTTGTTCTCGACTAGACGCGTTCGACGATCTGTTTGTTGCGGTAACGGCCGGGCGGATGGTTGTGTGCGATCGTGACCCGCGGTTCGAACATCGAGTCTTGCGCGATCACGCGGCCCGGCAGGACGATCACCTGGATGCCGAGCGCGGCGCGCGCGCCGATCCAACATCCTAGCTTTTCCAGGCCCGTCTGGATTTCTTGGGCGCCATCGCGCACGACGATCTCTTTGCGGTCGAGACGATGGTTCGAGGTTCGCACCTGCGCGCCTAAGTACGCATCTTCATCGACTTTGGAGTCGGCTATGAAGCACATCGGGCCTATGCACACCCGGTCGGCGATCATGGCTTGCTTAATCTCGGTTGCGTAGCCGATGCGAACACCATTGCCGATCCTGATCGGACCGCGAAGCATGGCATTGTTTCCGACAAGGCAGTCTTCGCCGATCCGAATGGGGCCACGAAGCACTGCGCCGCGGCAAATTCGCGATCCCGCGCCGATGATAACCGGGCCCGGCCCGTCGTCGATCACCGCGCCGGGTTCGATCACTGCGCAGGCATGGATCGGGTTTGAGGCGCCTTCGATCGCGTTCGCCAAGCGCGCGCTCAAGGAGCGGACTTCATCCCACCACATGGGCGTACCTTGTGGGTTTGTCACGCTCGGGCTCGCTGCCCGTCACTAGCCCGCGCAATCCGTACAGAAGCCAAATCGCGTACGACAAGAAGACGTAGAATACCGCTGCGGGTGCGAGCGCTATGAGCCAAATTTGCCGATGGTGAACTGCGCTGATCAATCCGATTACGCAAACCACGCCAAGCCAAAGAAGCGGGAAAAGCCGTAGTAAGACATTCAGCACGTGGCCGTCGAGAATCGCCGGCACGAGCCCGGTGACGAGTGAGGCGATTCCAACGACGACAACAAGAAACATCGGCAAGATGCTGAAAAGACCAAACCGGCTTAACAGCAACCGGCGATGCAGTCTCATGCACACGGCGTAGCCGATGATCCACCGCCGCCAGCGAAGCCACTCGGACCGCAACGAGTTGCACTCTTGCGCGTAGACGATGCACCGCGGCGTTTGGCGAACACGGTAGCCTTTGGCTACCAACGACCATGTGAGGTCCAGGTCTTCTACTTTCGTGCGGTCGGAAAACGGCACCTTGCGCAGGACTTCGGTGCGAAACATCCCGCAGGCGCCCGAAACGATGAATGGCGCACCGCCGACGATCTGTTGAAACATGCGCTTCAGCACGATCATCGGCAGTTTCACGGTCGCTCGAATGTGCGGCAATAGACCGGCGCCGGCGAGATTGGAGGAGGGCACACCGCCGACGGCATCGGCACCGCGTTGCATCTCGGCAATCATGTAGCCCAGACCTTCGTCGTCCGGCGGCAGGAACGTGTCGGCGTCGGTGAGAAACACATAACGAGCCCGCGCGCGCGCCAGACCCGCCATCAGCGCGCCGCCTTTGCCTGTGTTGGCCTGATGTACGACGACGAGACGCTTATGCTTGGCGGCGAGTTGGTCGAGGATTGCGGCGGTGCTGTCGGAGGACCCGTCGTTCACGACGATGATTTGATTCAGATAGGGATTCTCCAGCAGCACCTCCACGGATGCCGTAATGCACAGCTCTTCGTTGTAGGCCGGCATGATTGCATCGACGGCGCGGAGGAGGCGGCTTGGGGGCCGGCTCCAACGCCTTATCAACCATGCGATGGTAGCCGCGGCGACAACGAAGAAGAGTACCGTTTTCATCGGCGCCCTAAAGCACGATCTTGTAGGGTATGAATCCTTCGCACGCGCCCAACAGGATCTGGACACCGCGAAAGCTTGCGGCGCTGCAGACCTTTTCTTCCTGCATGTATAGCCGATCGCCTTGGCTCGTGTGGCAGTTGAGCGCGCGGATTTTCGTCTTCAGGTGTCCGTCGATCTGCTCGAAAACAGTGGGCGTGAAGTTCGGGTACGAGCTTGGTGTTTCATAACCGAGCAACTGCGCGACGTGGCGGCAACTTACCGCTGACGCCTCGTAGACTGCGCGATGGTCTTGGTGGCGGTCGTGCTGAAACATCGTGTAGACGCGATCGGGGTTGAACGAACGCACGTGCTCATCGAGCGTGCCAATCATTTCGTTCAGGCTGTAGGTCAGCTTGGTGTCCTCAAAGTCGTAGATCGCGACATCGCGAACGCCGAGCGTCGCGAGCGCGGCGTGGGATTCACGCTCACGGTCGGCGTCGGAGAGCGTGCCGCGCCGGCCCTTCGAAAAGATCACGGCTTGAATGCGCGCGCCGGCGGAAGCGAGCTTCGCGAGGCTGCCACCGCAACCGAGCTCGATGTCGTCGGGATGCGCGCCGATCGCCAAGACGGAAAATCCATCATGGGTCTTTGATCCGACAGTATCCCGCACATCGACCTCCCGACCTCACCCCGTCGAGATTTTGCGCCGAATTCGTTCAGGATTTATAAACGGAAGGCTCCGGTTCGGACGCCGATTCTAGGGTTTCCGGATCGTCCGTTGCGCGCTCAGCGCGTATTCGTCCCTTGGGATGGGGCCAATTGCAGCCGGTGCGGCGTGGCCTGGGTTTCTTGCCACGTTCATATCTTGTTAGGCGGCTCCTGCGAGTTCTGGAGGTTGATGCTGATTCGAGCGGTTTTGCGGAGGATTCGATCATGGCTATGGCTGGTACACGCGAGAATTTCGATATCGGACGGGTCATCCAACGGACGATGGCGTTGGTCGGACGCAACTTCATTCCGTTCTTCGTGTTGGCGCTGGTTTTGACCGGCATTCCGTCCTTGCTTCTTCAGGTCGCGATGCCGGCCGATCCGACGGCGATCCAACAAGCGCCCGGCGCCTATATGACTTCCATTATCATCGGTGCTTTGGTGTCGGTTGCGACCGGCGTCATTCTGCAAGGCACGCTGACGCGTGCAGCCGTCGACGATCTGTCCGGCAAGGGCGTGCAGTTGGGTTCGGCGATCAGCAACGCGATTGCGCTGATTTTGCCGTTGATCGGGCTTGGCCTGCTGGTCGGTCTCGGTGTCGGCGTAGGGTTCATCGCGCTCATTGTTCCGGGCATTTTCCTGTTGCTTTGCTGGATGGTCGCTTCGCCGGTCATGGTCGTTGAGCGCTTGGGCGTGATCGCTTCTATGCAACGCAGCATGCAGCTTACGCAGGGTCACCGGTGGGCGATTCTCGGGCTGATCGTGCTTTTCATCATCGTCTACATGATCGTCTTGGCCGTGCTCGGCGCTATCGTCGGCGGTGCGATGCTGTCGGATTTGGCGAGCGCCGCAGGGCCGCCGCTCGGCTTTTTGATCGTTATGACGCTGGTCGGCGTTGTGCTCAGCGTAATCGGTACGGTTGGTGCGGCCGCCATCTATTTCGAGCTTCGGCAGATCAAGGAAGGCGTCGGCGCAACCGAACTGGCGCAGGTCTTTTCCTAGAACGCAGAGGTGTTCAGGGCAAACGGCCCCGGAGGTTCCGGGGCCGTTTCGTTTTCAGATGGTGTCGTGCTTGTCTTTCTTGCGGACGCCGAGCAGCAGGCGCTGTTCCAAACGGCGGCGGAGCGCCGCGTAGTAGGCGCTCAGGAAGTCTTTGTCCGCTTCGTGGGCGCGGGCGGTCCAGCCGATCTTGGTGCGAATCTGGGTGGCAACCGCTTCCATAGCGGTCGGCTCGCTCATGCGCAAAACCTGCTCCAGCACCTGCAATTCCTTGACGCCGTAGGCGTCGAGATGGGCGGTCGTGAATGCGAATGCCGCTTCGGCCGGCTTTTCGGTTGTGAGGTCGGGTAGCATCTTCTGCTTTGGCGCCTTCAAAACCCAGGTGCCTGCGATTAAGTCGCCAGCGCGCAGGCGGTCGCGATTGAACAGCGGAAACAGAACGAAGATGCCGCACCAGACGATGCCTGCGAGCAGGATCCAAGCTTCGATCCCCTCGCCGCGCGAGAAGAGCACGATTAGCGGTATGTAAAGCTCAAGCTCGCGCATGGCGTTGCGGGCGATGACGGCGTCGGCGCTTAAGGCTGCGCCATCGCGCGCGACGACGCGCAAGCCCATGAGACGTTTCCCCGGTGTCGCCGAACGGCGGCTGCATTCGAACAATGTGAAGTAGAAGTTTCGCAGCACGAAGAAACCCAACATCCAGATGATTTGGGCGAGCGGTACATTCTCGAGATCGAACGTCGCCAGCAGCGAACCTGCCGCAAGCGTTAGCAACAACAGCGAGCCCATGATGATCGTGAGGTCGATCACGAGCGCGATGCCGCGTTCGCTGACCGCGGCGAGACGCACGCGCAGGTCGACGCCCTCAGGGGTCACCAGCGCGCGAACAGCACGGTCGGCTTGGTCAAACGCGAGCGAGGCCACGGCGGTCTCCCCGGTAAAAGTAGACGGCCCAGATGAAAGCGGTGGCGGTGGCGATCGTGTAGCGGACGGTGTCGGAGTTGATCAGCTGGCGTCCGAAGCCTTCGAGGAGACCCGCGATAAAGAGCATGATCACGACACCTAAGATGATCACGGCGCCTTCGCGGCCGCTGCGTTCGGCGGCGGCGAGGCGGCTTAAGTCGCCGGGGAACGCGATCGACCAACCGATGCGCAAACCTGCACCACCCGCGATGATGATGGCCAGAAGTTCCGTCACGCCGTGGATCAGGATCCAGCCCGCGAACTCGAAGCCCAAGTTCTTGGACGCAAAGACTGCGAACATCGCGCCGAGGACGCAGCCGTTGTAGGCGAGCAGGAGCGATGTCGGCAGGCAGAACGCGAAGCCGAGCGCGAAGGCGAACAGCGCCACTTGCGCGTTGTTCGTGAACAGCGACGTTGCGAAGACGCCCAACGCTTCCGATGCGTCGCTATCGCCGTAGATCGTGCTTTTGAGATACTCAGCCGAGGCGGAGGGGTCGCGGCCGCCCGCCATTTCGCCGCTGACAAAGGCGTCGTACCAATCGGGGTCGGCCATCACGAGCATGTAGGCGGCGATGGCGCCTGCAAACGTTATCAGCGCGGCGACGAGAGTTTCGCGCCAGATGTTCTTCACGGCCGCCGGCCAGTCGTGCGCGAAGAAGCGCTGCATGCGTTCTTTGAACGAGGTGCGCGAGCCGTAAACGAAGAAGTAGGCGCGGGCGCTTAGCGCTTCGAGATACTCGACGAGGGCTTGGTCGAGCGACGTCGAACGGGCGACCGACAGCGACGAGAGGGCCGCGCGGTAGAGCGCCGGGATCGCTAGGAGTTCGTCGTCGCTGAGGCGCGAGACAGCGCTTCGTTCGGCCCGGTCGAGAAGCCCTTCGAGTTCGTGCCAGGACGCTTCGCGTTCACGGCGAAAGCGGAGCGAGCGGAGCGTCATGTCCATCAGATGCGCTCCTTGCGCCGAAGTTCGTCGTAGACGCGCACGAGTTCGGGGCCAAGATTGTCTGCCGGGGCATCGACGATCGTGACGCCGAGGCGGCGCAGTCTGGCGAGCACGATGCGGCGCTCCTTCAGAAGCTGATCGGCGATGACAGCGCGCGAAACGTCGTCCGAGCTTTCAGGCAACGCCGAGCGGAGGGATTCCAGTTCCTCGTCATGGAAGGCGACGAACACGATCATGTGGCGGCGCGCGAGGCGGGCGATGTTTTCGACCATGAGTTCGGCCGAGATCGTGTCGGCGAAGTCTGTGAAGACGACGATCATCGAGCGGCGCTGGAGCTTTTCGGCCAGCGTCATCAGGCCTAGCGTGTGGTTCGTTTCCTCGGTCGAATAGTCGAGGGCGGCGGTCAGGCCCTTGAGTAGTGTGAAGGCGCGCGCGCCGGCGACGAAGCCGGTCTGGAGATTGGGCTTCGCATCAAAGCCGAAGAAGCTGATGCGGTCACCCAGTTTCAGGCCCACGTAGGCGAGCATCAGAGCCGCGTTCAATGCGCGGTCGATGCGCGGGGCGCCGGCAACGGGCTCGCACATCAGGCGGCCGGTGTCGATCGCGAACGCGATTTGGTGGTTGCGTTCGGCGCGGACTTCCTTCGCGAGCAGGTTCACGTGGCGGGCGCTTTGCTTCCAATCCACCAGGCGGCGGTCCATGCCGGCTTCGAACTTCGCGAGCGAGTCGAACTCCGAGCCGTCGCCGCGGTCCTTCATCGGCTTCAGGCCGTAGACGAACGTGCGCGAGAAGAGGCGGGTGGCGGTGCGTTCGACCGCTTCGAGGTCTGGTGTGATTGCGATCTTTTCGTTCAGGGGTTCGCTGCGTTGGCACCAGGCGAGGCCGAGCGGCCCTTGCCAGCGCAGGAATGCATATTCGATGCGGCCTTGGCCGCGGCGTTGCGGGCTCAGCTTGAATGCGGTTTGGCCTTGGCCTTCGATGACATTGGCGTCGCGGCGGACCGGTGTCACCGCGAAGAACTGGTTCGTTTCGAGCGCGATTTCGGCTGTACGCGGGTTAGCGGTGGTGAACGCGAAACGCAACAGCGCGGTGATCGAACCGGCGCCGATTGCGGAGAGGCGGGGCACGATCGCCTCGACACGCAAGCCGCCGTTCGGCCGGCCGAGCTGCGCGTCGGCGATCGTGAGCGCGAGCACGCCTAACGCCCACGCGGGACCTAGCGGCCAGGCGGCGGGTATGGTCGCTGCGAGCACGAGCGAGATCGGCGCGCCGGCGGCGGCCAACAGGATCGCGCGGCTCGTGGGTGCAATCATCGCGGGGCTTCGGTTTGGTCGATGATGGTTTTGAGCGCGGCGTCGGTCGTGCGGCCCTCGATCTCCGCGGTTGGCGACAGGATAACGCGATGGCGCAATGCGGGAGCGGCGAGTGCTTTGACGTCATCCGGGATCACGTAGTCGCGACCGTCGAGCGCCGCGCGAGCCCGTGCTGCGGAAGCCAGCATCGCGGCGGCGCGGGGGCTGGCGCCCAGTTCGAATATGTTGCCCTCGCGCGTCGCGCGAACGATGCGCACGACGTAGTTCACGACTTCTTCGGGGAGGCGCGTTTGGGCGGCAAGGTCGACGGCGGCGGTCAATGCATCTTGCGTAAAAACTTGCTCGATGGCCGGCGTCGCGCGGTTCGACGGTCTGGTGCCGTGCTCGGCGACGATGCGGGTTTCTTCGGCAACGCTTGGGTAGGAGAGAATGTGCTTGAACAGGAAGCGGTCGAGTTGCGCTTCGGGCAACGGATAAGCGCCTTGTTGTTCGATCGGGTTTTGCGTCGCGATGACGGTGAAGCGCGGGCTCAAGACGTGGCGCTTGCCGTCGAGCGTGACGCCGCGCTCTTGCATCGCCTCCAACAAGGCGGCTTGGGTCTTGGGCGGCGTGCGGTTGATTTCGTCGGCGAGCAGGATGTCGCAGAAGATCGGGCCTTTCGTCAGCGCGAAGGCGCTGGTTTGGAAGTTGAAGAGGTTCGAACCCAAGATGTCACCTGGCATCAGATCGGGCGTGAACTGCACGCGGCCGAATTGCAGGTCGAGCGTGCGCGCGAAGCATTGGGCGAGTAGCGTTTTGGCCGTGCCCGGCGGACCTTCGAGCAGCACGTGGCCGCCTGCAAACAGTGCGGTGAGCAGAAGGTCGACGGTGTCGTTTTGGCCGACGACGTGCGTCGCGATGGCGGCGCGGATGCGGTCGGCGGTACTGCGTAGGTCAGCGAGTTGCACGGATCATGTCTCCGGTCCACGCGTGTAAGCGGCGCGCGGCGGTTAGGGTTTCGGCCGCGGTTTTGGCGGCCGCGGCTTCGGATGCGAGTTCGGAATAGGTTGCGCGTACACCGCGGCTTTGCGCGATGCGATCGAGTTCGGCTGTCGTTGTGTCGTTCGCGTCGCGCGAGACGTTGATCTGCTCGGCGACGACGGTGCGCACCATGCGGGCGTAACGCGGGGCCATTGTTGCG
>JABFRX010000128.1 GCA_013140995.1 Alphaproteobacteria bacterium | reverse complement strand
CGCGCAAGCCGATGAGGTGTGCAAAGAAGCCTCGACCGGCGGCGAAGTTTGCGTCGTCGCGAACGACAACGCGCCCGGTCAAATCGTGATCTCGGGTCACAAGGGCGCTCTCGAACGCGCGCAGGAAATCGCCAAGGCGAAGGGCATCAAGCGCCTGATGATGCTCCCCGTCGCTGCCGCCTTCCACTCGCCGCTGATGACCCCGGCCGCGCGCGAGATGGAAGACGTGCTAGGCAGTGAGACAATCCGCCCGCCGCGCGTGCCCGTCATCTCGAACGTCAGCGTCAATCCGGAAAGCGACCCGGCGACGATCAAGCGCCTCCTGATCGAGCAAATCACCGGCCGCGTCCGCTGGCGCGAAACGATCGAAGGCTTGCGCGGCCGCGGCATCACCTCGGCCGTCGAAGTGGGCGCAGGCAAAGTTCTAGCAACGATGGCCAAACGCATCGACAAAGATCTGCCAACAATCTCGATCGAAACCCCGCAAGAAATCGAAGCGTTCATGAAGACGCTTTAAGCGAAGGACTCAAGCGATGTTCTCTCTCACCGGCAAAACGGCGCTCGTCACCGGCGCTAGCGGCGGCATCGGCAGCGACATTGCCCGCGCGCTGCACAAGCAAGGCGCGACGGTTACGCTGTCCGGCACGCGCCGCGAGGCGCTGGAGACGCTGCAAAAGGAACTCGGCGAGCGCGCCCACGTCGCGACGTGCAATCTGGCTGATGGCGCGCAAGTCGATGAACTGCCGAAGACCGCGGAAGGATTGATGGGCGGTCTCGACATCCTGGTCTGCAACGCCGGCATCACGCGCGACAATCTGTTCATGCGCATGAAGGACGACGAGTGGGACGACGTTATCAAGATCAACCTGACGTCCACGTTCCGCCTCGCCCGCGCGGTCATGCGCCCCATGATGAAGAAGCGCTGGGGCCGCATCGTCTCGATCACGTCGGTCGTGGGCGTGATGGGCAACCCGGGGCAGGGGAACTACTGCGCGGCCAAGGCCGGCATCATCGGCATGACGAAGTCGCTGGCCCAAGAGATCGCGACCCGCAACATCACGGTCAACTGCGTCGCCCCGGGCTTCATCAAATCGCCGATGACGGACGTGCTCAGCGACCAGCAGCGCACAGGCATCTTGGCGAAGATTCCGGCCCAACGCCTCGGCAGCGGCAGCGACATCGGCGCCGCCGTAGCGTATCTTGCGAGCGAGGAAGCGGCCTACATCACCGGCCAAACCCTGCATGTGAACGGCGGAATGGCTATGATTTGAAGGGCTTAACCCTTGGGCCACGGCAGTTGGCAAGCTCGCCTGAGGTATGTTACCAACCGCGCAAATTCTCAGGGCGGCGGATTCTCCGGATGCCCGCCTGGGGCATTCCAAAAAGACCAGTTTCTCTCAAAGGACGAAAAAATGAGCGATATCGCTGACCGCGTGAAAAAGATCGTGATCGAACACCTGAACGTTGAAGCCGAAAAGGTGACCGAGAAGGCGAGCTTCATCGACGATCTGGGCGCGGACAGCCTCGATACGGTCGAACTCGTCATGGCGTTTGAGGAAGAATTTAACGTCGAAATCCCGGATGACGCCGCCGAATCGATCGTCACCGTCGGCGACGCCGTCAAATTCATTACAGAAAAAGCGGCTTGAGGCAGGTTGCTTGGGCCGAAAAGCGCACTAGCTAGATCCTAATGCGGCGTGTCGTCGTAACAGGACTTGGACTGGTCAGCCCGCTGGCAAGCGGGGTTGAGGAAACATGGTCGCGCCTCCTCGAAGGCCAATCGGGCGCGAAAAAGATCACTGCGTTCAACACCGACGACCTGCAGACGAAGATCGCAGCAGATGTTCCGCGCGGCGACGGCACGAACGGCACGTTCAACGCCGACAAATGGATGGACCCGAAGGACCAGCGCAAGGTCGACGACTTCATTGTCCTCGCGATGGGTGCGGCGGGCCAAGCGTTTGAGGACTCCAAGCTCGTCCTCGACACCGAAGAAAAGCGCTGCCGCGCCGGTGTTCTCATCGGCTCCGGCATCGGTGGCTTGCCGGGTATCGCGGACGCTGCGATTACGCTGCACGAAAAGGGCCCGCGCCGGGTCAGCCCGTTCTTCATCCCAGGTCGGCTGATCAACCTCGCATCCGGCTATGCTTCGATCCGTTATGGCATGAAGGGCCCGAACCACTCCGTGGTGACCGCCTGCTCGACCGGCGCGCACGCGATCGGTGATGCGGCGCGCCTCATCGCGCTCGACGACGCCGACGTGATGCTTGCCGGCGGCACTGAATCGGCGATCTCGCGATTGAGCATCGCAGGCTTCAACGCCTGCCGCGCGTTGTCGACGGCCTTCAACGACACGCCGGAAAAGGGTTCGCGCCCCTACGACAAGGATCGCGACGGCTTCGTCATGGGTGCGGGTGCGGGCTGCGTCGTCCTCGAAGAACTCGAACACGCCAAACGCCGCGGCGCGAAGATTTACGCCGAGATCAAAGGCTACGGCCTCTCCGGCGACGCCTACCACATCACCGCCCCGGCAGAAGACGGCAGCGGCGGATTCCGCGCAATGCAGATGGCGCTAAAGCGCGCAGGGATGACGCCCGCCGACATCGACTACGTGAACGCGCACGGCACCTCGACGCCCTTGGGCGACGAGATCGAGCTTCGGGCCGTCGAACGTTTGTTTGGCAACGCCACCGGCCAAGTGTCGATGTCGTCCACAAAATCTTCGATCGGCCACCTCCTGGGTGCGGCCGGCGCTGTGGAGGCGATCTTCTGTATCCTGGCGCTCCGCGACCAGGTCTGCCCGCCGACGTTGAACTTGGACAACCCCTCGGTTGAGACGAAGTTGGACCTTGTCCCGCACAAGGCGAAGAAGCGCCAGATTCGCGCGGCCCTGTCGAATTCCTTCGGATTTGGGGGCACGAACGCGACCTTGATTTTGACCGGCGCGCCGCAGTAACCGATAATCGTTAACGGTTGTCTTTTTGACTCCCAACTGGAGTTCGCGCCCTTGCGTTCCTTCTTCCGCTTCATCTTCGTCGTTCTGTTGCTTGGCGTTGCAGGTGCTGCCGCCGGCGGTTGGTACGTGCTCAATCAGTTCGACGCAGCCGGCCCCGCTGCCTACGAAGGCGAAACGGAAACGATTGTGTCCCTGCCGCTCGGCACCGGCCTCAATCAAGCCGCCAACATTTTGCAGGAACGTGGCGTCGTGCGCAGCGCGCTGATCTTCCGCGCAGGCGTGATGTACAACCGCAAAGCCACGGCGCTGAAAGCGGGCGAATACGCGATCCCCTCCGGTGCTTCACCGGCTCAGATTATGGACATCCTGATCGGCGGCAAATCGATCGTCTATAAACTGACGCTCGCCGAAGGCCTAACAAGCGCGATGATCCTCGACCTTGTGCGCAATCATCCCTCGCTCACAGGCGATGTCACGATTGCGCCGTCCGAAGGCTCGCTCTTGCCTGAGACCTACATCTTCAACCGCGGCATGCCGCGCGACGATCTGGTTCTGCGCATGCAGGAAGACCACAAGCGCACCCTCAACGAGCTGTGGGCAAGCCGCGCGCCGAACCTTCCGATCGCATCCCAGCAGGAAGCCGTGATCCTTGCGTCAATCGTGGAGAAGGAAACCGGTGTCGCCGAAGAACGCCCGCGCGTCGCCGCCGTCTTCGTCAACCGCCTGCGCAAGGGCATCAAACTGCAATCGGATCCGACGATCATCTATGGCCTCACTAAGGGCGTGCCCTTGGGCCGCGGTATCCGCAAAAGCGAGCTTGAGAAGCCCACGCCCTACAACACCTACGTCATCGTGGGCTTGCCGCCGACGCCAATCGCCAACCCGGGTAAGGCGTCGCTTGCGGCGGTGCTGAACCCCGCGCAGACCGAAGACCTGTTCTTCGTCGCGGACGGCACGGGAGGCCACGTTTTCGCCGCCACCTTGGCCCAACACGAAAAGAACGTGCAAAAGTGGCGCGAGATCGAAAAGCAGCGCGCCTCTGCGACAACGCCAGGCACGCCGTAGCGTTGAGCCGGGCGGGCGCACCCCCTAAGGTTCGGCCGTGACTCGGTAGAGGCCGGACCCCTGATGCCCATCTCCAGCATGACCGGCTTTGCCCGCACCCAAGGCGCCCAAGGCGCCTGGCGCTGGCATTGGGAGGTGCGCAGTGTGAACTCGCGCGGCCTCGACGTGCGCGTCCGCGTGGCGGAGGGGTTTGAGGGGCTGGAGCAACCGGCGCGCATTCTCGCCAACGAACGCTTCACCCGCGGCGCGGTGACGGCCTCACTCACGCTCGACGCCGACCCCTCGCGCGGCGCTGTGCGCATCAACCAGGAGGCGCTGCAACAAGTGCTCGCCGTCCTGAAGCAACTCGAAGGCACGGTCAAAGCCGCGCCGCCAACGCTCGACGGCATCTTGAGTTTACGCGGCGTCATCGACACGCAAGGCCCGCCGCTCGGTGAAGCCGAGCTCGCGGCGCGCGACGCCGCCGTCTTGGGCAGCCTCGCAAACGCGTTCGACGCGCTCAAAGCCGCGCGCCGCTACGAAGGCGTCAGGCTCGACGCAATCCTGAAAAAGCACACCGGGCGCATGGACGCTCTGGTGGCCGACGCCGAACGCCTCGCCGCCGCACAGCCGGAACAACTGCGCACGCGCCTCAAAACGTCGATCGACGAGATTCTGAAGGCGCGCCCGGGCTTGGCCGAAGACCGCCTCGCGCAAGAGATCGCCCTCATGCT
>JABFRX010000216.1 GCA_013140995.1 Alphaproteobacteria bacterium | reverse complement strand
GTTACGTTGCGGACGGCAGCGTGCGTCGTTTATTAGACCGTACGCTTGGTACGGTCTTTCTCGTTCGCGCTCTTGATCATGTCGCGGATGGCTTGCCAGTCGCTGTCGCCGAGTTTGGCGAGTTGGGAGAAGTTGCCACCGCCGCCCAAGAAGCCGCCGCCGTCGATTGCGATCGTTTCGCCGGTTAGGTAGTCGCAGCCGTCGGCCATCAGGAACGTGGCGAGGTTGCGGAGTTCGTCCATTTGGCCGACGCGGCCCATCGGGTTGCCGGCAGAGGTATCCGTTTCGCTGCCCATTGCGCTGCCGCGCATGTTTCCGGGGTTCAGACGTTCCCACGCGCCTTTCGTCGGGAACGGGCCAGGCGCGATTGCGTTCAAACGGATGCCGTGGGGCGCCCATTCGACGGCCAGCGACTTCGTCATGATGTTGATGCCCGCCTTCGACATGGCCGACGGCACGGTGAACGGGCCGCCGTTCCAGACCCAGGTCGTTAGGATCGAGATGACGTTCGCCTTCTTCTTCTGCTCGATCCAGCGTTTTCCGGCGGCGAGCGTGACGTAAAACGTGCCGTGAAAGACGATGTTCGCGATGGCGTTGAAGGCGTTCGGCGACAGATCCTTCGTGCGCGAGATGAAGTTGCCTGCCGCATTATTCACCAGACCGTCGAGCGGGCCTTCGTTGAACGCGCGGGTCATCATGTCGTCGACCGCGTCGGGGACGCGGATGTCGCATTCGAGCGCGGTCACCTTCGTGTTGTGTTTCTTCGAAAGTTCGTCCGCGGTTTCTTGCAGGACGGAGCCTCTGCGGCCACAGATGTAGAGTTCGGCGCCGAGCTTCGCGAATTCGTCGGCCATCTCTTTGCCGAGGCCCGTGCCGCCGCCGGTCACGAGAAAGCGTTTGCCCTTCATCAGGCCTTCGCGAAACATCGTCATCGTCAGAACTCCTCCATACCTTTTGGCCGGTCGCATCCGTAAAGCGAGACGATGGCGGCCGCAACGCTTTCCGCATGCGGGCGATGATCCATCGAGGGGATCTGCTCGCCGATCCAGTAGGTCACTTCAAAGACCAGCGTTTCTTCAGACATGCCGGGCGGGAAACACACTTTCTTGCGTGCTTCGACGCCGCGTTCCACTGCGCGGCGGGCGTCGGAAATCTCGCGCGCGCACCAGGCTTCGTCTTGCTGGCAGCGGTCCAGGAAATCGCGCGTGGTGCCGGACCAGGCGTAAGCCGGCGGTACGGCGGCGAGGGCGAGTAGCGTTAGAGCGATCAATCTCATGAGCGGCACTCCTTCCAGAGGGATCAACTATGCCCGCAGGTAGGATTGGCGCGCCAGGCCTTTGTCGTAGGCTTGGGTGCTGACGAGTTTCAGTTGGGTTTCGGGGCGGCTGTCCGCGAATAGACGGACGCCGCCGCCAAGGAGGACCGGCACGGTAAGTAGGTCGATCCGGTCGATCGCTTCCGCGGCCAGGAAGGTGTTGATCGTCTGCGCGCCGCCCATGATCCACGTGTCCTTGGCGCCTGCGGCGCGGAGCGCGGTCACGAGGCGGGGAACGTCGGCGCCGACGCGAGCGACGGTCGGCGGGGCGTCGTCGAGTGGGCGGGACGTGATAACGAGGCTGCGCATGTCTGCGTAGGGCCACTCGCCGAACGAGCGGGCGAGCTCGTAACTCGCGCGGCCCATGACGACGGTGCCGATCTCGCGCGTGAAGGCGCTGTACCCGTAGTCGACGTCGTCGAAGGGTCGTAGCCAATCTATGCCGCCGTCGGGGCGGGCGATGTAACCGTCGAGCGATTGAGCGATGTAAACGCGGATCAGGGGCATGGGGTGGAGACTACGCTTCTAAGGACTGAAACGCCAAGAACGCCGAGCCGCTTGTGAGCAATCGGTGGCGGCGGGGTTGAAGTTGTTTCACGCCAAGGCGCCAAGGCGTGAAGAAGAGTTTCACACGATGGCACGATGGTGTGCACTTCGGCGAGAAGCGCCAATCAACCGTCTGACAGCGCGCCTGCGGCGCGCGGGATCGCACTGCAGGGCGAGTTGCCATCGTCCCATCGTGTGAGGTTCTTTCTTGGCGTCTTGGTGTGAAACGATGGCGCATCCGCTGCGTTGGCGTCGGCAAGGTTGCACAAGCGGCTTGGCGGGCTTGGCGTTTCAATGGCCTTTGGCTCGCGCTTCCAGCGTTGCGAGCGACGCTGCGTCGGATGGGGCTGCGCCTTCGAGGACGCGCAGGAGGCGTGGGGCGCGGAGCGTTAGGCCTGCTTTGCGGCGTGGGGTTGGTGTGATCGCTGCGAAGGCGAGTTCGGCGACCAAGGCGATCTCGCGGTCGTGGCGGACTTCGCGCACTGGGCCGAAGCGGGCGGTGGTGTGTTCGGCGATGAAGTGTTCGATCGGCTCTGCCTCGACGGGTCCCACTTCGCAACGGCCGATGGGGGCAAGCGTGTCGCCGTTCCAGATGCCGAACGTGCAGCGCAGGGGCGAAGTGCGCGCGCGGGCGTTCGTGCGCTCGGCGTAAAGCAGGATCGCGGCGATCGTACCCGACGTGTCTTTCCTCGGGGCGGCGCGGAAGAGTTCGTTTTGTGTGTCGGCGGCAGGTGCCGCATCGGCTTCTCGCGGACGGTCGAGGCGCAGTGTGCCGGTGATAAGCCTTATCAGCACGTGGCGGCCGGTTTCGTCACAGGCGTCGAGCCAGGCTTCGATGCGCTTCGGCAGCTCGCTGCGGCCGAGCGTGGCGAGCGCCTCGACGATTTCGCTCAGAGTGGGGTCGCGGTTGGCGCGGCGGTTGGGAACCCAGGTCAGCGCGATCGTCTCTGTCATGTCGCCGGTGTAGGCTTGCGCGAGGCCGAACAGCGTGGCGTCGATGCGGGCTTCGGCGAGGCCGCGGATGAGGGCGAGCTTGGCCGGGCGCAGTTTCAGTTTGCCGTCGAGAAGGTCGCGGGCATGCGTGCGGTCGGGCTCCGGCGTTTCACTCAGATAATCGGCGAGGAAGGCCTCCTTCATGGCAGCGTCGTTCAGCGTCTCGAGGCGCGCGATGAGGGCGGCGAGGCGGTTCACGCGGATGGCGCCGCTTCGGGATCTTCTTCGTCGCCGTAGCCTGCGATCGACAGCGGGCGGGCGCGGATGCCTTTCGTCCTCGCCCAATGCAGTAGCGCCGCTTCTTCGCCATGCGTGATCCAAAGTTCGCCGGGCGCAACTTCTTCGATCGTTTGGGTAAGTTCGTCCCAATCGGCGTGATCGGACACGATCAGCGGCATATCGACGTTTGCGGCTCTCGCGCGTTTGCGCGTTCGCATCCAGCCGCTCGCGTAAGCGGTCACGGGATCGTTCGTGCCTTCCGGCAGTTCGGCCATGCCGACGACGATGGCGCCGTTGAGGTCGGCTGCTGGTGTGCTTGCCAACAGACGGATATCGCCGAGCGGCACGCCGTGCGCGACGTACACCGCGCAGAGTTTGGATGTCGGAGCATCGACGTAGATCGGCGCGTGGTGGCCTGCTTCGCGGAACAGAGCGATCAGGCGTTGTGCCTTGCCCAGCGAGTAGGCGCCGATCGTGTGTGGGCGATCCGGAAATAGCTGCAGCGCATGCAGCAGTTTCGCCGCTTCATCGGCAGCTGGCGGGTGGCGAAACAGCGGCAGACCGAACGTCGCCTCGGTGATGAAGATGTCGCACGGCATAGGCTCGAATGGCGGGCAGGTCGGATCGCGCGCGCGTTTGTAATCGCCGGAGACGACGACGCGTTTGCCCGCGACCTCGATCACGACTTGTGCGGAGCCGATCACGTGGCCAGCGGGTTTCAGTGTGACCTGCGCGCTGGCCAGCGCAATCGTTTCGCCGAAGTGCAACGCCTGGCGGGTGCCCGCAAACTTCTCACCATAGCGCGCGGCCATGACGGCCAGCGTTTCCTTGGTTGCGAGCACCGCCTCGTGCCCCGCGCGCGCATGATCCGAGTGGCCGTGCGTGATCACCGCGCGCGGCACCTTGCGGAGCGGATCGACGTAGAAATCTCCCGCCTCGCAATAGAGGCCCGCGGGCGTGAGCTTCAGAATGTCGGCGGCACGCGTCACTTGCCGCAGTAGGCCATGACTTCGACTTCGAGCTGCGCGCCCAACGCCAAGGCGGCGACGCCGAATGCGGAGCGGGCGGGCATGCGGTCGGGGTGGAAGTAAGTGACGTAGACCTTGTTGAAGTCGCCCCATTTCTTCATGTCGGCGAGCATCACCGTTGCCTTGAAGACGTGGTCGAAGGTCAGTCCGTTTTCGGTGAGGACGCTTTTGATGTTTTCCATCGTTTGGCGGGCTTCGGCTTCCATGCCTCCCGCGACGAGTTCCATTTTGCCAGGCACGTTGCCGAGGCAGCCTGAGAGATAGAGCACGTCGCCGACGCGGGTGGCGGCGCTGAACGGGAGTTTCGCGGCCTTGACGGCGGGCGACGAGATGAATTGGAGCATGCGAACCTCTGCAATTTTAGCGATCGGGTTGAGGGGGCTTTGACGCCGGTCTGGTTCAATTCAGGGTGCACGTTAACCCGCATTCGAGGGTGTGAGCTATGCCGGATTTGAGTGCGTTTTTGGCGTATGGCGTTTTGGTTTTCGTCCTCGTGTTCGTGATCGAGGCGATCTATTCGCTGTTCTTCCGCAATTTCGGTTTGGTGACGTTCAAGATTGCCATCAACATTCCCGGCGCAGACGCTCGAACGGTTTGGAATACTTATTTCGATCAGCGGAACGACTGGAATTCGGTGACGGAACGGCTGTCCTATGAG
>JABFRX010000075.1 GCA_013140995.1 Alphaproteobacteria bacterium | reverse complement strand
GGCTGCGTCAGGCTTTCGCCCATTGCGCAAGATTCCCCACTGCTGCCTCCCGTAGGAGTTTGGGCCGTGTCTCAGTCCCAATGTGGCTGATCGTCCTCTCAGACCAGCTACAGATCACAGGCTTGGTGAGCCGTTACCTCACCAACTACCTAATCTGACGCGGGCTTATCCCAAGGCGATAAATCTTTGGTCGCTAGACATCATACGGTATTAGCCCAAGTTTCCCTGAGTTGTTCCGTACCTTGAGGAAAATTCCCACGTGTTACTCACCCGTCCGCCGCTCCCCTTGCGGGGCGCTCGACTTGCATGTGTTAGGCCTGCCGCCAGCGTTCGTTCTGAGCCAGGATCAAACTCTCAAGTTCAGCTAATAGCTGATTTAGCCATCAGACCGTTCTTCAAAGCGTCCTTGCTCTCTTCACTTGAATCGCAAAAGCAAACCCTCTCGCTCGAACTTGGCTCTCTCAGCTCGCGCTGAAACAGCCCCGTTCAAACGAACAGGTTCCTTACACGGATCGCACCCATGGAGGTGCAATCCGCGCACAATCAAGAAAGAGAACGTTAGACAGCTTTAAAGCTTGGTCCGAAGACCAGCGCTCGCACGCCGCCCACATCCCCCTTCCCGGTATAACAAATTGTCAAGTCGCAGCCGCTCGAAGAACAAAAAGCCGGTCCGCGCGAATGAACGCACGAAACGCCCCTTAAAACCCTTCGAGGGAATTCCCACCCGGACGCGCTAAAAGAACGCTCGTCAGCGCGGGAGGCCGGGAAACTAGGTCCGGCGTTTAGTTAAGTCAACGGGATATTACTCCAAAATTGTCGCATCCACAGGTTCGTAACGGGTCGTCAAACGGGCGGAAACCCTTGGGGCGTAACCTTGAGCCTGGGTTTTCGTGGCTAGAGGCCGACTGCCGGTGGCATTTTTGCGCGGAAATCCAATGGTTTGGCTTGTGCTGAGATGACCTCGAAGAGGCGGCGGCGCGAGCTTTGGGGGTTCGCGTGGCCGGGATTTGGCCCTTTGGTTTCACGTTCGACGCGCAGCGTGCGGCTGCCGCGGCGCTGTTCCTTGGCGGGATCGCGACCCTTCTTGTGATCGCGATCGATGCGTTGCAGCAGCCGGCGCCGGTGCCTGCGCGCGTTGTCATCAAGATCGAGGAATTACGTCCGCTTGGACCGGATGTTCGCACGGTCGAGGTCGAGCGCGGCGATACGCTGACCGGCATTCTGGTCGAGCAAGGGATCGACGCGGTGGAGGCCCGAAACGCGGTCGCTGCACTTTCGTCTGTGTACGAACCAACTGCCATTCGTGCGGGCGAGAACGTGATCGTGACGTTCGCGCCGGAGGGCTCGCCGCTGGTTTCGATTGCGCTGAAGCCTAGTGCGGAGCGCGATCTGCTTGTGCGGCGGAACGCTGACGGTTCGTTCGCGGTAGACGACAACGTCAAGGTTCTGACCGTGGTTGAGGCGCATGCTAGCGGCACGATCGACGGGTCGCTGTATGCGTCTGTCAAAGCGGCCGGCGTGCCGGAGGCTGTCGTCATTTCGCTCATTCACATCTACTCGTACGATGTGGACTTCCAGCGCGAAGTCAAATCCGGCGACAAATTCGACCTCCTCTACACCACCTATATCGACGACGCCGGGCAGACGATTAGAGGCGGCGCTATCGCGTACGCTGAGCTGACGCTCGGGCGAACCAAAAGGCCGCTCTATCGCTTCACCACTTCCGACACCTCTACCGACTACTTCACGGCCAAGGGTTGGTCCGGTAAGCGGCAGTTGATGCGTACGCCCATCGACGGGGCCAGGCTGTCGTCCAAGTTCGGCATGAGGCGGCACCCGATTTTGGGTTACACCAAGATGCACAAGGGCGTCGACTTTGCGGCGCCGCGGGGGACGCCGGTGATGGCGTCGGGCAACGGCGTCGTGAAAATGGCGCGCTGGCACGGCGGCTATGGCAACTTCGTCGAGCTCACGCACGCCAACGGTTACGCCACCGGCTATGGGCATCTGTCGCGGATCGCGCGCGGGATCAAACCGGGTGCGAAGGTGCGGCAGGGGCAGGTCATCGCTTATGTCGGCACCACGGGCCGTTCGACCGGGCCGCATCTGCACTACGAGGTCATGCTCAAGTCCCGGCAGATCAATCCGATGGGCGTGAAGCTGCCGACGGGGCGCGAGTTGACCGGCAAAGATCTGCTCGCGTTTCAGGCGAATGTTGCGCGCATTCAGACGGTTTTGGCGAGCGAGCCTTCGCAGGTTGCGCAGGCGCGGGTGCTGCCTTAGCGTTCGTTTCTATGCTCTCCTTTCTTCTCGCGTTGTCGTGGCAGGCTGCCACTTTGAACGATCCGTTGGGCCGTCCGGTTTATGTCGCCGAAGTGGCGCCGGATAGCGTGCGGTCTTTGCGCTTTCTGTGCGGCGGCATGACCGGCGTTGTTTTGCAGTTCAATCTGGGGCGCACAACTGCGTCTCCTGATGCGTTTTCGGTGGACGACCCTCAGCCCGAGAACGTGCGGTTCGCGTTCGCCGAGGGCAACTACGAAACCACCGCGGTCCGGGCGCCGATTACGGACGGGATCGGCACCTATGAGATCAAGGGCGAAGAGGCGATCTTCGTGCTTTCTCTCATGCGCGACAGCGAGCAGGTCGAGGTGCAGCATGGCGACGCCACGGCGGCGTTTCCGCTCAGCGGTGCGCGTGCCGCTATCGACGAGACGCGGGCTCAGTGTCCCTACAAATATCCCGACCTTTGACATCAGTGTAGCGTCGTTCCTTTCTTCTTGTCGTTGATAAGCAGACCCGTGCCGTCGGAGGAGACGCGCACCGTGTCGCCGTCTTTGATTTTGCCTTCGAGCAATTGTTCGGCGAGCGGGTCCTGCAAGTGTCGCTGGATCGCGCGTTTCAAGGGCCGTGCGCCGTAGACGGGGTCGTAGCCGGTGTTGGCGAGCCAAAGCTTTGCTTGGGCGTCGAGTTCGATCGCGATTTTGCGGTCGGCCAAGAGCTTCGCCAAGCGGGCCATTTGGATATCGACGATCTTGTCCATTTGGGCGCGGCCCAGGCGGTGGAATAGGATCACTTCGTCGAGGCGGTTTAGGAACTCCGGCCGGAACTTTGCGCGCACGATTTCCATGACGGCTTCGCGCACGAGGGACGTGTCCTCACCTTCGGCTTGGGACGCCAGAACATCGCCGCCCAGATTCGACGTCAGAATGATGACCGTGTTCTTGAAGTCGACCGTGCGCCCCTGCCCGTCCGTCAAACGGCCGTCATCGAGCACTTGCAGCAGCACGTTGAAGACGTCGCCATGCGCCTTCTCGACTTCGTCGAATAGGATGACTTGGTACGGGCGCCGGCGCACCGCTTCGGTGAGCGCGCCGCCTTCTTCGTAGCCGACATAGCCCGGCGGCGCGCCGATGAGCCGCGCGACCGAGTGCTTCTCCATGTATTCCGACATGTCGATGCGCACCATCGCGGTGTCGTCGTCGAACAGGAACGCGGCGAGCGCTTTCGTCAGTTCGGTTTTTCCGACGCCGGTCGGCCCTAAGAATAAGAACGAGCCGATGGGACGGTTCGGGTCTTGCAGGCCGGCGCGCGCGCGGCGCACGGCAGCGGAGACCGCGTGCACGGCTTCCTCTTGGCCGACGACGCGGGCGCCGATCGATTTTTCCATGGCCAACAGTTTCTCGCGCTCGCCGGCCAGCATCTTGTCGACGGGGATACCGGTCCAGCGCGAGACGACTTGGGCGATGTGTTCTTCGGTCACCGCTTCGGTGACGAGCTGCGTCGCCTGGCTCTCCTCGATCTTCTTCAGGTCCTTCTCCAGCGTCGGGATTACGCCGTAAGCAATTTCGCCCGCCTTCGCGAGGTCGCCCTTGCGTTGTGCGAGTTCGAGATCGTGGCGCGCCTTCTCGAGTTTTTCCTTGATCGCCTGCGCTTGGCCGAGCTTTGCCTTTTCCTGTTTCCAGCGGCTGGTGAGCGACGACGATTTCTCTTCGAGGTCGGCGAGCTCCTTCTCGAGCTTCTGCAGGCGGTCCTTCGACGCGGAATCCGTTTCCTTTTTCAGCGCCTCGCGCTCGATCTTCAGCTGCATCACGCGGCGGTCGAGTTCGTCGAGCTCCTCGGGCTTAGAGTCCACCTGCATGCGCAGACGGCTTGCCGATTCATCCATGAGGTCGATCGCCTTGTCGGGTAAGAAGCGGTCGGAGATGTAGCGGTTCGAGAGCTGCGCCGCCGCCACGATCGCGCTGTCGGTGATGCGCACGCCGTGGTGCAGTTCGTATTTCTCCTTCAAGCCACGCAGGATCGAGATCGTGTCTTCGACCGTGGGCTCGCTCACGAATACGGGTTGGAAGCGGCGGGCGAGCGCTGCGTCTTTCTCCACGTGCTTTCTGTATTCGTCGAGCGTGGTCGCGCCCACGCAGTGGAGTTCGCCGCGGGCGAGTGCCGGTTTCAGCAAGTTCGACGCGTCCATCGCGCCTTCGGCTTTGCCGGCGCCGACGAGCGTGTGCATCTCGTCGATGAAGAGGATGATCGAGCCCGCCGCCGCGGTCATCTCGGTGAGCACAGACTTCAGGCGCTCTTCGAATTCGCCGCGGTATTTTGCGCCGGCGATCAGTGCGCCCATGTCGAGCGACAGCAGCTTCTTTTCTTTCAGCGATTCCGGCACGTCGCCGTTGACGATGCGCAGCGCCAGACCTTCGACGATCGCGGTCTTGCCCACGCCGGGTTCGCCGATCAGCACGGGGTTGTTTTGCGTGCGGCGCG
>JABFRX010000022.1 GCA_013140995.1 Alphaproteobacteria bacterium | reverse complement strand
CCGATAACCTTCCGGATCGACAACGAACGCGGCGTAGTCGCCGTAGTCGGCGCGCAGGCCTGGCTTGCCGTTGTCCTTGCCGCCTGAGCTAAGCGCCGCCTTGTAGAACGCATCTACGCTCTTGCGCGTCGGCGCGTCGAAGCAAAAGTGCAGGCCAGAGTTCGTGTCGGCCGGAACCGGTGCCGCGGTCTTGCTGATCCAAAGCACGACGGTGTCCGAGCCGTAGCCGAGCGATTCCACGGCCTCGCTCAGGCACTTGTAGCCGAGTGGCTTTAAGGCCTCGTCATAGAATTCCTTGGTTCTGGCGATGTTGCGGACGCCGATCGAGATATGGTTGAGCATGTGTCGCTTCTCCTCACAGGAACGTGGTCGAAGATGCACTTGGGTAGGTGGCGCCGCTTGGGAAAAATTGCTATCTTTGGGCATGGCAAATGCAGCCGAAAACTTGGCGATTTCACCCGGCGAGAGCCGCGCGACCATCGCTTCGCGCGCGGTTGCGGGCGGTCCCGATTGGCAGATCGCGGAAATCGTCTGCCGCGCCGGCCCGCACGACCGGCCCTATGAAGAGAAACACAGCCGCATGTCGATCTCCGCCGTCGTCGGTGGGTCTTTCCGTTATCGCGCCGAACACGGGGAAGCGCTGCTTTATCCGGGCGCGCTACTGCTAGGCAATGCTGGGACATGTTTCGAGTGCGGTCATGACCACGGCACCGGCGACCGCTGCATCGCGTTGCATATCGAGCCGGCGCTGTTCGACGAAGTGTCGGCAAGTGCCGCAGGTTCGCACCGCTTCCGCTTTACCGCGGCAGCGCTGCCCGCGATGCCGGAATTGATACCGACGTTGGTGGGTATCGAGGCGCTGACCGAAATGGCGCGACCGCTTGCCGCCGAGTCGCTTGTCATCCGCACCGTCGAACGCGTCGGCGAAACGTTGTCCGGCGGCAAGCTCACGCGCACCAAACCTGCACGCGGCGACAAGCACCGCATCGGCAGCGTTCTGCGCCACATCGAAACGAACGCCGGCCAGCCGCTGGACCTGGATCAGTTGGCGGCCCGCGCGAACATGAGCAAATACCATTTCCTGCGCACGTTCCGCCGCGTCACCGGCGTGACGCCGTATCAGTTCGTACTGAACCTAAGAATGCGCCGCGCCGCTGTGCGTCTCGCGACGTCGCCCGATGCCGTGGCCGCCATCGCCTATGACGCCGGGTTCGGCGACCTCTCCACGTTCAACAACCGATTTCGTGCGGTGTTTGGTGCCGCGCCGACAAAGTTTCGCCACGCTCACGGCTGAGTGTAGTCTCAAGTGGCAGCGGTCGGAGGGGGACATGGACCAGCCGCAAACCAAGCGATCGTTGTGGCAGAGCCTGCCAGCGCTCCTGCGCGCGCTTATTCTGGGCGGCTTGGTGGGCGCGGCCGGAACGATGGTATGGCTCATTCTCGTCAGCGCGAATCTTCAGCGCGATCCCGCGGTGCCGTGGTCGGTCGCGGCGATGGCGTTTTATCTAGTCATCTATTGGTGGTTCTTGCGTGGAGGTATCGTGCCGTGGGCAGCCACGCGCCGCCGCGAACTTCTGCGCGTCGAACCGCTTCCGGCGAGCGGTTGGAATTGGGCGTTGCTAGCGCTCGTTCTTGGTTTCCTCGCGGCGTTCGTTTTCCTGATCGGTATCCAAGCGCGCATCGCCGAGGTTCCAGCCGGTGCTTTCCCAGCGACCGGCAACACGCCCTGGTACGCCGTCGTGAGCTACATCGCGATGGTGGGCATTGTGGCAGGTGTCGCGGAGGAGGCCGCTTATCGCGGCTATATGCAAGTCGAACTCGAACGCGCCTACGGCCCCGCCGCCGCGATCGTGTTGTCGTCGATCATATTCGCGCTCGCGCATTTTTCGGTTCCTTTGCTGCCGTTCGTTACAGCTGTCGGTGCCCTATTGGGGACGGTCGCCTACTTGGCCCGTTCGATCGTGCCGGGCCTTGTCGTCCACGGCGTCTACGACTTCCTGGTGACGCTGATGATTTGGCAGTTCGGCTATCCGCAGATGCCGAAGCTTGGTCTTTCTCAGGGCATCGACGAGCCGTTCTTGATTGCGGCGACTCTGGCGGGACTTGCCGCCACGGGCTCGGTATGGGCGATGACGAATCTTGCTCGTCAAAGCCGAACGGCTTAGCGCGATTGCGTTCGCGCTTTGGCCGCTTGCGCCTCGCGCAACAGCTGCCGGGGCAGGGGGTCGTTCGGGTTGAAGTTGATTGCACGCTCGGCGTCGGCAATCGCCGCGTCGTAGTTTCCAAGATAGAAATAGGCGTAGCCGCGGAAGACATAAGCGTCAAAGCGGGGTTTGACGCGAATGATATTGTCGAAATCGGCGATTGCGCCTTTGTAGTCCTTCCGGCGCATCAGAAGCATCCCGCGATAGTGCCTGTGATCGGGGTCGTCCGGATCAAGTTGGATCGCGCGGCCGAGGTCGGCGAGCGTGCGTTCGTCGTCGCCCATCTGCCGGTAGACCAAGGCCCGTTGGAACCAAGCGCTGGCATCGCCCGGCTCCAATTCGATCGCGCGCGTGCAGTCGGCCAACGCCCGCGGCAGGTCGCCCCGTGCCGCGAACAGACGTCCGCGGTTGTAGTAGGCTGATGCGTTGGTGGGTTTGCGTTGAATGAACGCATTCAGTTCGGCGAGCGCGCGCTCTTCGTCGCCTTTGAGCCTGTAGGCGTCGGCACGGCCGAGGAACGCCATGTCTTCGTCCGGATCGAGCGCAATAAGGGCGTTGTAGTCCGCGATTGCCTTGTCATAGTCGCCGTTGTCCCGGTAAGCGGTTGCGCGCCCGAGAAGCGCAAGCAGTTTCTCGGCGCGATCTTGGCCGGGCGTTTCGATGACTAGCGTACAGGCCCGGACTTGGTCCTCCAGCGTCGACCGGCGCGCGGGATCCGCGCATCTTTCAAGTATCGACAACGGAAGCGTACCGGCGAATGCCGGGGTGCTCGCCATCGCGCAAAGTACAAAGAGGGTCGATATGGTCCTCATCGTGAATGTCCTAACGCGCGAGCACGGGCCGTTCTAACGTCTCGTAGCGGTCGACGACGTCCGGTATTTGCTGGTTGCGGGTGGCGGCACTGGTGCGCTTGACGACGCGTGAGAGCAGCGCGCGAAGCTCATCCTTCGGGTTGGCCCGCAACTCCGCGACGAAAGCGGCTGCGAACGGCGAGTTGCGTCCTTCACCGTCGGCCGCATAAGTGCCGGGCTTCGTCGCGTAAACGACGAACATGCCAAGGCGCCCCTCGCGCGAGAATCCGGGGAACGGAACCGCCGGGTCGAAGTCGTTGCTGCGACAAGCATCGACCAACACCATCCGCAGTCCTTTGGCGGGCATGACCGACAGCAACAGTTCGCTCAACGGGATCGCTTGGCCGCGAATGTCTTTGCTGGAGGTGATGTGCGCGTCGACGGGCACGACGTAGTTCCGGCCAAAGTCGCCGTCGACCTCTACGAATTCCTGGCCGTGGCCGGAGTACCAGACGACGGCGGACTCCGCACTCTTTGCGAGATCGAAGAAGGCGCCGATGACGGCCGTCATTTGCTGACGCGTAAAGTCGGTTCTCGGATAGCCGTAGACGTTGTAGCCGATGTTTGCGAATTCGCGCGCGACGTCCTCGGCATCGTGCACGGGGTTAGGCAACGGCGGCGCATGCAAATATCTGCTGTTGCCGATCACGAGCGCAATCCGCGCATTCTGCGGCGGCGCGATCTTTTGAGCCGCGATCGCCGCCTTAGCGGCGCGTGCTTGGGCCAGCACTTCTTTGGCGCGGGCATTGTCCGGCGACAGCTGCAACGCGCGCTGTGCGTCAGCTTCCGCCAAGCCGTAGTTTTCGGCGAATGTTTGATAGATCGCGCGGTCGAGGTGCAGACTTGCGTGTTTCGGATCCAGCGCGATCGCGCGGTCTAAATCCGCAATGGCAAGGTCGTAGCGTTCGCGTAAAGCGTGACAGCGCGCACGCGTCTTCAACGCATCGACGCGCTCTACGAATGTCGCATTGTTCAGGTTTATGACCTCGGTGCAGGCTGCGACGCGGTCGTCCAGCGAAAAGTTCGACTCCGGGCTGAAGCATCGTTTGGCCTGCGCGGGGATTGTTGTCCACGCGCTTTGTCCCACAGCCGTGGCCGCGAACAGAACAATCGCCAACACCGACGCGATCGCCAGATAGATGTTCCGCACGGCAGCCCCTCCGCACCGACGATACGACAGGCCGGAGCCGTCTCACCAGAGATTTTATCCGGGTGATATTGACAAGATAATAATGCCCGGGTAAAAATACGTGATGAGCGACCTCCTGACAAAACCCTGCACCGTGTTCGACGGAACGCGCCGCCTTGCCTCCGGCTCCCTCGCCGATGTCGCCGCGCATTTCAAAAAAGCTGTCGAGAAGGCCGGCCATGGCGTCTTTTTGTTCGATGACACGACCGGACGCGCCTTCGACATCGACATTCGCGGTACTGCCGACGAGATGCTGGCGCGGCTGAAGCGCAATGCGCCGAAGCCGGACGAGGAACGCCGCCCCGGCCGCCCAAAACTCGGCGTCGTCGCGCGCGAAGTGACGCTGCTGCCGCAACAGTGGGATTGGCTCGGCGCACAACCGGGCGGAGCCTCCGTCAGCTTGCGCAAGCTCGTCGATGAAGCGCGCCGTGGTCCGAAAGCACGTGCGCGCGCAGCGCGGGATGCCGCTTATCACTTCATGTCTGCGATTGCGGGCGACCGGCCGGGCTTTGAGGAGGCGACG
>JABFRX010000133.1 GCA_013140995.1 Alphaproteobacteria bacterium | reverse complement strand
CCGTAGTGGTCGCGCCTGCACCGGCGCCAAGGATCGTTCCAGCAGGCGCGACCACTACGGCAGGCGCGGACTTTGGGTCCTTCTTCGGCGCTGCGGGCGCCGCGGCAGTTGCACCACCGGGCTTCGGCCCCGCAACGTACTTCTCGTTCTCATCGCGCAACTGCGCAATGACGGCGTTGACCTTCACACCCTCCGTGCCCTCAGCCACCAGCAAATCCGCAACCACCCCCTCGTCGACCGCTTCGACCTCCATCGTCGCCTTGTCGGTCTCGATCTCGGCGATCACATCGCCCGACTTCACCTTATCGCCGATCTTGACGTGCCACTTCGCAAGCTTGCCCTCTTCCATCGTGGGCGACAGCGCGGGCATGAGGATAGGAGTGGTCACGGCGCTTAGCTCCGGTACAGTACGGCCTTCGCCGCGGCGATCACGTCGTCAACGCTGGGCAGCGCTAGCTTCTCGAGGTTCGCCGCGTACGGCATCGGCACGTCTTTACCGGTGACGCGCGTCGGCGGCGCGTCGAGATGGTCGAACGCCTGCTCCATCACCTGCGTCGCGATTTCGGAGGCAATGCCGCAGATCGGCCAGCCCTCTTCGACCGTCACGATGCGGTTCGTCTTCTTCACCGACGCGATCACCGTCTCCGTGTCGAGCGGCCGCAACGAACGCAAGTCGATGATCTCAGCTTCGATCCCCTCCTTTGCGAGCGCTTCGGCCGCCTGCAGCACGAGTCCGACAGTGATCGAATACGACACCAGCGTCACATCGCGCCCTTCGCGCACGACGCGCGCCTTGCCGATCGGCAGCACGAAGTCGTCGACCTTCGGCACGTCAAACGAGCGGCCGTAAACGATCTCGTTCTCAAGAAAAATGACGGGGTTCGGATCGCGGATCGCTGCTTTCAGCAACCCCTTCGCATCTGCCGCGAAATACGGCGCAACCACTTTCAGCCCCGGCACATGCGCATACCACGAGCCGTAGCTCTGACTGTGCTGTGCGGCCACGCGCGCGGACGCACCGTTCGGCCCGCGAAAAACGATGGGACACCCCATCTGCCCGCCGGACATGTAGAGCGTCTTGCCCGCGGAGTTGATGATCTGATCGATCGCCTGCATCGCGAAGTTCCAGGTCATGAACTCGACGATGGGCCTGAGGCCCCCGAACGCCGCGCCGACGCCGAGACCGGCAAACCCCTGCTCCGTAATCGGCGTGTCGATCACGCGCTTCGGCCCGAACTCGTCGAGCAGCCCCTGACTGATTTTGTACGCACCTTGATACTGCCCAACCTCTTCGCCCATCAGGAACACGGCCGGATCGCGTCGCATCTCCTCGGCCATCGCCTCGCGCAACGCCTCGCGCACGGTCATCGTGACCATCGGGGTTCCCGGCGCGATGCTGGGATCGCTCGCCATCGCAACAGCGGCGGGCGCAGCAGCGGACACCTTCGGCGCCGGTTTCGCGGCTGGTCCCGTCGAAGCCGTCGCACCGCCATTCGCTTTCGCCTTGGGCTCATCCTCGCCCTGCAGCACGGCAATCGGTACATTGACCTTCACGCCTTCCGTGCCCTCATCGACCAACAGCTTCGTGACGACGCCTTCGTCAACCGCTTCGACCTCCATCGTCGCCTTGTCGGTTTCGATCTCGGCAATCACATCGCCCGACGTCACCTTGTCGCCCACCTTCACGTGCCACTTGGCAAGCTTGCCCTCCTCCATCGTGGGTGAGAGCGCAGGCATCAGAATTTCAGTGGGCATGAGTGCGAGCGAGTCCGGTTAAGCGCCGATACCAAAGAGGGCCAAGAACATCATGATCGTGCCGACAATGCCGATGCTCCAAAACAGCGGACGGATGTATGGCAACCCGGCGAGATAGACGACCGCATGCGCAACGCGCGAATAGAAAAACAGCTGCGCGCCCCACACCGTCATCATCGTCGAGATGTCCTGATGCGCCGCGATCAACGCGAGCGGCGCGAATAAAATTAGCCCCTCGCGATGATTGTCGACGCAACGCTTCGTGCGTGCCTGCCACACGGACGGCGGCCCGAGATTGTCGCGATCGTTCGCCATGTTCATGACGCCCTGCGCCTGCGTGCCTGCCGCCGCCTGGATCAGCACCAGCACGAACAACAGCGCCACACTCAGCGCCAGCATCGTCAGCTCTATCGACATCTAGTCTCCCTCCGTTCAATGTCCCTATGGTACGCCGAAAACGGTGCCGCCGCTGTTGTCCGCTTCGTTCGTCTCCGCGACCGTGTTCGCGGCATCTGCCACGACCGTGAATTCGTAGTTCCCGGACCGCCAAACCAGACTGTCCCAAAACGCGATCTTGTGATTGTAGACGTGCCCCGGCGACAAGCCGGGCACGGACACGGTCAACCTGTCCGGAAACGCTGCATCCGTGTAAGCGGCCGCGTCCGCCAGCGACGGCTCCGCGCAACTCGTGTTGCACTCGACCGTCACCTTAAACGGACCCGCTGCCACCGTCCCGGTGTTGCGCACCGAGATCGTGCCCTTCGTCATGCGCGAGGCGATCGGAACCAGGTTCGGTGCCTTCGCCACCAGCACGGGCGGCGGCACCGGCGGCTTAGCGCCAAGCGGCGCCGCGGCCACTGCAAGCAGCGCGGCAGCAATTGCGAGGATCGAAACTCTCATTGCTCTACTCCTTGATGCCCCGCATTCAGTGAATAGTGTCCGTCCAAAGCTCCGACGGATCGGGCTCCGGCGACGACTGCGCAAATTCAGCTGCGTGGTTGACGACTGCGCGGATGTCCTTGTCGATCTCTTTCAGTTCGTCTTCGCTCGAAAGCTTGCTCTCAAGCAGCATCTTGCGCACGTGGTCGATCGGGTCCGCCGTTTCGCGCACGTGATCGACTTCCTCGCGCGTGCGGTATTTTGCCGGATCCGACATCGAATGCCCGCGATAGCGGTAGGTCTTCATCTCCAGGATGATCGGCCCCTTACCCTCGCGGCACCACTTCACCGCACGGTCACCGGCGTCACGCACGGCCAACACGTCCATCCCATCGACTTCTTCGCCGGGGATGTTGAACGACGCACCGCGTTTGTAGAGATGTGTCTCCGCACTCGAGCGTGAGATCGCGGTACCCATGGCGTACTGATTGTTCTCGATCACGTACACGACGGGCAGCTTCCAAAGCTCTGCCATATTGAAGCTCTCGTACACCTGCCCCTGGTTCGCCGCGCCGTCGCCGAAGTAGGTCAGGCACACTCGGTCCGTGCCCTTGTACTTGTTCGAAAACGCGAGCCCGGTGCCCAGCGGTAATTGCGCGCCGACGATACCGTGCCCGCCGAAAAAATTCTTCTCGCGGCTGAACATATGCATCGAGCCGCCCTTCCCCTTCGAGTAGCCGCCGCTGCGTCCCGTCAGCTCCGCCATCACGCCGGCCGGGTCCATCCCGCAGGCGAGCATGTGCCCGTGGTCGCGGTAGGCGGTGATCACTTGATCGCCCTCGCCGATCGCAGCTTGCATGCCGACGACAACCGCTTCCTGACCGATATAAAGATGGCAGAACCCGCCGATCAGCCCCATACCGTAAAGCTGTCCAGCCTTCTCCTCAAAGCGCCGGATCAAGAGCATTTCGCGGTAGTAGCGAAGCAACGCGTCCTTGCCAGGCATGGGCCTTGGCGGCGCGGCGGCGCGGCTGGCCGTGTCGGCTTTCGCCATTCGTCGGTATACCTCGGTGATCTTGGAGCGATGCTGTAGCGTCCGCCCCCAAAGCGCGCAAGCACGGCCCCGTGCTGCGCTGCAACAGGCTAACGCTTATCCTTTAGGATCACGACTTCGTCGCCCTGCGTCAGCCCCAGCCGCGCGCGCGCCTGCTCTTCCAGCAGGTCCGGATCGACGCTCTCGGGCCGCAGCAACCGCACGCGGTGCTCGAGCGCAGTCCGCTCCGCCTTCGTGCGATCGAGTTCCGCCTGCTTCAGCGAAACCTCTTCCTGTAGCCGCACCCAATTGACGAGCCCGTGTTTTCCATAGATCGCAAAGTAGCCGAAATAGATCACGAGCGCGAGGATCACGAGCGTAAAGCCCAATCCGCGCACCGAGCGTGGCGCCATTGTCGCGTGTTCGTTCATGCCTTGAATCGAATCACATCGATGGAGGAGCGGCAAGCGCTTTTGCGTTAAGCGGAATTAACCGCCGCTCAGGTCGCGAAGGTCTTTTCGCGATACCACTTCGAGAGCAGCCATTTCTGACCGCTGGTCACCGGAAGCCCCGCGTGCAGCGTCGCGCGATCGGGCGCACCAGTAACGGCATCGCAGTTGTGGAACAGGACCGCGTCGCCCGGCTCGCCTTTGAGCTTCATGTTCGCGTTCACAAACTGCGTTTCGCCGCCGCCGTAGCCGGTGTTCAGATAAACTAGCAGCGTGCGAATACGCTGTCCGCTGCGATCGGCCGCCGCAATCTCGGGCGCGAAAAAGTCGAAGTGCGCGCGATACTCTTCGCCGGGTTTGTAGAGCAAGATGTTCATCATCTCGCCGTTTGCATATGACAGCCCCGCCGCTTCCGAAAGCCTGAGGTCGATGGCGTGCAGAACGATGTCCTGCTGGATCGGCCAGAACACCGCAACGCTGTTCGTGCGCAGATTGCTATGCTTGGCCTGTCCCGCCGTCCGATCGATCACACTCGCCGGCGCCAAGAGCCGCGAGGAGAGGCCGATGACGTACTCGCACTCTTCAACCGTCAGCAGCTTGTCGAACCGCCGGACAAACGGCTGATCGCTAATCGCCGATGGCTGGTTCAACGCAAGGCCAGGCGGTTCCTTCAGCAACGCCGCAATGCTGTCGTAATCCGGATGCCCTTCCGGCGGCTTGGTCACAGCCTGTCCAGCCGTTACGCCCTCGACCAACTCAGCGAGCGGGTGCCTTATTTTTTGCAGCCCCTCCCGCCACAGCGCGAATGCACGATCCGGCGCAAGCGTTCGTCCGGTCAGCTCCTGGCGGCGCAGGATCGCAAATCCGGACAAGCCGTCGCCAAGCAACCCTGCACGCAACAGCAAATCCTCTGCGAGCGCCGATCGCGGCGCTGCCATCTCAGTGAGCAGTGCCAAGTGCCGCAACGCCTGCCAATCGTTGGCTTGCGCGGCGTCGATCGTGAGGCTCACCGCGCGGCGCCAATCCGGCGCGCCGAATACGCCCGTCGCCGTCAAAGTTGCGAGGAGCCGCCGCGGCGTGTTTCCGCCGAGCGCAACGCCCCGATCCAGCCGTTCCCGCGCGCGCGAAGGATTTGGCGATGTTTCCAAGCCCTGCAAGTCGCGCACCGCAAGCAACGCAAGCGCCTCAGCATGCCCGCCGCTTGCAGCAGCCTCTAACCACGACGTGGCGACCAGTCGGTTACCCGCGCGATCCAACGCGATCGCCAACTCGAACTGCGCGGCGATGTCGCCGGTCCGCGCCTTCGTCTCCAGAGCTTTGCTGTCGGCGGACATCAGAGCTGCGCGTAAACCGCGGACGGCCCAAGCGACTCCTCGATACGCAGAAGCTGATTGTATTTGGCAAGCCTGTCCGACCGCGACGCGGATCCCGTCTTGATCCGCCCGCAATTCGTCGCAACCGCAAGGTCGGCAATCGTCGTATCTTCCGTCTCGCCGGAACGATGCGACATCACCGCCCTATAGCCTGCCTTGTGCGCGATCTCGACCGCATCCAGCGTCTCAGACAGGGTGCCGATCTGGTTGACCTTGATCAGGATCGCATTCGCAACACCCTTCGCGATCCCTTCGCGCAGCCGCTTCGGGTTCGTGACGAACAGGTCGTCGCCCACCAACTGCACCTTCTTGCCCACAAGGTCGGTCAGCGTCTTCCAACCCGCCCAATCGTCCTCCGCCATCCCGTCTTCTATTGAAACGATCGGATAGCGCTTACACAGATCCTCGTAGAAGCGCGCCATCGCTCCGGAGTCGAGCTTCTTGCCCTCCCCTTCCAGGTGATAGACGCCGTCCTTGAAAAACTCAGTCGACGCTGGATCGAGCGCAAGCTTCACGTGCTCGCCGGGTTTGTAATCAGCGGCCTCGATGGCGCGCATCACGAACGACAACGCCTCGTCCGCCGATTTCAGGTTCGGTGCGAAGCCGCCTTCGTCGCCGACATTCGTGTTGTGTCCCGCGTCCTTCAGCGCCTTCTTCAGCGCATGAAAAACCTCCGCCCCCATGCGCAGTGCTTCGCGAAATGTGGGCGCGCCGACGGGCAGGATCATGAATTCTTGAAAGTCGATTGGGTTGTCCGCATGCGCGCCGCCGTTGATGATGTTCATGAAAGGCACCGGCAGTACGTGTGCCTTCGCCCCGCCCACATAGCGGAACAACGCCTGCCCGCGCGCCTTCGCCGCCGCATGAGCGACCGCGAGCGAAACGCCCAGCGTCGCGTTGGCACCCAAGCGGCTCTTGTTCGGGGTGCCGTCAAGGTCGATCAGAGTACGGTCGATGTGAAGCTGCGCCTCCGCTTCCATGCCCGACAACGTGTCGAATATCTCGCCGTTAACCGCGGCAACCGCGTGCTCGACACCCTTGCCGCCATAGCGTTTGCCGCCATCGCGCCGCTCGACCGCCTCATGCGCGCCGGTGGAAGCCCCCGACGGCACGGCCGCGCGGCCAACGATCCCACCCTCGAGTTCGACATCCACCTCCACGGTCGGATTGCCGCGGCTATCCAGGATTTCGCGTCCGCGAATATCGATGATGGCTGTCATGGGCGGTTTTGGTCCTTAACGTTGCGCGCGTCATAGCTAAAGCGTCGCCTTCGCGAAAGCCCTCCCCTTCTCTTTCGCGCCGCACCCTTTAGCTTATGCGCTGTTGAGTCGCTCCGTGCGTCGGGGCGTTCTCATATTGAGGGGAGAAATCAATGTCGCCTTTAATCGTTCTCGTCACGATCGCAGCGCTGCTGCTCTACTTCTACATGGGCCTGCGCATCGCTGGCGCCCGCCGCAAGCACAACATCGCGGCCCCGGCCACGACTGGCAATCCGGATTTCGAGCGGGTCTTCCGTGTACAGATGAATACCCTGGAATGGTTGCCGATCTTCCTGCCGGCGCTCTGGATCGCTGCCGCCTATTGGGATGCACGCATCATCGCCGCAATCGGCGTCGTGTGGATCATCGGCCGCTTCATGTACATGGAAGGCTACATCGCCGAGGCCGGTAAGCGCTCGATGGGCTTCCTGGTCCAAGCGTTGGCGACGCTCGCCCTTTTGCTGGCAAGTATTGCAGGTGCCGTGATGGCGCTGATCAACGGCTAGAAACCGGCGGTTTCACGGACTAGCGCGGGCGGCAAGCCAAATGCTACCCATGCCGCCCAGCTAGTTCGGAGGCGCCTATGGCCGCTGTCACTCTCAAGCGTTGGAATATCGCGATCGGTGCGGGTCAGCCGCTGTTCGTCATCGCGGGCCTCAATGTTCTCGAGAGCCTCGATCTCGCGCTCAGCGTCGGCCGTCAGCTGAAGGAAACAACCGCGAAGCTCGGCCTGCCCTATGTCTTCAAGGCAAGCTTCGACAAAGCGAACCGCTCCTCGATCAAAAGCTACCGCGGTCCCGGCTTGAAAGACGGTCTCGCAATGCTCGCCGAGGTGAAGCGGCAGCTGAACGTTCCAATCGCAACCGATCTGCACGAAATCGATCAGGCCGAGCCTGTCGCCGCCGTCGCCGATCTCGTCCAGGTCCCCGCATTCCTCGTACGCCAGACAGACCTCGTCATCGCCGCGGCCCGCGCGACCGAAGCCGCCGGCGGTTGCCTGCACGTCAAGAAGGCCCAGTTCCTGGCCCCCTGGGATTGCAAGAACATCATCACCAAAGCCCGCGAGGTCGCGCCGAAGCTCGACATCGTGCTTTGCGAACGCGGCACGTCTTTCGGTTACAACAACCTCGTCGTCGACATGCTCGGCATCGGCGAGATGCAGCGCCTCGGCGTTCCCGTCACCATCGACGCGACGCACGCGGTCCAACTTCCCGGCGCCGACCCGCGCACAAACGGCGGCTCCACCGGCGGACGGCGCGAAGGCGTACCCATCATAGCGAAAGCCGCCATCGCAGCAGGCGCGGACGGCATCTTCCTAGAGTTCCACCCCGATCCAGACAAAGCGCTCTGCGATGGGCCAAGCTGCTTGCCGCTCAATAGCGCCGCACAGCTGTTGGCAACGCTAAAGGGCGTGCATCAAGCCGTGCGCTGACCCTAACGTGCAAAGCACTCAAACCAAACGTGCCTGATCGACGGCCGCTTTGATGAAACTCGCGAACAGCGGGTGCGGTTCGAAGGGGCGCGACTTCAGTTCCGGGTGATACTGCACGCCGATGAACCATGGGTGGTCGTTGCGCTCGCAGATTTCAGGCAGCAGCCCGTCGGGCGACATGCCCGAAAACACAAAGCCCACTTTCTCTAGCGCCTCGCGATAGTCGAGGTTCACTTCATAGCGGTGACGGTGCCGCTCTTCGATCTCGGTCGTCCCGTAAATCTCGGCGACCTTGCTGCCGCGCTTCAGGAGCGCTGTGTACTTGCCGAGCCGCATCGTTCCGCCCAGATCGCCGCCCGCGGCGCGCTTCTCAAGCTGGTTGCCTTGCATCCATTCGGTCATCAGTCCGACCAGAATGTGTTTCGCGGGCCCGAACTCGGTCGAACTCGCATCCTCGATGTTGAGCAGATTGCGCGCGGCTTCGATCACCGCCATCTGCAGCCCGAAGCAAATGCCGAAATAAGGCACCTTGCGCGTGCGCGCGAACTTCGCCGCCTCGATCTTGCCCTTCGTGCCACGCTCGCCGAAGCCGCCCGGCACCAGAATCGCATGCACGTCTTCTAGCGCCTGAATGTGTCCTGGCTGCTCGAAAATCTCTGACTCGATCCACTCGGCTTTCACGCGCACATTGTTTGCGATGCCGCCGTGCGTCAGCGCTTCGTTCAGCGACTTGTACGCGTCGAGCAATCCTGTGTACTTGCCGACGATTGCAACCTTGACCTCGCCTTCGGGATCCTTGATCCGTTTGACGATCGTCTTCCAGCGTTCAAGCTTCGGCGCCGCCGCGTCGTTTATCCCGAAGATAGACAGCACTTCGCTGTCGAGTCCCTGCGCATGATAGCTGAGCGGCACCTCGTAGATCGTCTTCACGTCCAAAGCCTGAATCACACTCGACGGCCGCACGTTGCAGAACAGCGCGATTTTGCCCCGCTCGTCAGCAGGGATTTCACGATCCGAACGGCAGAGCACGATGTCCGGCTGAATACCGATCGAACGCAGCTCTTTGACCGAATGTTGCGTCGGTTTCGTTTTTAACTCGCCCGATGCCGCAATGTAGGGCACCAGCGTCACGTGAATGTAAAGCGCCTGTCCGCGGCCCAGATCGTTTTTGATCTGACGGATCGCCTCGAAGAACGGCAGGCCCTCGATGTCGCCCACTGTGCCGCCGATCTCGCACAGCACGAAGTCGACGTCGTCCGTGTTGTCGACGACAAACGCCTTAATGGCGTTCGTGACATGCGGGATCACCTGAATCGTCGCGCCCAAATAGTCGCCGCGCCGCTCGCGCGTCAAAATGTCGAGGTAGAGCCGCCCCGTCGTGATGTTGTCGCCTTTGGTCGCCGACACGCCGGTGAAGCGTTCATAGTGACCGAGGTCGAGATCGGTTTCCGCGCCGTCGTCGGTGACGAACACTTCGCCGTGCTGATACGGCGACATCGTTCCCGGGTCGACGTTCAGATACGGATCGAGCTTACGAAGACGAACCTTGAACCCGCGCGCTTGAAGAAGCGAGCCGAGTGCCGCAGAAGCGAGACCTTTTCCTAAGGAGGAGACCACGCCGCCGGTGATGAAGATAAACCGCGCCATGGGCTTGCACCATAATCAGCAAGAGAGAACGCAAACAAGAAGATTCCCGGCGCGTCTCGTGGAACGCGTTTCACGGGGCACGCACGGCACGTTAACGAGCGCGGAAATCCGCTATGGCGTACCGCCGCTTGGCGGCGCCGAAGGTGCGGGTTGTCCACCGGCAGGTGCCGGCGCGGCAGGCGCAGAGGGAACCGGCGTTGCAGGGGGATTTACAGGCGCCGGCAGCGGTGTGGTCGAAGGTGTCGGCGCCCCGGGAAGCGTCGTCATTGGGCCATCGGTTCCCGGTGTAAGCGGTCCGGCGGTGCGCGTCGCCTTGGCGACGAGCGCCAACGCAATCGATGTGCTGATGAAGATTACCCCCAGAATCACCGTTGTGCGCGTCAACGCATTCGCTGCACCACGGCCCGTCATCAGCCCGCCGGCGCCGCCGCCAGTGCCCAAACCCAACCCGCCGCCTTCCGAACGCTGAAGAAGGATCACGCCGATCATCGCAACGCATACGACGATTTGGATGGTCAAAAGAACCGGGAACAAGGCTGTCATCGGGCTAGCTCGAATTAATCGCTGAGCGCAAAGGACGCCCAAGAAGCCGCGGGTTGTAGCCGAAGCAGCCATCGATGGCCACCCCTCGCTTCTGCGGCAAAGATGGTGGAATTTGGCGCCAATCCAAGCGGGGCGGCCTAGCTTCCGCCACGAACCGCGCAGATATTTGCGCCCTTCGGATTCGCTAAGGGAACGCCCATGCCCTCACCCGTCCGCGCCGCAATCCTGTGCATTGCACTCGGCCTCGCAGCCTGCGAGAGCAAGCCGACCGTTGCAATGGCGCCATCGCAGCCTCAGCCGCAAGCAACGGCGTCCACGCTTTCCGAAGACGCACCAGCATCGCGCCATTTCGCCGCCGTGCGAACGGGAACGACAGGCGGCGCAGAAGTCATCGGCTCTTACACACGCGGTTGCCTTGGCGGCGCATCACAGTTGCCAGTCGATGGAACGTACTGGCAGGTGATGAACCCGTCGCGCAATCGGGCTTGGGGGCATCCACACCTGATCGCCTTTGTCGAGACGTTGGGGGAGCGCGTCGCCGCAGACGGCCATCGCGGTTTGCTCGTCGGCGATCTGGCCCAACCTCGCGGCGGCCCTCTGCCCTCCGATCACACGTCGCATCAAGTGGGTCTCGACGCCGATATCTGGCTCACGCCTATACCTGCGCGAAAATTGAGCGCGAGCGATCTCGAAGACTATGAGCCACCTGGGCTGGTCAACTTCAACACGCTGCGTGTGACCAGCGGCTTCGGCGACGCGCAGTATTCGATGCTCCGTCGCGCGGCGGAAGCGGACGAGGTTGAGCGCATCTTCATCTCGCCGCCGATCAAGCGCGCGATGTGCGACCGCCCGGTGAGCGGCGACCGCTCGTGGTTGCGCAAACTACGCCCGTGGACCGGCCACGCCGCACACATGCACGTCCGCCTCGCTTGTCCAACCGGCAGCGCCGACTGCAAACCGCAGGATGAACCTCCCGAAGGCGACGGCTGCGGCGCGGAATTGCAATCCTGGTTCACCGACCGCTCGTGGATGAAGCCGAAGCCAGGCACCTACGTCCCACGCGAACCAATGAAACTCGACGGCCTACCGGCCGAGTGTCGGCGCGTCCTCACGGAGCGCGGGTGAAAAAACCAGTCTGGGAGCGCGGGCGGGGACGCCCGCTCTTGACTGCACCTCCAACTCGCCGCGCGCGTTGAGTTGATAGGGTTGAGTTGATAGGAAAGAAGAAGGAGCGCGCGGGACGCCCGCGCTCCCAACCTATTCCGCCCCCGTGATCATGCGCCGCTCCTTCGCGTCAAACGCCGCACTCGCCTTCGCTTCCGGCGCCAGCAGTGACACCAGAATCCCAGTCGCAAACCCCAGTGGGATCGTCACGATCGCCGGATTCTTTAGGGGAAAGATCGCACTCTGGCCACCCATCAAATCGATCATGATCGTCGGCGAAATCGCGATCAAAACCAAACTCGCCACCGTTCCCGTCACGATCGAAGTCACAGCGCCACCCGTCGTGAAACCGCGCCAGAAGATCGAGAGCACGAGCGCCGGAAAGTTCCCCGACGCCGCGACAGCAAAGGCAAGACCCACCATGAAGGCGACGTTCTGTCCCTGAAACACAATGCCAAGAACGATCGCGACGATTCCAAGAACAACCGTTGCGAGCCGCGCGACCATCAACTGTTCCTCGTGTGGCGCGTCGCCTTTGCGGTACACCGAGACCCACAAGTCGTGGCTAAGCGCGGCCGCACCAGACAGGGTCAATCCGGCTACGACGGCAAGGATCGTCGCAAACGCCACTGCCGCGATGAAGCCGAGCAACCCGGTGCCGCCCAACACTTCGGCGAGCAGCGGTGCGGCCATGTTGCCGCCCTTGTCGACGGCCATGATCGCCTCGCGCCCGACCAGCACCATCGCGCCGAACCCCAGGACGAACGTCATCAAATAGAACACGCCGATCAGGCCCGTCGCCCAAAACACCGACTGACGCGCGGCCTTCGCATCCGGCACCGTATAGAAGCGCATCAGAATGTGCGGCAGGCCAGCCGTACCGAACATCAACGCCAGACCCAGCGAGATCGCATCCCAGGGATTGGCAACCTGCTTGCCCGGCGCCAACACTTCCGTGCCGTACATCTCAGCAGCCTTTGAGAATAGAACCGCCGGATTGAACGAAAACTGCGCCAACGTCAGGAAGCACAGCAACGCTGCGCCGCCGAGCAATAGCACCGCCTTGACGATTTGCACCCAAGTCGTCGCGATCATGCCGCCGAACAGGACGTAGGCCAGCATCACGATGCCGACACTGACGACAGCCGCCTCATACGAGATGCCGAACATCAGTTTGATGAGATTCCCGGCACCCACCATCTGCGCGATCAGATAGAGCGTGACGACGGCGAGCGTTCCAATTGCCGCCGCGACGCGAACAGGCGTCTGCTTCAGCCGGAAACTCACGACATCCGCGAACGTATATTTGCCTAGATTGCGCAGTGGTTCTGCGATCAGGAACAGCACGACCGGCCAACCGACCAGCCACCCGGTCGAATAGATCAACCCGTCGAAACCCGACAGCGACACCAAACCGGCGATGCCGAGGAAGCTCGCCGCGCTCATATAATCGCCTGCCAGCGCGAAGCCGTTCTGCCGGCCGCTGATTGACCGGCCGGCCGCAAAATACTCCTCCGTCGTCTTCGTCTTGCGCGCCGCCCAATAGGTGATGCCGAGCGTCGCCGCGATGAACACCAGGAAAAACGCAATCGCCGTGAAGTTGGGCTCGCCCAGGCTGGTCGCGGGCACGGTCGTGTTCATCCGTGCGTCTTCTCGTTGATCGCTTTTAGGCCTGTGTCGAAATGCCGGTTCGCCCAAACGACATAAATCCACGTGGTGATCCAGGCGCCTACGATTACTAGCGCGCCAATGACGATCCCAAGGCTCACGCCCGGCACTACCTGTGCGGCAATCGCCTCTTTGGCAAACGCGACTGCAAAGATGAACCCGAAATACAGCGCAAACACCGCCGCCGAGAGGCCGATCGCGACCCGCCAGCGGGCACGCGCCAAGGCGCGGATGTCGTCATTCATGCGGAAAGCCCTTCCCGTTCGTACGAGTTACAGCTTGTCGCAGTCTTCGCTGTTGTACAACTGCATCGGATGGCACATTCCGTGCTAACGATGATCCAACGAACCAGAGGAATCGCGTGACCAAACGCATCGTGTGCTTCGGTGAGATTTTACTGCGCCTCGCGCCACCTGGTCGCGAACTGCTGTTGCAGACGGCAAATCTGCGCGCAACGTTTGCCGGTGCAGAGGCGAACGTCGCCGTCGCGCTTGCCTCCTTCGGTCACGACGCGCAGATGCTCACCGTCGTGCCCGATGGCGCGCTGGGCGATGCCGTCGTTGCCGAACTACGACGTTGGGGAGTTGACGTGCGCAGCGTCAAACGTGGTCCCGGCCGGCTCGGCCTATTTTTCTACACACCCGGAGCCGTGCGCAGGCCGTCCGAAATTCACTACGACCGCGCAGGCTCGTCGTTCGCAGCCGGACCCAACCTGTGCGCCGACGTAACGGCGCTCGACGGCGCCGACTGGTTCCACATGTCCGGCGTAACACCGGCGCTCGGGCGTGCCAGCGCCGACGCCGCGATCGCGATGGCACGCGCCGCCCGTGCGCGCGGTCTCGGTATTTCGTTCGACGGCAACTATCGCTCCAAACTCTGGGAGAGCTGGCACGACCAGGCGCCCGGCATCTTGCATCAACTCTTCGAAACGGCGGACATTCTGTTCGGCGACGAGCGCGACATCGGCCTCGTACTCGGAAAGAAGTTCGCGAACATCGGCGACGCGGTTGCTGCAGCCTTCACCGCGTTCCCGCAGCTGAAGCGCATCGCCTACTCGACGCGTGCGCAGCATACCGTCGAGCATCTCGACTACGGCGCCAAGATGCATACGCGAACCTCGACGCATGAGGTCGCCGCCACGGAACTTTCCGGCATCGTCGACCGCGTCGGCACCGGCGACGCGTTCGCTGCCGGGATGATCCACGGACTCCTGACCGGAATGAGCGACGCCGAATCGCTTAAGTTCGGTCACGCAGCAGCATGCTTGAAGCATTCGATCCCGGGCGATTTCTTCACCCTCGGCGAAGCCGCTGTTCGCGCCGCAATGACCGAAGCATCGTTGGACGTCCGGCGCTAACTCGCGCCCTCGTCCTTGAAGTAAGGCTCGACGGTGCCTTTGAGCTTGATCGTCATCGGATTGCCCTTGCGGTCGCGCGCGTTCCCGGCAGCGAGCCTGACCCACCCTTCGCTCACGCAATATTCCTCCACGTTCGTCTTCTCCACGCCGTTGAACTTGATCCCGACGCCGCGCTTGAGCAGCTCCTCATTGTAGTGGGGGCTCTCGGGTGTGGCGGAAAGCCGGTCCGGCGGTGTTGCAGTCATGGCGGTCATCCTTAACGTTCGCCGCTCTATAGCCGCCCCGGCGTTGACTTTGAAGCACCCCCTCGGGCGATATAAGGCCCAGGGGACTCAAAGTTCGAGGGGCGTTGTGCTGGCATCTCTGATCGCCGCGTGCACCAGGCTGTGCGTCCGTATCGCCCCTGTGATTGCCTTGCTGGCCTTGGTCGCGACCTCTTACGCTGTCTATTTCGCCGCGACACATTTCAAGATTAACACCGACACCACGAAACTCGTCTCGCCCGAAATCCCCTGGCGCAAACAAGAAGCAGCCTTCCGCGCCCTGTTCCCGCAGCCGGCGAACATGATTCTGATCGTGATCGACGGTGCGACCCCCGAACGTGCACAGGATGCCGCCGCAAAACTGACCGCCGAACTCAGCCGCCAGCCCGCGTTGTTCCAGTCGCTTCGCCAACCTGGCGGCGGCTCGTTCTTCGAGAAGAACGGCCTGCTTTATCTGCCGCTCGCTCAAACGCAATCCGCCACCGAACAAATTATCGCCGCCCAACCGTTCTTGGGCGCACTCGCAGCCGACCCGACTTTGCGCGGCGCGATGGACGCGCTCTCGACCGCGCTGATGGGCGTCGAGCGAGGCGCGATTACGCTTGATCGGTTGGAGCGCCCGCTCAGCGAGTTTGACGCCGCGTTGAAGACGCACTTCGACGGCAAACCCGCACCTCTTTCCTGGCGCAAGATGATGATGGCGGGCGAGCCGGACTTGCGCGAAACCCGCCGCGTCATCGAAGCGCTCGTGGCCGTCAACTTCGGCACCCTCAAACCCGGCGAGAAACCGACGCGCGCTATTCGCGAGGCCGCGCAACGTCTGAACCTCACGCCCGCGCACGGCGTGACGCTCCGTCTCACCGGCCCGGTACCGATTTTCGACGAAGAGTTCGGCACCCTTACCGAGAACGCGATCCCGATCGCCTCCGCCACGATCGGCGTGATCGTCTTGATGCTTTGGTTCGCGCTCAAATCCGTGCGTCTCATCCTGTGCGTTATCGCAACCATCCTGACCGGCCTCACCGTTACCACCGCGCTCGGCCTTTACCTCGTCGGTGCCTTCAACATCATGTCCGTCGCGTTCGTCGCCTTGTTCGTCGGCCTCGGCGTCGACTTCGGCATCCAGTTCTGCGTCCGCTACCGCGCCGAGCGTCATGACCGGGGTGATCTCACCCATTCGATCGTGGAAGCCGCCCGCGCCATCGGCCCTTCGCTGACTTTGGCAGCCTTCGCAATCGCGGCCGGCTTCTACGGCTTCCTTCCCACGAGCTACCGCGGTGTCGCCGAACTCGGTCTCATTGCGGGCACCGGCATGCTGATCACTTACCTCCTTAGCCTGACCCTACTGCCAGCCCTCATCAAACTCACGAAACCGAAGGACGAAGCGCAAGAAGCGGGGTTCGCATCTCTCGGCGCTATCGACCGCACCCTACTGCGCCTACCGGGCCTCTTCGTCGTCTTCGCGATTGCGCTAGGCGCTGCCGCCGTCGCGCTGCTGCCAGGTCTCGCCTTCGACTTCAACCTTTTGAACCTCCGCTCGCGGGCATCGGAGTCGATCTCGACCCTGCTCGATCTGGCGCACGATCCCGATCGTTCGCCAAACGCGATGGACGCTCTCGCGAATTCACGCGAGGAAGCCGCTGCTTTAGCTACACGCCTGCGCGCACTTCCCGCTGTCGCCAAAGCCGTCACGATCGACGACCTTATCCCGCACGACCAAGAGCAAAAACTCGCGCTCGTCGCCGACGCCCAATTACTGCTGGATCTCACGCTCAATCCCGCCGTCACCAAACCAGCGCCGACCGACGCCGAAACCGTCGCCTCCATCCGCGCGACCGCCGAAGCCTTGCGCAAAGCCGCTGCCACCACGACAAACAGCGCGACTGCAACCTCTCTAGCGGCCTCGCTCGCCCGCCTCGCCAACGCCGACCCGGCGGCCCGCGAGAAGGTCGCCGAACTCGTCACTGCGGGCTTGCCCATTCTTCTTGGTAACGTCCGCAGTCTACTCACCGCCGGACCCGTGACGCTCGAGTCTCTACCCAAAGACACCGCTCGCGACTTCGTCGCGCCGTCGGGCGAGCTTCGCGTGCGCATCTACCCCAAGGGCGACCCGACCGACAACACAGCGCTCTCGCGCTTCGTCGCGGCCGTGAAGGCGGTGGCGCCCGGCGCCGTCGGCGTGCCGCTCGCCCTCGAAGAATCCGGCCGCACGATCACCGGCGCATTCACGGATGCAGGCGTGTACTCTTTCCTCGTCATCGCCCTCATCCTCGCGCTCGCTTTGCGCGACGTGCGGGACGTTCTCTTCGCCCTCGTACCACTCGTCCTAGCCGGAGCCTTGACACTCGCCACTTGCGTCGCGATCGGCCTCAAACTCAACTACGCGAACATCATCGCCTTGCCGTTGCTGTTCGGGATCGGCGTCGCGTTCGATATCTACTTCGTCATGGCCTGGCGTGCCGGGAACCGCGCCCTGTTGCAGTCGCCGCTCACCAGGGCCGTGATGTTCAGCGCCGGCGCCACCGCCGCGGGCTTCGGCGCGCTTTGGTTTTCGAGCCATCCGGGTACATCCTCCATGGGCGCCCTCTTGATGATTTCGCTACTCTGGATCTTGTTTGTCGTCCTATTCGTCCTGCCGCCGTTGCTCAAGCTGGCAAGCGCTAGGTCCCCTTCATAAGTTTGTCGCTGATCTCGTCGAGTTTTTCGACCAGTGCGGGCGCACCCCCGGACGCCACGGTCGATGCGAAATCCGAGCGTCGCGTCGCGAGTTGGCTCACGAACTCGAAGATCACGTCGATCACGCGCCAAGTCCCGCCGCTTTCGCGCATCCGATAGACGAGGTTCACGGGCTTCTCGCCCTCTGGGACCACTTGGGCTTTCACCAGCCGGTCCGGCGCACGGTCCTCCGCCTTCGGATCGGTCACAAATCTTTGGCCTTTGAACGCGTTGAAGTTGCGCGCGTAGCTCGCAATCGTCATGCGCCGGAACGCAGCGACCAACGCCTTCTGCTCTTCCGCCGTCATCTTGGCCCATGCAGGTCCTACCGTGAACTTGGTCATCGAGGCCAGATCGAACAGCGTATCGACGTCCGCTTCGAGCTTCCTGTACCGCCCCTCGACACCGAGCTTGGGACCATCTTTCATAACCGCCAAAAGCGCATCATGGAACCTGGCGATGCGGGCCACGGCCGGATCATCGGCCGCAGCAACCGAAGCCGCCAGCACCAAACTCAAAACCAATGCACCAAACGCTTTCACCGCGATCCCCTTCATGAGTCACCGCTCATGGTAGCAGACGTCTCCGCCTGGTGCCGCCGGATCGCGGCCATGAACATGCCCGCAAACTCCCGCAATTTCGCGGCACCCACGCCGTGCACCTCGGCAAATTCGTCAGGGGTCTGCGGCTTGCGCGCCGCCATGTCGATCAGCGACCGGTCGGAGAAGATCACATAGGCCGCAACCCGGCGCGCCTTCGCGAGCCTGAGCCGCACCTGCTTCAACGCGTCGAGCAATGTCGTTTCTGCGTCCGTCAATACGGTGGCCGCAGCTGCCGCCTTCGTCTTCCGTTCGGACCGCCGTGGATGCACGGTCGACCGGTGCTGGAACGTCCCCTCGCCACGCAACAACGCGCGGCCCTGATCGCTGACCTGCAAGCCCCCATAGCCCGCAATGTCGAGCGTCACGAAATTCGCAGCTACCATCTGCCGGATTAGCTGCTGCCACTCTTCGCGCTTGCGTGCCTTGCCCGCGCCATACAGCGCAAGCTTGTCGTGCCCCAGCCGCAGCACCCGCTCGTTCGAAGCCCCCATCAGTACATCGACGATATGCACCGCGCCGAAGCGCGAACCGGTCGCGCGGATCGTATCAATGATCTGCTTCGCGTCCGCCGTCGCATCGACAAGCTCACCCGGTGCTAAGCACGCGTCGCAGTTTCCGCAGGGCGCCGCTTTCTCCCCGAAGTAACCAAGCAAAATCTGCCGCCGGCACGTAGACGCTTCGCAATAGCCGACCAGCGCGCCAAGCCGCTGATGCTCGCGGCGCTTTCGGCCTTCGCCCGCGTCTTCCTGCTCGATGAACATGCGCCGCATGCGGATGTCGGAAAGCCCGAACAGCATATGCGCTTCGGCTTTCGCTCCGTCGCGGCCAGCTCGCCCGAACTCTTGGTAGTAGGCTTCCACGCTGCCGGGAAGATCGGCGTGAACGACGAAGCGCACATCGGGCTTGTCGATCCCCATCCCGAACGCGATGGTCGCCGCCATCACGAGCCCGCTCTCGGTCATGAACGCGTTCTGGTTCGCCTCCCGCGTGTCCTTGTCCATACCCGCGTGATAAGCGAGCGATTTGATGCCGTTCTCCGTCAACAACGCGGCGGCTTCTTCCGTGCGCTTGCGCGAGAGGCAATAGACGATGCCACTCTGTCCCCGCCGCGCTTCGACGTACGACAGCATCTGACGCTTCCACTCCCGCTTCGGTTCGACGGTGAGCGAGATGTTCGGGCGGTCGAAGCCAAGCACGAAAGTTTCGGCGTTGCCGCCGAACAACTGCCGCGCGATGTCGGCGCGGGTGAGTTCATCCGCTGTCGCGGTCAGCGCCGCAATCGGCACGTCCGGAAACGTGTCGCCGAGTTGCGTCAGCGCCTGATACTCCGGCCGGAACGCTGGGCCCCACTGCGAGATGCAATGCGCCTCGTCGATCGCGATCAGCCGCACATCGAGCTTGGCGAGCGCCGCCAGCATGCGCTCCGTCATCAAACGTTCCGGCGCCATATAGAGCAGCCGCGTTTCGCCCGACGCCGCGCGCCGCCACGCCTCTATGTTGTCCTCCCGCGACAGCGACGAGTTGATCGCATCCGCCGCGACGCCCGCGAACTTCAGCGCTTGCACCTGATCCTGCATCAGCGCGACGAGCGGCGAGACCACGACAGTCAGTCCGCCCATCACCAGGGCCGGCACCTGAAAGCACAGCGACTTGCCCGACCCCGTCGGCATCACGGCCAGCACGTTGCGGCCCTTGAGCAGCGCGTCGATCACGCGCTCCTGCCCGGGGCGGAAACCGTCGTAGCCGAAAACGTCCTTCAGAACCTGCCGCTTTGGCTCAAGGACTGCGGCGGCAAGACTCATGAGGCGCGTACTCCGGGCGGCCGGCAGATGGTGCGCCTCGCCACCCGTTCGGACCAGGTCATTTCGGTCCAAAACTCCCGGATTTCTGCCGCAATCCAGAGCTTTTGGAGCGAAGTGCGCAAAATCGAATCCGTTATATGCGTTAGAACCGCAGAGATCCGCGGATTTATCCGTTAGGAATCCGTTAGATATCCGTTCGCCGTGCGTTAGGTGTTGGGTCCGTTCAGGCATCGTTTCGTCCGCTTCGCTTTGGCCGAATTTCCGGAGCTGTGCGTTGTTGGAACAATTAGCGAACGTTGATGAAAAAGGCAAGAAACTCCCAGCAATCCTGCGCAGCCACGCGGGCGACAAATTCTCACATCACAAGTGTCGCAGCCGCCAACCTTTTGAGGCCCAGATGCGCATCCTCGTTCCGCTCGCAATCTTCCTGGCCACGCTGAACACCGCGCACGCCGACGATTGGCCCGCGCCCCAAGTGCGCGAAGTGTTCAGCACGTCACGCGACCATTTCGTGCGCGTCACGCCGGGCACGAGTTGGGGCGACACAATGGGCTTCGCCGGTGCGAAGAAAGGTGCGTATGCGACTACCGAATTCTTCCGCCGCGACGGTGACGGCAACTACCGCCCCACAGCGCGCGCGACCCTTCTCAATCCTGTTGCACCGGTCGAGTTCTTCGTCTCGAACGACGGCCGCCTCGTCACGCTCGATAACTGGCACAACACGGGCTACGGCACCGCTGTCGCGGTCTACGCGCCCGACGGCAAGGTGACGAAGGCCTACACGCTCGCCGACATCTTCACCGCCGACGAGATCGAAGCCTTCGCGCACAGCGTCTCCTCGATCCACTGGCACAAGGGCCCCGCCTACATCAACAAGGACGAGAAGACGTTCTACCTGATGATCAAAGCCGGCGACGACCTCATCCTCGACCTCGAAACCGGCCGCGTTGCCTACTGCCGCACGCGCGGGGCATCGTACTTGTGCCGCGACGGCAATGACGCAACCAAGTGGGGTGCCAACAGCACAATGGCGCCAATGCGCTGACTACCCGATTCGCCAACGAATGAGAGCGCTCCCGTCGCGTTGAACAAGTTCACACGCACCCCGGTGGTAATACCCGGGACGAAACCCGGCGATGCGCCCAGTCAGCGCTCCACCGCTCAGGCTCCATCGTGAAAGGCCCTTTGCGTCCGCCGAAAAAAGCGAAACACCATCGCTGAACAGTGTCCCTGCTGGCCCTGGTATCGTCATGGTCGGTTCTGGACACTGCCCTGCCTTAACGGGCGCCGTAACATCAAATATCAGCGCGCCATCTAGCATCGCCTCATCATCGTCGCCGATCCCGGTGATCGCCACGCGCGCGTCGTCCAGCCAACATCCGCCCCGATTCCAATAGTAGCTTCGCCATGCGAGCCGCCGTCTGCTTTCGCCATCCTCCGACTCCCAGACATTGCCCGCGATCCAGCGCTCAACGCTCCACGTGGTAGGAACGCCGACGGGATGCCAAATCCAACCGTCATCGAGAATCCTCCGTCCATGCGGACTCACAACAAGTGCGCCATGAAAATAGTCACGATAGCGACCAGGATCCGGACCGCCCGGCAACGCTGAGGGGCTCTCGCGAGTCGTCAAAAGCGCCCCCGTCGCCGCGTCGCTGACATCGAGCCGATTCCATTTCGTACGATGGATAGCGAGGGTCCTGCCGTTCGCGTCCACAAACGCAAAAGCGTACGGCACCGTGTTCGACTTGTAGTTGCCGCCCTCCAGCGAAATGGTAATCGCGCCGGTCCGCAAATCGACGATCGTCCCGTCGCAGCCGTAGTCGTTGACGACCGCCGCGAACTCGCCCCGCCCCGAGACGTGGAGGCGTGCGTTCACCCTACTCCACCAAGGCTCAGCCGGAGCCGCTGCCTGAAGCGTGAGCGTAACGAGCTGCTCGCACACACCACTGTCGGAGTCAAAGCGAACGAGCGCGCCGTTGCTCGCTAGCACTAGCCACTTCGCACCAAACAACTCGTTGATCGGTGCAACATCCAAGACCGGCCCCATCGACTCCGGAAAGAGTGTGCGCACGATGGTCTTGCTGATAGCCTCATCGCGCGTTCGAATTTCTGGCTGACCACCTACGCTCGTTACTTCCGATATGTCCTCGGTCGCAATCGCGAAGCACGCCTCACAAACGAGCGCTACATCGACAGCTTCCCCCCGTCGGCGAGCTGCCGCACAGTCCCCGCAAAGCCGCTCCGAGTCCAATCCCCGACCCGTGTACCAACGGACGCAACTGAGATATCCTTCTCGCGCAACGCGAACATGCGTGCATAAGGGGTAGCCGAACGGCACTCCCTGGTGACCACAGGACAGCATCTTGCTGTAGTTCATGTGCATGTTGCCCTTTTCAACGTCTCCGTCCACGGTAGCGCACACTTGCTCCCTTATCCTCAAAGAGCTGAATGATTAGCTGCGGACAACAGAGCCCGCGCCGCCGCCACCGCAGTTGCAAACGTCGCCTGGAGCAAATACCCGCCCGTCGGCGCCTCCCAGTCGAGCATCTCGCCAACCGCGTAAACGTTCGGCATCGCCTTCAGCATCAAATTCATGTCCACCGCGTCGAGCGCGACGCCGCCGGCGGTTGAGATGGCGCGGTCGATGGGGGCCGTGCCGGTGAGGACGATCGGCGCGCCTTTGATGTGGCGCGCGAGCGTCGGGGGATCGAGGTGCAGGTCCTTGTCGTGCGCCTCGCGGAGAAGATTGACGGCGACGGGTGCGAGCGCGAGCGTCTTGCGCAGGAAGTTCGCTACGGTTTCGCTCCCGCGCGGCCGCGCAAGCTTCGCTAGCAAATCGGCATGGCTCAAGTCCGGACGCAAATCGACCATCAACGTCGCATGCCCCGTGTGATCGAGCGCGCTGCGCAGCGCCGACGACAGCGCATAGACCGCGCCACCTTCGATCCCCGCGCGCGTGATCAGCGCTTCGCCCCGCACGGTTTCCCCGTGGAACGACAGCGCGATATTCTTGAGCGGCGTTCCTTCGAAGCGGTCGCGAAACGTCTCGCTCCACGCCACGGTGAAGCCGCAATTCGCGGGCCTGAGCGGCGTGACCGCGACGCCGCGCGCGCGCAGGATGTCCACCCAAGTGCCGGTCGAGCCTAACCGCGGCCAGCTGGCACCGCCAAGTGCGAGGATTGTAACGTCGGCCGTGACTTGCGCCGTCTTGCCGTTGTGCGCGAACACGAGATTGTCGCGTTCGTCCCAGCCTTGCCACTCGTGCCGCGTCTTGATCACGACGCCTTGCGCCGACAACCGCGCGAGCCAAGCGCGCACCAGCGGCGAAGCCTTCATCGCCTTCGGAAACACACGCCCGCTGCTGCCGACAAACGTGGGCTGCCCAAGACTCTCCGCCCATTTGACGAGCGCGTCCGGCGGAAACGCCTCCAGGATCGGCCGCAATTGTGGCCCCGCCGCGCCAAAGCGCGAAACAAACCGCTCGAACGGCTCCGAATGCGTGAGGTTCAACCCACCCCGCCCCGCGATCAACAACTTCCGCGCAACGGATGGCATGCGGTCGTACACCGTAACCGCGCGCCCGGCGGCGCTCAGCACCTCTGCCGCCATAAGCCCAGCGGGGCCGGCCCCGATCACAGCAACGCGCACGAATTACCTTTCAAAGACAGCAATAATTCCCAAGCCCGGCTGCGGCGGGCTCTGCCACGTTGGTCGCCAAGCCAAGGAGACACTGATGAATGAGGATAGAGCATATGCGCGCCTTGCCGCGAAAGCCAAAGCTGCCGCAATCGGTCTTGTCGTGCTTGCGGCAACACTGGGGGCGGCGGTCGTGATACTGGAACCAAAACCAGCCCACGCCACGGCAGACGACATCACAATCGTCGCGGACTTGGACACGCGCTATCAGCTTGCCGTCAAGCAGAACGACGCGGCCACAATGGACCGCATCTTGCATGATGACTTCATATTGGTGCTCGGCAACGGCACGGCACACACAAAGGGCGATCTGCTGAAATCCGCCCGCGCAAAGAAGTACACCTACGAGCTTCAAGACGAAGAAGCGGGAACACAAACCGTGCGCCTTTACGGCGACACAGCCGTCGTCACGGCAAAACTCGTTCTCAAAGCAACGGCGAAGGGTAAGTCACTGCAGATGAAACTCTGGTTCTCCGACACCTACCTCCGCACGCCCTTGGGCTGGCGCTACGCGTTCGGCCAAGCGTCGCTGCCGTTGCCGGAAGGTTGAGGCTCATTCCTTGTACCAAACGATCTGTGTGCTGGTCGCGAGCAAGCGGCCGTCTTTGCCCCAGAGATGTGCGATCTGATCGGCGAACCCGTCCGCGAACAGATGCGCATCCGCCGTGCACAGCAGCGGGTGCGTCCCTTGCGCCTGCATCGCCTCTTCGTTGCCGTGGAAAAATGTCGTTAGGGTGATCGTGCCGACCGGCACGAATTTTCCACGGACCATGAACGCGCGAATCACGAACGCATCGCTCATGCTGGCGAGCGAGAGATAGTCGAGCGGGCGCTCCGGCACGTCGCGCATCCAAAGCTGCGAATGCGCCGAGCGGATCTCCCCGTCAGCACGCGGGTTCCAGTCCGGCGCGCCCTTGGCGAAACGCATCTCGTACTGGCTCGTCCACCCGCCGGGTTTGAAACCGTCGAACACGGGAACCTGTTCCGGCGGCGGCATGTGCGGCGGCTCGGCGGGATGATGCGACCACACCGCGCGCCGTTGACCGCAGACAACACTCGCCGTTGCGGCGACTGTGTCACCTTGCGTGAGTTCCAGCGACCAATGCTGCGTGGACTTGCCCGTGCGCCGCTCACGCACCGAGACCTCGAACGTGCCTTCGTTTAGCGCTGCGCTGTAATTGACGGTCAGCGCAATCGGCACGCCTTGGCGGCGCGGATCGTCCAGCACCGCACGCAAAAGCACCGCCGCCGTGAAGCCGCCGAACGTGCCGTTGAAGTTCGAATAGTGCGTACTCGTGCGGCCAGCGAGGCGTTCCGGGCTCAGGCGTTCAAGCGTGGTGTCTTTATCGAGCGGATGCATGGGCGCGCGAATAAGCACACCGCGCAACGCTTGTCGATTACTTCGCCTCCGCGAAGACGACGTAGCGTAACGGCCCGCGCTCCACCGCATCGAACGGATAGCATGTGACGAGTGCCAACCGCCGCGCCGTTGCCTTTGTCGCAATGCCCGACGCGCCCGCATGCACGATCGTCGAGCCGGTCATGCGATAGCGCACCGTCGTATGCGCCGGTGTTTCGATCACGATGTCGTCGCCAACCTTCAGGTTTTTGATGAAACTGAAATGCGTGTCGCGATGCCCGGCGATCACGCTGACGCCGTTCGCTCCCGGCTTCGCCGACGCAGCGACGTGAGCCGGCCCAAACGCCATCGCCTCGCCGCCCGCCTCTTCGAGCACGATAGCGGTCTCGCTCAACGCCGGGAACGAAATCCGCGCGATGGGCCACGTATCCGCCCAGGTCCAAGCTTTCGTCGGCTGGCCTGTAGCCAGCGTCGTCTGCCACGCGCGTTCCAACAACACTTGCGCCAGTACGGCCTTCGCTTGGATGTAGGCCGCGGAGCCGACGAGATAAGACCCAACAAGTAAGAATAGCGTGGCAAGCAAGACCATCGGGGACAGTTTGGTGATCCCAAAAAACCCGTCACGGCCGGGCGAGCGGAGCGCGACCCGGCCACCCAGGGGTCGTAAAGCTGAGCGCAAAAAACTGGAGCGCTCGATGGCGCTACCCTGGGTGGCCGGGTCAAGCCCGGCCATGACGAATTTTTTTGACTGATACTCTTCTTCCATCTGCAGAATTTCGGCCGGCGCTAACATGTTCTTTCTCCCGGTTAGTGGTCCCCTCCCCCGCGTTGCCGCGAGAGAGGGGTGGGGGTGCATCAGGCTTTCTGTTTGCGAAGCACGAGGAGGAGCATCGTGCCCGAGGAGAGGAACAGAAGGCCGATCACCAACTGAAGCACGGTCCCCGCATCGCCTTGCGGCAGTGCAACGCCTTCGCCGTCGCTCGCCGTTGCGGGCTTGGTCGATCCTGCAAGTTTCTGCAGCAATGTGCCGTCGACCGACGCTTTGATCAGCGGGTTCGACGGGTCTTCGCCAAACACCTTCTCGAAGTTCCAACCGTGCGGCAGGTTGGTCGGCATCTCGTGGCTGCTGAGCGCCTCGCCCACCGGCCGGCTCGGCGTCACATCGACGGCCACCAGGCTCGTCAACCGCGACACCAAGTGATGGTCGAGCGCGACTTTGAGCACCGCCGCGTCGATGTCGCCCTCGTTGCCGCCCTTGTAGCGCGACGACTCGATACCGGAGATCTTCGACCGCGCCCAAAGCTTGGACACACCCGCCCCTTCGACCGCCGTCGAAAGATCGAGCTGCGTCGACCACGGCATGGTGCCGATACGGCCAGTCAGGCTCACTTTGCCGGACTGCGAACCCGTCACGGCGGTCAACACGACCGGTTCACCTTCATAAAGGTCCGGGATCGGGTTCGGCGAGGTCTCGAGTTTCACGCCGTCCGCGACGCGCAAGTCCGTCATCACCGGGCTCTCAAGTTTGCTGAAAAGCTCCGCCATACGCTCGACGACTTCCGATTCCGAGCCGATATGCGTGAAGGTGCCCCGGCCCTGACCAGCGATATGCTCCATCAGGAACGAGTTCGGCGCCGAACCGATGCCGACCGTAAAGAGGCGCGACCGGCCAAGCGACTTGCCGATTTCCTGAAGAACTTGCTCTTCATTGCTCACGGCACCGTCGGTCAAGAAGATAACCTGCCGCAGACGCGATTTGTCGGCCGGCGTCAGGTCGGCAAGCGCGGCCTGCAGCGCGGCGTAGATTTCAGTGCCCCCGTTTGCGTCAAGTCCGGCGACAAAGTTCGTCGCGACCTTCAGGTTCGTCTCGTTCGCAGGTACCGGCGTTTTGAACAGAACATCGAACGTGTCGTCGAACCGGATGACATTGAACTTGTCCTCCGGTTTCAGCTTCGACAGCCCCAAGATGAGCGCTGCCTTCGCCTGCCGCATCGATTCACCGGCCATCGAGCCTGAGTTGTCGATCACGAAGATCGCTTCGCGCGGCTGGCGCACCTTCGCGGTACCCGCCGGTGGCACAATCATAGCGAGGTAGTAATTGTCTGTGCCGATCGTTTCGCGGAACAGAGTCGCTTGCGGGATTGCACTCGCCGCAACCTTCCAGTTCAAGACGAAGTCCCGATCCGCGGGGACGTTGCCGTCCAGCGAGACATTTGCTGACTGCGCATCGGGCCGTTCGATCTTAGCCGTATGGTACGCACTTTCGATTGCGGCCAACGACACGCCCGCCTTCAGCTTCACGCTGAGCGAGACCGGGTTGATCTTCCCGTACTTCGGGTGGATCACGGGTGGCGTCACTTTGTGGGCGTCCTTGACGACCGTATTCGTCGCCACGATGACAGCGTCGTCCGTGTAACCGACGAGCAGCGGCTCGGCGTTCCGAGGCGTATAGCGCGGGCCCACGACAAGCGGCACGCGCAGCTGGAACTTGTCGCCGTCGAGCCGAACGGCTTCTTGATATTCGATCTGAACGACAATCGTTTCGTGCGGCCCAATGTTGGCAACCGAGTTCGTAAAAATGTTGGGCCGCTGCTGTTCGATTAGCGACGCCTTGTAGCCCTCGGCCGCGGCCTTCTCGTAAATCTGGCGGGCCTCGACGCGCTCCTTGACCTTACCCTCGAGGAATCGGTCGCCGACCTGCATCTTCAGGGTGTCGACGGCGGCGTTCTGGGGCATCGGGTAGACGTAGACGCCTTCGACCCATTTGTCGGACGGGTTCTCGAAGCGCTGGGTAATGACGGCCCGCGCCGTCGGGCCGGTGACGATGATGGCGACGTCGGTCTTCAGGCGTGGCGCCTCCAAGAACTTGCCGCCTTCGGTCGTTTTGAGAAGCAGCGCGCCGGTGTGCATTTCGTCGGGAGTGACGAGGATGGCCGGCTCGGGCTGCACCTGGGGTGCCGGTTGGGCAAGGCTCGCTGGCCCCACGGCAACGGCGGTCAAGACGGCCGCGCTCGCGATCAAGCTTGCGCGTAACAAAATACGCGGCGAGCCCCAAGGGCTCCCGCGGGAGAGCAGATACGGTTTCATGTTGAAATCCCTCAGCTGAACGGCTGGTCCAAATGCCGTTCGCGAGGGTCAGAGATGCGCCGCGATAAAGTCCCGAATACGCTGCGATTTGGACGTTGTTGCAGCGATTGCGGCGGATGCGTGGCGCCGTGCGGCAGCCGTCACTTGCGTTACGCGTTTGTCGTACAGCCGTGAAGTTAGCGCCTTGCCATCCCACCCACTTCGGCATAGCTTGCACAAATCGCAATCACGAGCCCGAAGGAGAGACATATGCCCCATGCCGTTGTGTCCCCGCGGGCTGGCCGCGTGACGATCCGCGCCTGAAGGCGCCTTCTTCCCGTCTCAGCCCTATTCGTTTCGTCGAGTGCGCGCATGCGCGCTCAAGCCATTCACGCGGGCCAATTGCCCGCTTTCGGAACATATCGCTGTGACAGAGAGAAAGCATGATCCGCACGCGGATCGCCTAAGTTTGAAAGACTACGGTTGGAACCCGCACTTCGAACGCCAAATCGCCGATGAGGAGAGGAGCGCAACGCGGCCTGTCCGCGTGCTAGCGGTGCATCGCGATTCGTTGGAAGTTGCGGGCCCCGAATTCGAAGGCCGCGTTACGCCGCTCATCGGTGAGACGGAAGACGTCGCAACCGTCGGCGATTGGCTGCTCGTCGAAGCAGGCGCGCCGCGGGCCGTGCGCGTGCTCGAAAGGCGCAGCCTGTTAAAGCGCAAAGCCGCTGGTACCGGCCGCCGCACGCAGCTCATCGCCGCTAACGTCGACACGCTGATCCTGGTGACGTCTGCAAACCAAGACTTCAACACGGCACGCCTGGAGCGCTATCTCGCGCTTGCGGCTGAAGCCGGCGTGACGCCGCTTGTGGTGATCACCAAAGTCGACTTGGTCGAAGACACGGCGCGCTATGCCGCCGATGCCCGGCGCTTGATGCCGGGTCTCGTCGTCGAGGCCTTCGACGCACGCAGCGACGACGCCCTCGCCTGCCTTCAACCTTGGTTCACGCGAGGCCAAACGTTGGCGTTGGTCGGATCGTCGGGTGTCGGCAAATCGACGATCGTCAACAGCGTCAGCGGCACAGCCGTGCAGCAAACCCAAGACATCCGCGACGACGATTCCCGCGGGCGCCATACGACGTCGGGGCGTTCGCTCCACCGTTTGCCGGGCGGCGCCTGGCTGATGGACACGCCGGGCATGCGTGAGTTGCAAATCATGGACGTCGCCGAAGGCGTCGACGAGGTGTTTCCCGATGTCGCCGAACTGGCGTCTGCTTGCCGCTTCAGCGACTGCGCGCACGTCAGCGAACCAGGCTGCGCGATTCAGGCGGCGATCGCGTCCGGTTCGCTCGATGCCGAGCGGCTGAAGCGCTATCAGAAACTACAGCGCGAAGGCGCCCGCACCGGCGAAAGCCTCGCTGAAGCGCACGCCCGCAACCAACGTTTCGGCCGCATGCAGAAAAACGCCTACACCCAGAAGCTTAAGCATCGCGAATGGTGACTATTTCGCCGGTGCGGACACGTCCGTCAGATCGCGTTGAAGATAGGCGGCCACGCGCTCCGCAACGTTCTTGCGGATGTCCATTTGGAACAGCGGATAGTCGAGCCCGTGATAGTTCCCCTGAAGCGACAGCCGCCCCAGCGGCGTCTTCGACAGATCGGCTGCCCAAAGAATGCCGTCCTTGCATTCCGCCCAGGTCAGCTTCGGCAGCGGCGCGCCGAGCGGTTCGAACACCACGCCTTGCGGCGCATCGTTGCCCCAAACCTGCATCGAGAACTTGCCGCTCGCCGCCACGCCGCCTTGATGCAGCGCCGCTTCCGCACGGCCGCCGTCGCGACGCCACGTCAACGGATTGACGCACACGAGATCGCTCATCTCCGGCGGAACTTTCGTGCCCTCACCGAATGTCGCCCAATGAACGATACAACCCGTTTGGACCGGGCTGTCACAGACCTTCACCGATTTCAGCGCGTTCGCTTCGACGTTTGTGACGCGGCTGCCGATGACGTAAGCGGCAATCATGCTCGCCTCCATGTTCGTCCCGTCGATTTTCTCCTGAACCAAGCGGAGCGCATGCGATGTCCCCTGACTGTGGCTCGCGATAATGAACGGCCGCCCCTTGTTCTCATTCGCCATGTAGTAGGCGAACGCGCGAACGACATCCGCGTAAGCAAAATCCATCGTCTTCTGCGCGATGTCCTCTGGCGCCGTCCAATACCGGAAGATCGAAGCCTCGCGGTACCGAGGCGCATACACGTTGCAACAGCCGTTGAACGCGCTCGCCTGGTTCGCCATCATCCATTTCGTATTCTCTTCCGTTCGGCTCTGCGGGTTCATCGGCGAGTTCCAGTCGCCTCCGTTCAAGTAGCCGGTCGGATGGATGAAGAAGACGTCCACCGGCTTAGACCCATCCGGAACAAAAACGCCGCGCGGAACAAACAACGCCGCGCTGTCGCGCCCGGGCCAAGCCGCCCAAGACGACGCCTGCGCGTAGTCCGGCGCCGCTGCCTTCTTCGACAAATCCCACCCGTGCTTCGGCCCCCAGAGCCAGCCGATCACGTTCAGAGTATTGCCCGAGAAATGGATCGCAGCGCTCGCGCCTGCGACGAGCAAAACCAACACGAACAGCCATTTAAGAACACGGAGCACGATCCACCTCGACAGATTTTCGTCAGCCTAAGCGACCGGCTTCCCCGGCGGCAATCGCGGGCAGGCGCCGTAGCGTCGCAGGTTGGACGATTGCCCACGGTGCGGCCACTCAGCTAGCCTGCCCAAAACAACACACTTGAGGGATGAAATATGAGTTCGTTCGTACGCGGATTGGCGATCGGAATCGCCGCGACGGCAGTACTCCTGATCGGCGTCGCCTACATGTTCCGCGGCGTGCTGCCGATGCTGCTCGGCGCACCGGCCCCAAGCATCCCCAAAGACGTCATCGCAGAAGCCACGACATCGACGAAGGAGGCGCGCGAGAAGCTCCTCAAGGAACTGCCGTTTGCGAACAAACAAGACTTCGACTTCGCAGCGCGCGGGTTCATCGCAACGCTCGACAACCCGAAAATTGCGGACGAAGCGGGCAAGCTCGCGTTCGACGTGTCGTCCTACGACTTCCTCAAGGGCGATGCGCCGGAGAGCGCAAACCCAAGCCTCTGGCGTCAGGCACAACTGATCACTAAGCACGGCCTCTTCAAAGTGTCCGACCGCATCTATCAGGTGCGCGGGTTCGACGTCTCCACCGTGTCGTTCATCGTGACGGACAAGGGCTACATCGTTGTCGATCCGCTGACGACGGCGGAAGTCGCGAAAGCGGCACTCGGCCTTGTCAAGAAACACGTCGGTGACAGACCGGTTGTCGCCGTCATTTACTCGCACAGCCACGGCGACCACTTCGGCGGCGTCGCGGGTGTCACCACCGAAGCCGACGTGAAGGCGGGCAAGACGAAGATCATCGCGCCCGAAGGCTTCATGGAGCACACGGTTTCCGAAAACATCATCGCAGGCCCCGCGATGACGCGCCGCGCGCGCTTCCAATTCGGCATCACGCTGACGCGCGGCCCCGAGGGCGAAATGACATCGGGTCTCGGCCCGGGCCTCTCGACAGGCTCGATCTCGCTGATCGCGCCGACCGACATCATCGCGAAGACGGGTCAAGAAATGACGATCGATGGCGTCACGCTCGCGTTCCAGGTGACGCCGGGCACCGAAGCGCCTGCGGAGATGAACTTCTACCTGCCGCAGATGCGCGCGGTGTTTATGGCGGAGAACGCGAACGCCAACATGCACAACATCCTGCCCGCGCGTGGCGCACTCGTGCGCGACGCCAAGGCCTGGGCGGACTATCTGACGGAGTCGATCCGCCTCTACGCCGGCAAGAGCGATGTTATGTTCGCCGCACACGGCATTCCTCGCTTCGGAACCGCCGTGATCAATGACTTTCTGTCGAAGCACCGCGACGCTTACAAATATCTGCACGACCAAACGGTCCGCCTCATGAACAACGGCCTGACGGGCATCGAGATCGCGGAGCAGCTCGAACTGCCGCCGGTGCTGGCGCACGAATGGTACAATCGGGGCTACTACGGCACGATGAGCCACAACTCGAAAGCCGTCTATCAGCGGTACATGGGTTGGTACGACGCGAATCCAGCCTCGCTGAACGCGCTGCCGCCCGTCGCCGCCGCTACGCACTACATCGAAGCGATGGGCGGCGCAGAAGCGACGTTCGCGAAAGCCGATGCGGCGCAGAAGGCGGGCGAATACCGTTGGGCGGCCATGCTGCTCAACCACGTGATTTTCGCCGATGCTGACAATGCGAAGGCAAAGGCGATGCTTGCCGACATCTACACGCAGCTCGGCTATCGCGCGGAAGCGGGCACCTGGCGCAACATCTACCTAACCGGTGCTCAAGAGCTGCGCCACGGCGTCATCGACACGGGCCTCCAGCGCATCAGCCTCTCGCTGATACGCGCGACCTCAACCACGATGATGCTCGATTTCGCAGCCGTCCGATTGAACCCGGAACGCGCTGCGGGAAGAAGGCTGAAGATCAACGTCATCTTGAGCGACATGAACGAGACGCACTTGATCTCCGTCGCCAACTCCGTGCTGATCCACGAGGAGGGTGTGCGCGACGACAAGGCCGATGCGACGGTCACGATGAAACGCTCGGACATGTTGGAAACGCTGCTCGCGGGCGTTCCGGTGGCGCTGAAAACGACCACAGGTGCGATCAAAGCGACCGGCAATTCGGGCGCTTATGGTGAGCTTGTCGGGATGATCGATCCGGTTAGCTCGAACTTTCCCGTGGTCACGCCATGATCACGGTAGCGGCTTTTCGCAAGCTGGCACTGGCGCTGCCCAACGCAAGCGAGGGACCGCATTTCGAAAACACTGCGTTCCTGGTCAAAGGGAAGATCTTTGCAACTCTAAACGAAAGCGTGGGACGCGCGGTCGTGAAGCTTCTGCCAGAGCAGCAAGAGGTCATGACAACGGCGGAGCCTGACATTTTTCAACGCGTGCCCAACTATTGGGGCAATAAGGGTTGGACCCGGATGCACCTGAAGAAGGCCGACAAGAGGGCGGTCCAAAGCGCTCTGCGTACGGCCTCGGCAAACGTGATGGCACCGAAGCCGCAAAGGCCGCGCAAGAAGACAGCAGTCAAACGTGATGCATGAGCAAGGTCGCCCGCTCCCTTTGAGGGGCACGCCGTTTCGTGATTGTATGACCGCATGAGTAGCGAGACGCAGACGGTTCGTGTGCTGGTCACTGGGTTCTCTGTGTTCCCTGGTGCTCCGGCGAACCCGACCGCTTGGGTGGTTGAGCAGCTTCAAAGAGAGAAGTGGCAGCCTAAGCAAGCGCGTTTGGTCACACAGACGCTGCCCGTGCGCTTCGATCTATGGGAGCGCGAGATGGAGCCGCTGCTCGAAACGGTTCGGCCGGATGTCGCGATTGCGTTCGGTCTCAGCGCGAAGGCGACGGGCATCACGCTGGAATCCAAAGCGCACAACGTCGTGGCAACCGACCGTCCGGACTTCACGGGAGCATGCGCTGCTGGCGCGTGCGTCCTCGAAAACGGCAAGGACCACTACGCGACAGCCTTGCCGCTTCGTGAAATCGAGATCGCGCTGAAAGCGGCTCTAATACCGGTGAGCCCCTCCGACAGCGCGGGCGATTACCTCTGTAATCTAACCTTCTACCGCTTGATGACGCTCGCCGCGAAGGGTGGCCCCGCATTTGCCGGGTTCATTCATGTCCCCTACCTGGACACGCAGGTGGCAAAGCTTGCCGCAGGCGGCCAACATGTGCCACACGCCTCAACGTTGACGGAGGCGCAGCTTCTGAAAGCCGTCAAACTCATCGTAGAGATATGCGTCGCAACGGCGCAACGAACATCAAAGGTAGTCGCATGAGAGTCGTCAAAATTCTGGCCATCGCATCGTTGGCAATTGGGGTTGCTCAAGCAGCCGATCTCGTTGTTCCGAAAGAGGTGAAGCTGCCGGATCTTGAGCCGCTCCTGCCCCCATGCTCGGACCCGGCGGCTGACCGGTTTCTGGAGATCGACTTCTCTCAACGTGCGCCCGCGGGCGCGACGCGCGTTCAGCGTATCGGTGCCTGGGTCACGCCCGACGGCGTCTTTCACTGGCCGTTCGTCATGCGCGTTCGCAACATCGGCGATCAGCCGTTCTTCGGCAAACCGAACGAACAAGCCGCGGTGTTGACGGAAATTGACGTCGCCGCCGGGAACAAGAGCCGCGAAGTGGCCAGCGTTCCGTTTGACAAGATCATGCCGCACAGCGGTGTTGCCGTCCGCTTCATTTTCACGGCGCCCGCCGATCAGATTGCGAAGGCCAAGTTCAAGCGCCTCTACACTCTGGCGATCAAATACAAAACCGACGTGTCGCAAAGCCGGACCGGCGACTGCAACATCCGCAACAATACGTTCGCGATCGAGTTCGACGGTAGCCGCAAGGGCTGGGTTTTCGCGAAATAGTGCCGGTCAGCGAAATCTTAACGGAACGCCTTCAATATGCCCTTTCCTGCTGGGGGAGCACTATGAAGACGTACAACACATCGGCATCCTTGAGTGGTACGCGCGCCACGAAAGAAGGCGTGTCGGCAACCGTATATCTGACCGACGGCACCGTGTTGAGCGGCGAACTCTACATCTTCAAGACCGGCCAGCGCCTGCAGGATTTGCTGAACGATGGCAGCCGGCAGTTCTTGCCGCTGCGTATGAGCGACGGACGGCTGACCTTCATCAACCGCGACTTCATGAAGATGATCTCGGAAACCGAGTAAAAGAAAAGGCCCGCGTCGCGCGGGCCTTGCCGTTTCAGCGTCCCGTCGGAAGCTTGTTGTACGGGATGTCCTTATCGACACGGATGTCGGCCGGAAGACCCAGCACGCGCTCCGCAATAATGTTCTTCAAAATTTCGTCCGTGCCGCCAGCGATGCGCAAACCCGGTGCCCACATGAACGACTGCTGGAACGCGCCCAACATCGGCGAGTCCTCGCCAACCATGACGCCGCCCATATCCTCAAGGTCCATCCCGAACGAGGCGAGGTCCTGCATCTTCGGCGCGACGACGACTTTTGCGATCGACGCCTCCGGCCCCGGCACGCGGCCTTGGCTGAGCGCCGTTAGTGTCCGGTAGGTCGTATACTTCAACCCTTGGCCGCGAACGTACCATTCCGCGATGCGCTCGCGCACCGACGCATTGCGGATCGCGGGGCCGTCTTCCAGTTCCGTCTCGCGGGCCAACGCCAGCAACTCGTTCACGTCCGCGCCGGAACCGCCCTGCCCGCCGCCGACCGCCAGACGCTCATGCATCAGCGTGGTCAGCGCAACGCCCCAGCCGTCGCCGACATTGCCGAGGCGCTGCGAATCCGGGATGCGAACGTTGGTGAAAAACACCTCGTTGAAGTTTGCGCCGCCCGACATCTGCTTTATCGGCCGCACTTCGACGCCCGGCGACTTCATCGATAGGTAGAACATCGTCAGACCCTTGTGCTTGGGCACATTCGGGTCTGTTCGCGTAAGCAGAATACCGTAGTCGGAATAGTGCGCCCCCGACGTCCACACTTTCTGGCCATTGATCACCCAGTCGTCGCCGTCTTTTTCAGCGCGCGTCTTGAGGCCCGCAACGTCAGAACCGGCCGACGGTTCGGAGAACAACTGACACCATATCTCTTCGCCGTAGAGCGCGGGCTTCACATAGCGCGCCGCAACGTCTTTTGACGCATAGTGCGTGACCGTCGGTATGCACATGCCCAAGCCGATTTCGAAGAAACCGGACGGCACGTCGAACTTGGACTCTTCTTGGTTGTAGACCACCTGCTGTATCGGCGTGCCACCAAGGCCGCCGTTCTCCGTCGGCCAGGTGATGCGCGCATAGCGCTTCTCGGCCTTCTTTGCCTGCCAAGCTTTCGCGATTTTCAGCGCCTCGGTTTCGTTGCGTTGAAAGCGCGGGTTCTCGGCCGAGAAGCCGGTCGCCGACTTCGGTTTCGCATTCGCCTCAAGCCAAGCGCGCACTTCCTTGCGGAAGGTTGCTTCTTGCGGGGTGTCGTTGAAATCCATGGGATCGATCTTTCGGTTCGAATGGCTGTTTAAGCGACGTTCTTCTTCTCAAGGTGGTTGACCAAGCGGTCCTTCCACACCCGCGAAGCGCCGAGCGCGAGGCTCAGCACTTTCGAACGCCGGTAATAGAGGTGGCAGTCGAGCTCCCACGTGAAGCCCATGCCGCCATGGGTTTGGATGTTTTCTTTGGAGGCATTGTGGAACGCGTCCGTGGCGCTGATCCGCGCACCAGCGGCGGCTTCCGCCAAGTCGGCCGCGTTCGTCGATAGCGCCCAAGCGCCGAAATACGCGTTCGAACGCGCAAGCTCGTTCAAGACATACATGTCGGCGAGCTTGTGCTTGATCGCCTGGAACGACGCGATCGTGCGCCCGAACGCATACCTGTTCAGCGCGTAATCCTTCGCCATCACGAGGCAAGCATCCGCGCCTCCGACCTGCTCGAACGCCATCAGGACAGCGGCGCGGTCAAGCACGCGCTTCGCTAGATCCCAACCGTCGCCGGCCGGGCCCAACGCGTCGGCGGCAGCACCCTTGAACGACAACTCAGCTTGGCTGCGTGAAGGATCGATGGTCTTCACCGCCCGGCGCGACACACCGGCGCCTTTCAAATCGACGATCGCCAGCGACAGCGAGCGCTCACCCGCGCCGTCGGCGCTCTTCGCCAACACAACGGCAAAGTCCGCAACGTCCCCGTCCGGCACCGGAGTCTTCGTGCCGTCGAGTTTTCCGCCCTTGAACGTCGCTTTGATCGTCTTCGGGCTTGGCGGTTGCGGTCCTTCGGCGATCGCGAACGTTCCAATCCACTCGCCGCTCGCGAGCTTCGGCAGGTACTTCTTCTTCTGGGCATCGCTGCCCGCAATCAAAAGCGCTTCGGTCGCGAGGTAAACGGACGAAGAAAACGGCACAGGCGCGGCAGCCCGGCCCAACTCCTCCGCGATCACGCAAAGCTCAAGATGGCCGAGGCCCAGACCGCCGTATTCCTCCGGGATCGCGGTTCCGAGCCAACCCATCTCGCCGATCTGCTTCCACAGCGCCTTGTCGTATGGCTCGTCGCTCTCAAGGATTTTGCGCACGACTTTCGTCGGGCACTTTTCGGTCAGGAACTTGCGCGCCTGGTCCTTCAGCATCTTCTGGTCGTCGGAGAAATCGAAATTCATCGCGGCCCTCAAGGTTGAACTTTGGGGGCAGCGCTGAGCACCTAGCCGTCGGCGCCGCCGAGATTGCGCTTCAGCTTCTCAAGCCTCGCAATCAACTCTTTCACGTCACTCTGTCGCATACCTTGCAGCGCGCGCGCAAATGTTCCCTTCGCGGCCGCAGCGGCGACCGGGAAGGCCTTGTCGATTTTTGCCGTAACGGAAACCCGCCGCGCGCGCCGGTCCTTCGGATCGGACTTCCGGACGATCCAACCACCTTGCTCCAGCCGGTCGAGCATTTTGCCGAGCGGCGCCTTCTCGATCTCGGTCAACTCCGCAATCTCGGTCTGCGTCAGTGGGGCCGCTGCACGCTCGATTGTGAACAGCACTCGGCACTGCGCACGCGTGAGGCCAAGCTCCCCGATCCGCGAACCGAAATCCTTTCCCAAGAGGCGGTGAATGTCGTTGAACAGCCAGCCCAGCGTGCTCTCAACCTCGAGCTCGGCTTTTAGCCGCTCATTTTCCATGTTGCGTGCGGGCTTTTCGGCCGCAGACTTCCGCGCCAATTTCGCCCGTTCAACCGTCGAAAATGTCTCACTCATGGGCGTCTCGTCCCGTCTTCACGAATTAGTATAGCAGTATATAGTAATCCAGTATACCAATTCCTGAACGTCAACAGGTTTAGCCGCGCCATGACCGCACATCGGCCACCTTCAGCCGCCGTCCTGATCGCTCTTGCGTTGGGGCTTGCCGCCTGCGGCCAAGCCACGGAAGCGAAGGATCAGACCAAAGCGGCGGCACGCGTTGCCATCACCGTCTCCACTGTGAAGGTCACGAAGGCGGACGTTGCCGTGCCGATCATGGCTACCGGTTCGCTCACCCCCTCGCGCCAAACCGATATCGGCCCCTCCGTCGACGGCATCATCGATGAGGTGATGGTGGGCGTTGGCAGCCAGGTGAAGAAAGGCCAAGCGCTGTTCCGCACGCGCGACGTCGACATCAAGCTCGTCGTGCTGGAACAAGAAAAACAGGTCGCGCTGGCGCGAGCACAGCTGCGCAACGCGCAAGCGGACCTAAAGCGCCAAGACTCGCTCAAGGGCGGCGGCTGGGTCAGCCAATCGCGTATGGATACGACGAAAACGAACGCGGATGTCGCTGCAGCGCAACTCGGCGTCTGGGAAGCGCGCCTCGCGCAAGGCCGCCAGCAGCTGAAGGACACAATCGTCCGCGCGCCATACGACGGCGTCATCTCCAGGAAAGACGTCTACGAAGGCCGCTTCATGGCAACCCGCTTCGGCGGCGGCGGTGCAATGGGTGGCGCGGCCGGCGTCGTGCAGATCATGGGGATCGATCCGCTCGCGGTTATCGTGGTCGCACCGGCGACCTATTTCGAACAGTTCAAAGTCGGCATGGCCGGCCGTATCTTCGTCGACGGCATCCAGAAGCCGTTCGAGGCCAGGGTCGCCGTCATCAACTACGGTATCGACTACAAGGCGCGCAGCGTCGAACTGCGATTCGCCCTGCCGAACCCCGGCTACAAAATCCTGCCAGGCTTGTACTGCCGCGTTGAACTCATCCCCGAAGCGCGCAAGACGCTCGTCGTCGCTCGCAAAGCGATCCTCGGCCCCGACGGCTCGCGCTACGCGTTCACGGCGCAGAACGGTCGCGCGAAGAAAATCTCACTCTCGATACGTGAGATCGATGGCGAGCGCGTCGAAATCCTGAGCAATGTCCCCGAGGGCACGGAACTCCTGACTGGCCCGAACCTCTCGCAGCTTGCCGACGGCGTTCCCGTGATGCTCGAGAGCGCCGCAAAGCCCACGACCCAGGCGCAACTCTAGCCCATGTGGATCTCCGACCTTTCGATCCGCCGGCCGGTTCTGGCGACCATGGTCATCGGCGCGCTCGTCGCGCTGGGCTGGGTATCGCTGCAGCGGATCGGGGTCGACCTCTTCCCGCGCGTTGAGTTCCCCTATGTAAACGTCATGACCGTGCTCGAAGGCGCGAGCCCCGATGCCGTCGAAACCGACATCACCGACACGATCGAAGCTCAGGTCAACACGATCTCGGGCATAAAGTCGCTCTCCTCGCAGAGCTACGAAGGCCTTTCGCAAATCATCATCGAGTTCGGCCTGAACGAAAACGCCGACGTGAAAGCGCAAGACGTTCGCGATAAGGTCAACCTCGCGATCCGCGACCTGCCGCAAGACGCCGAACAGCCGATCATCCAAAAGATCGACCCCGACGCTGAGCCGATCCTCTCGGTCATGCTCTCGGGCGACATGCCGACGCGCGACCTGACGGAGTTCGCCGACAAGCAAATCAAAGAGCGCCTCGAGCGCGTTTCCGGCGTCGGCCAGGTCACGATCTTGGGCGGACGCGCGCGCCAAATCCGCATCTGGCTCGACGCCGACAAGATGCGCGCGCTGAACGTGACCGCCGACGACGTCGTCTCGGCACTGCGCCGCGAAAATGCCGATATGCCCGGCGGCAATATGGAACTGTCCGGCGAACGCGCCGAGTTCAGCGTCAAAACCAAGGGCGAGGTCAAACGCGTCGAAGACTTTAAAACCATCGTGGTCTCGTTTCGCCAGCTGGCGTTGCCGACGCTGCTGGGCGATGTGGCACGAATCGAAGACGGTGCCGAAGATGAACGAACCTTCGCCACCCTGAACGGCAAGCCGGGCATCTCGCTCGAGGTACGCCGCCAATCCGGCCAGAACACGGTCGAAGTCGCGAAAGCCGTCAAACACGAAATCGAGTCGATGCGCAATGTCGTGCCGGCCGGCGTGGAAATGGTCGTAGCGCGCGACATCTCCCTCTTCATCGAAGAGTCCGTCGACGACGTCGGCTTCGACATCGTGCTCGGCATCTTCCTCGTGATCGCGATCACGATGGCTTTCCTGCTCGACTTCCGCGCGACGATCATCGTGGCGATCGCGATGCCGACGTCGCTGATCGCGACGTTCTTCGCATTCTATTGGGCTGGGTTCACGCTCAACAACCTGACCCTGATGGCGTTCTCCGTCTCCGTTGGCCTGCTCGTCGACGATGCCATCGTCGTCCTCGAAAGCGTTCACCGCAAACTCGAAGAAGGCATGGCCCCCGCCGAAGCCGCCTCCAAAGGCACAAGCGAAGTCGCTGTCGCCGTTATGGCCGGCACGTGGGCGGTGGTCGCCGTGTTCGTCCCCATCGCCTTCATGGAGGGCGTCGTCGGCCGCTTCTTTTATCAGTACGGCCTCGCGATCGTCTTTTCGGTTCTGGTCTCGCTACTCGTTTCGCTAACACTGACTCCCGCGCTGTGCTCGAAGTTCTTGAGCAAGCTGCACCTCGGGCCCTTTGCACAGCGCATTGAAGCTTTCCATCACGGTTTGGAATGGACCTATAAACGTGTACTCCATTGGTCGCTTGAGCACCGCTGGATGGTGCTGGGTATTGGCTTTGCGACCATTGTCGCCGGCGTGATGCTTGCCCGCGGCATTCCCTTCGACTTCCAGGCCAAGACCGACCGCTCGGAGTTCCTGGCAACGATCGACCTGCCCTACGGCACCGGCATCGCCGACACGAAGGCTGTCGCAGCCCGGGTCAGCAAAGCTTTGCAGTCGACGAAGCACGTCAAAACGGTGTTCGCGACAGTCGGCGGCGGCGCCCAACCACGCATCAACCGCATCAATCTCTACGTTGGTCTTACGTCGAAGCGCGAGCGCACCTACGCCGAAAATCAATTCGTCGTCATGCAAAGTGTGCGCGCGCTTCTGGCCAAGACCGTCCCCGAAGCCAAGCACATCGAAGCGACCGAGGTCCCTTGGATCGGCGGTAACTCCAGCTTCAACACCGCGATCACCTATTCGCTGCAAGGCCGGTCGCTGGAAACCCTGCGCGAAAAAGCCGACGCCATCGTCGCCCGCATGCGCGCCGACACGGCAACCTTCACGGACGCCCGCTCGTCCTACGAAACCGGCAAACCCGAGGTGCAGATTCACGTCGACCGCGGCCGCGCCGCCGACCTCGGTGTGGCCATCCGTCCGCTTGCAACTACCGTTCGCGCGCTCGTGGGCGGCGTCGACGCGGGTACCTACGAGGAACTCGGCAACCGCTACGACGTCCGCGTCCGCCTTGAAGCGGCCCAACGCAACGATCCGACGAAGCTCGACCAAGTCCAAGTCCGCAGCACTAACGGCAGTCTTGTGGACCTTGCGAGCATCGCCGAGTTCAAGATCGAGGAGGGCCCCGCCCAGGTCGACCGCCGCAACCGCGCGCGTTCGATCGTGATCCTCGCCAACAACCCGCCGGGCGTCGCACTTGGCACGGCCACGGACAAACTGCAAAAGATCGTGACCGAGGTCGGCCTGCCGCAAGGCTACACCGGTACGTTCATCGGCCAAGCGGAGCGCATGAAGGAATCAGCAGCTGCCATTGGCTTCGCGTTCATGCTGGCCTTGGTCGCGCTCTATATGATTCTGGCGAGTCAATTCAACAGCTTCTCGCAACCTGCGATCGTCATGCTGACTGCGCCGCTGTCGTTCGTCGGCGCGTTCGCAGCGCTCTCGTTCACCGGTATGACGATGACGATGTTTGCGCAGATCGGCATGATCGCGCTGATGGGCCTCGTGATGAAGAACGGCATTCTGCTCGTCGACTACGCGAACACCGCGCGCGAAACGCGCAACCTGGGTGCACGCGAAGCAATGGAAGAGGCAGGCCCGCGCCGCATGCGCCCCGTGCTGATGACGCAGCTCGCTACCGTGTTCGGCATGATACCGGTCGCGATCTCGGTCAGCCAAGGCGCGGAGTTTCGCAACGGCATGGGTGTGCTCATGATCGGCGGCATTCTATCGTCGACGTTCCTGACGCTTTTCATCGTTCCGGTTGCCTACACGTTAATGGCCGATGCCTACGCTGGATTTGGCCGCGTACGTGCGCGCTTTTCGCGGACCCGCGTCGCGCCTGCCGAATAGAACTTAACTGCGCTTTAAGCCGGCTCCGGCAGGATACACTCTGGGATAAAGCGCCGAAAAATGGCGCCAGGGGTAAGTCATGGCAAAAGCAGCATTTCACAAAAACCAGCGCATCTACGTGAAGACCGTCGGCACGTGGTCGACGATCGAGCGCGTGGTTCCGCATTGGACGAAGGGTTTGGATGAGCCGCTGCGCATCTTCTACGATGTTGGGCTCGGCCGCGAGTTCACCGCCGAAGAGCTTCAAACCGAGCAAGCGCACAACACTTCGGCTGTCGCCGTCGGTTCCGAAAACTGGCGCCTCGTTCGCGCGAAGAACAAATACAAAGCCCCCGAAGAGTGTGGCAACCACCCCTACCCCGGTACGCACCCTCAAGTGGTGACCGGTGAAGCGGAATGGGGCGGCTGGCGCACGCCGGGTTCGGAATACGATCTCTATCCGGAGAAGATCGAACACCAAGCGCGCATGATCGTGACGGCACCGAAGATGGCGGCCCTTCTGCGCGTGCTGACCGATTTCGTGAAGCTTGAGCCGGAAAACGTGCCGCACGAAGTCCAAACGCTCTGCCAGGAGGCAGCCGGGATGCTGCGCTACATTGAGCAGGACGTTCCGCAGTAAGCTGTTGACATCGCTGTCCTGGAAGAATTGACGTTTGGGCGTCCGCCATCTGGCGCGACGCCCGACACGTTTTCCGGAAGCCCGCCATGTCATCCAAAATCGACACGTTCCGCCGCCTGCACGAGCGCGGCTGCTTCGTCATCCCTAATCCATGGGACGCCGGCAGCGCAATCTATCTCGAAAAACTAGGCTTCAAGGCCGTCGCGAGTACAAGCGCAGGGTTCGCCTGGTCGCAGGGTCATCGCGATAACGACGTCACCCTCGACGAGTTGCTCGCGCACTTGAAGACGCTAGCGGGGGCCGTGACCATCCCCGTCAACGCCGACTTCGAAGACGGCCTCGCCGTCGAACCGGACGGTGTTGCCGCGAACGTCGCGAAAGCGGTCGCGACCGGCATAGCCGGTCTGTCGATCGAAGATTCGACCCGTGGCGACGGCGAACCGCTCTACGCGTTCAGCGACGCCGTCGACCGCATCAAGGCAGCCCGCGCCTCGATCGATAAGTCGGGGAGCGGCGTGCTGCTCACCGCGCGTTCGGAAGGGTTTATCAGAGGCCGCCCGGACCTGGCCGAAACGATCAAGCGCCTTCAAGCGTTCGCCGCGGCCGGCGCCGACTGTCTCTTCGCGCCGGGATTGAGCAAGAAGGACGACATCGCTGCGGTTGTGAAGGCCATCGCGCCAAAACCGGTCAACCTCATTGGCGGCCCTTGGATCACCGTAGCCGAGGTCGCAGAGCTCGGCGTTCGCCGGATCAGCGTCGGCGGGTCGCTCGCCCGCGCGGCTTGGCGCGGCTTTTCGGCGGCCGCGAAGGAGATCGCGGAACAAGGCACGTTCGGCAGCTTGGCTGGCCCCAAGCTCGATCTCGACGCCGTGTTCGACTAGGGCCTACCGCACGGCGGCACAAATCGCATACAACGCAAGGCTTCGCTTTGTGAGAACCCTTGCGTCATGAAAACCGAAACGCCGATCCCGATCCGCCGCCAAGACTATCGCGCCACCCCCTACCGTGTGGCGCGGACCGAGCTTGAGTTCCACCTCGATGAGACGGCGACGCGGGTCTACGCGACGCTGCACATTGAACGCCAAAACGACGCAGTCGGCCCGCTGGTGCTGGACGGAGAACACCTGAAGCTTCTCGACATCAAGCTCGACGGCAGACCGCTGCCCAAAGACGCCTATGAGGTGACGGCGGACAAGCTCACGATCAAGCATCCGCCGGCGACGCGCTTCCGGCTCGAGACTGCGGTGGAAGTCAATCCGAAGGCGAACACCGCACTCAGCGGCCTCTACATGTCCGACGGCATGTTCTGCACGCAATGCGAGGCCGAAGGCTTTCGCCGCATCACCTACTCCTACGACCGGCCGGACAACATGTCCGCTTACCGCGTGCGGATGATCGCCGACAAAGCGCACTTTCCAGTGCTGCTTTCGAACGGCAACCCCGATGGCTACACAGCGCTGCCCGGCGGCCGGCATATGGCGGAATGGGACGACCCGTTTCCGAAACCTTCGTACCTCTTCGCACTCGTTGCAGGCGATCTTGCGCACGCGCAGGACCACTACGTCACAAGCTCCGGGCGCCGGGTGAAGCTCGGCATCTACGTAACGCACGGCAACGAAGACAAAGTCGACTTCGCGATGGGTGCGCTCAAGCGCTCCATGAAATGGGACGAAGATGCGTTCGGCCGCGAGTACGATCTCGACGTCTTCAACATCGTGGCCGTCAGCGCCTTCAACTTCGGCGCCATGGAGAACAAGGGCCTCAACATCTTCAACGACAAGCTGATCCTAGCCCGCCCCGACACTGCGACGGATACCGACTACGATTTGATCGAAGCAGTCGTGGGCCACGAATACTTTCACAACTGGTCCGGTAACCGTGTCACCTGCCGCGATTGGTTTCAACTTTCGCTGAAGGAAGGCTTCACTGTCTTCCGCGACCAATCGTTCTCCGCCGACATGCGTTCCGCCGCTGTGGAGCGCATCGGCGACGTGCGTGCCTTGCGCGCGCGACAGTTCCAAGAAGACGGAGGCCCCCTCGCCCACCCCGTCCGCCCGGACTCGTACCTCACGATCGACAATTTCTACACCGCAACCGTCTACGAGAAGGGTGCCGAACTCTGCCGCATGGTGCGCACGATCTTGGGCGCCGAGAGATTTCGCAAAGGTTCCGACCTCTATTTCGCGCGGCACGACGGCACGGCGGCCACGTGCGACGACTTCATCAAAGCGATGGAAGACGCGAACGACGTTGAGCTAACGCAATTCAAACTCTGGTATTCGCAGGCCGGCACACCGCAAGTGAAGGCCAAAGGCAAGTACGACGCGGCATCAAAGACCTTCGAAGTGACGCTGGAGCAGCACCTCGCCTCGACGCCTGGACAGAAGGCGAAAGAGCCGATGCACATTCCGGTCTCCGTCGGCCTCGTCGGACGCAAGAGCGGCCGCGACCTAACGGTTGCGTACGATGGCGAGAGGTCATCAACCCACGTACTGAATCTGCGCAAGGCAAAACAAACGTTTAAACTCACGGGCGTCGGCGAGCCGGTTGTTCCGTCAATAGGCCGAGGGTTCTCCGCGCCCGTCCGCTTCGAAACGGATCTGAACGGCGAAGACCGCGCCTTCCTGATGGCGAAGGACTCGGACGCCTTCAATCGCTGGGAGTCGGGCCAGAACATCGCAACCGGAACGCTGCTGCGCATGATAAAACAGGTGCTCGCCGGCAAGACGCCTGAAGCCGACGAACTTTTCGTTGGTGCTTTCGGCGAACTGCTGCGCGACGCGCGCAAAGACCCTGCGTTCACCGCGCTCGCGATCCAGCTGCCCAGCGAGATGGAGCTTGCGCAGTTGACCGAGGATGCCGATCCCGATGCCATCCATACCGCGCGCGAAACGTTGAAGAAGGCCCTCGCCAGTACCCATAAAGGCGCGCTTCGCGAAACCTATCAGTCGTTCAAGAGCAACGAGCCGTACAGCCCAGATGCAACGTCTGCCGGCCGCCGTGCGTTGCGCAACATGTGCCTGCGCTATCTGACCGCCGAAGACACAAAAGAAACCCGGACCCTAGCATTCGAGCAGTTCCGCGCCGCCGACAACATGACCGACAAAATCGGCGGCATGGCTCCCTTGGTCGATATGGATGGCGATGAGCGCGACAAAGCGCTGAAGCAATTTTACGACCATTGGAAAGCCAATCCCCTGGTGACGGACAAATGGATGTCCTTGCAGGCAAGCTCTTGCCGCTCCGACACGCTGGCTCAAGTCAAAGCACTTACGAAGCATGCTACTTTCAGCATCGAAAACCCGAACCGCGTCCGTGCGTTGATCGGCGCTTTTGTTATGAACAATCAGCTCCGCTTCCACGCGCCTGACGGTTCGGGCTACGCCTTCTTGGCCGACAACGTCATGAAGCTCGACAAGCTCAACCCGCAGGTTGCCGCCCGCTTATGCGGGGCGTTTGAAACCTGGCGCCGCTTCGATGGAAAACGCCAGAAGCTGATGCGCGAACAACTGATGCGCATCAAAGATGCAAAGAGCCTGTCCCGCAACGTGCAGGAGATTACCGAGAAGACGCTGGGCTGAGTCTCGAAAGCCACGATTCGAGCTTTACCTGTTGCAGATCGCACTCACTGGGTGTTGCAGGCGCAGGGCGACCGACATAATCGGCCCCTGGACCTGATTCGAGTCTGTGCGATCAAAAATGGCAATGGCCACAACAACAACGGTCCGTACATCGTCAGCACGCGCCCTAGGCGCATGGTCGGGGATGACGGCGAAACGGCGTACGTCGCTTTGGATTGTGCTGGGGACGTTTGCAACCGTGCTCTCGGTTGCAGCCGCAGCATCGATCCAGATGCGCAAGGACCATGCAATCGCGCTGGAACAAGTTGAGCGCGAGTCCCGATCTTTCGTTGCCGTCACCGGCGCGCTGGTTACCGGCGCACTCGACCGCACGCAAGTGATGTTGAATCGCGCGGCTCGCATCTCGCCGGGCGCCGCTGTGGCAGCCGACCCAGCGCTTGTGAACGTGGTCGCCACGGATGCTCTCGGCAATGTTGCCTGGGATAAGAACGGCACCCCAATCGAACCGCGCCGCCTAAGCGACATGACGCTGCTAAATAAACTGGCAGCAACACCGGAAAGCGTACGCTTTGTGTCCGGTACGCTGACAGACAATGAGTTTGGCAAAAGCCCTTTTGTGGTCGCCATGCGTAGCGACAGCATCGCCGGTCAATTCGTGTTTGCGCTGATCGACCCGCGCTATCTTACAAGCTTGCTCGAAAGCGTTCAGGGCAGCCGCAGTGTCGGCGTTATACTAGCTGACGCCCAAACCCGACGCATCGCATCGACCGGGATCGACGACTCCCTGTATGCAAACGCGGCCTCCGCCATTCCGGCGAACGTCTCGACGACCCCTTCGCTGCGCTATATCGCGGACGGCGGCGCGAACTATTTGACAACGGCTCGCCTGCTCCCCGGCTACGACCTCCGGCTCGTCACCGTCGTGCGGGCAGCCGACGCGTTGTCGCAGTGGTATCAGTCCTTGCCGCTCTATTCGATCATGATCTTCGGGCCGAGCCTGCTTGGCGCGGCGCTGGCTTGGGCGCTACTCACACAGATTGAAAAAACGTCGCGCGTCGATGGAGTCCTACGACGCACTGAGGAACGTTTCGAACTCGCTGTCAGTGGTGCGAAATGCGGCATCTGGGATTGGGACATCGCAAATCGCCGGCTCTATTGGTCCGGCGCGATGAACGGCTTATTGGGCCGCGGGAAACAGCCCCGCATCATGTCGCTCGATGAGGCGGAGGAGTTGATCCACCCCGACGACCGTTTCGTCCTGAGCGCAATCGAAGGCGCGGTGCGTTCCGGCGCCGACGGCTACGATCGTTCGTTCCGTGCAAAGCACGCTGACGGACACTGGGTTTGGATGCGCGCGAAGGGGCAGCATTACCGCACAATCCGCTCCGAGGAGGGCCGCCTCTCCGGCATCGTATTGGACATCTCCGATCAAAAGCGCGCGGACGCCCGGGTCGATGCCGTCGAACGCGTCCTCGAAGCGGCTTTCGAGAACGCTGCCGAAGCGTTCGTCCTTTGGGATCGAGACGACCAGTTGATCGTCTGCAACAAACGCTTCCAAGAGTTCTACGGCATCGACGGCGTTCGCGCCGGCGAATCCCGGGGCGCGATATTCAAGCGTGCCCGGTCGCCGGGCGAAGGCGCCGACACCGCTGCACCACTCGAAATGTTCGACTCCTCCGGCAACACCGGCACCATCGAATTGCAGAAAGCCGGTAGCCGCTGGCTCCTGGTCAGCGAACGCCGCGCCCTCGAAGGCGGCAAGATCGCCGTCGCAACCGACATCACGGCCCTCAAAGCGCACGAGGACGAACTTGAAACCTCGCGCAATCTGCTTGAAACCCAGACCCGCGAACTCAGCGAACTCGCGAAGCGCTTGGAATCCGAGAAAGAACGCGCAGAAGAAGGCAGCCGCGCGAAGTCCGAATTTTTGGCCAACGTCAGTCACGAGCTCCGCACGCCGCTGAACGCCATCATCGGCTTCTCCGACGTCATGCGGAACGAGATGCTGGGCGCCCTGCCCCCGCGCTATGCCGAATACGCAAGCGACATCAATCGTTCGGGCCAGCACCTGCTCGACCTGATCAACGATGCACTCAGCATGGCACGGATCGAGTCCGGCAAGATCGAGCTTGAATTTGTCGCGGCCGACCCGTCGCAACTCGTCAATGACGCTATAAAGACAATCAAGCCGAAAGCCGACGAAGCAGGCCTCCAGTTCCGCATCAACACGCCGGACCTGCCGCCGGTCAAAGCCGACCGGCGCGCTATCAAGCAGGTTCTGTTGAACCTTTTGTCGAACGCGATCAAGTTCAATAGCTCCGACGGCTTCATCACTGTCGAAACCCGTGCGAACGCGAGCGGCGTCGCCATCTGGATTCACGATACCGGCATCGGTATCGAAGAAAACGATATCCCGCGCGTGATGAGGCCATTCGAGAAAGCCGAAACGGCCGGCCACCAAAATAACGGCGGTATGGGGCTGGGCCTCCCGGTTTCAAGCGCGCTCGTCGAACTGCACGGCGGCAAGCTCGTCATCGAGAGTGAACTCGCGATCGGAACAAGCGTCACCTTCACGTTGCCATTTGCGGAAGAGAGTGCGGCCCGCGCGGCCTAGGCGTACCAGTCGTACTCGTGCGCCGGGATGAAGTTGTGGAAGCGTTCGAGTTCCGTCCGCTTCGTCGCGCAATAGAGATCGACGTACGCGGGTTCCAAATACTCCCGCATTACACTGCCGTTCTCGAGCGAAAGCAGAGCCGCGTCGATAGTGGTGGGCAACGTAGGATCGACAAGCGCCGACACGTCACCGGCGGCGGCGTTACCGGGGTCGAGGTTCTGCTGTATCCCATAATGAATTCCGGCCAAAACAGAAGCGGCCACGAGATAAGGATTGGCGTCCGCTCCGGCCAAGCGGTGTAGCAGCGCGGCCTGCCGTCCTCCTGGAACAATCGAAATGTTTGTCGAAGGGTTGGCGTACCCCCACCGCCGATTTCGGGGCGCGGTGAAGCCGCTGCCGAAGCGCCGGAACGCATTTTCGCTGGGCGCAAGCAGAGCCAGCGACTCGCCCATCAGCGCCTGCAATCCGCCAACCGCAAATCGCACCAGGTCACCGCCAGCATCGGTTGAGAAGACGCTCTCGCCGGCGCGGTTCAGATCGACGGTCATCCGCATGCCGCTACCCGGCCGCCCAAGAAACGGCTGCGCCATGAACAGGACGTCGCGCGCCTCCTTCCGGGCAACCGCACGCGCGGCCTGCCGCAGAAATACCGCGCAATCCACAGCCGTCAGCGAGTCGTTTTCAATTGCGAAACCCAAACGAAGCCGCGAACCTTCAGCCTGCACCGATAAGCGCGGAAGAGCCTGCACCTCGCCGGCGGTTACGATCCCGTCACAGAGAAGGCTCACAAACTCGGCGTGCACACCCGCCAACTCATGCGGCGCACCATCCTTGCCGCGTTCGCGATCGACGACGTACGCGTCCATCTCCACGCCAAGCGCAGGAATGACACCAAAGTCTTCGAAGCGCCGCAGAACTCGCTTCAGCACATTCCGCGGTTCCCCGAAGTAAGGCTCGCCCTTCGCATCGGTTAGCGACATCAGCACTTGCCCATGCGGCCGCTGCGCCCAACTCACGCGTGTTAGCGACCCCGCAACCGGCCAAGCTGTCCCCTGCGCGCCCGCGCCGGCAGGCAAGCGCTCGATAACGTCCCCCCGCGAATCTAAAAAATATATCGACGAGGGAACCGCCATCCCGCTTCGAAACACGATCTGAAGGTCTGCGCTCGCGATTCGCTTGCCGCGCACGTTCCCGCACAGATCGACGAACACGCAGTCGACATATTGGACGCTGGGGTTCGCGGTCAGAAACGCTCCGACCTCGGCGGCGGCCAAACGCGACGCCCCAACCTCTTCCGAGGGTGCGCTTCGATGAACATTCATGACGATTCCGCACCGTCCCCGAGACCCAAGGCCCCCCGCCCTGGATCGTGCACCGCAGCATAGGCCGCGACGTTTGGGCTCAGCAACCGGCGATTGTTCGAAAGCCTAACGATTCCGCCAGGTTCAGGCCGCCATTCTGCGGCAGAACGCCCTCGGGTGTGCCGCCGTGCCGCGCTTGATGGGGGTTCGCGCGATGTTAGTCTTGCTCTCAAGTCGTGCGAGAGCGTGCGGTGAGGGACTTGCAAGGACGGCGGCCTCGGCTGCCTTTTTTCTTGCAAGCAGGCAGCGCAGCTTCACTGAAAAGTGGTACGGCGAAACGGGGATTCATGGCCCACCCATGGCGGCCATAAACGGAGAGAAAGAATGAATAGAACTGGTCTGTTCCTCTTTATCGCGGTCGTCATCCTGGCGGTCGCGGCTTACTGGTATTACACGAACAAAATGAACAAGCCGGCCGAGGGCGTGGACCCGACGGCGGTTGAAGGTGCAGTCACGGATCCGGCAGTGAC